>CAZZDZ010000034.1:0-6115 GCA_964652675.1 uncultured Pirellulaceae bacterium
GGGCTTTAAGAACTGGCCACTTAAACCTCGTAATACGCGTAGCGAAAGCCGTCAAGACTTTTGGATTCATGTGGTTTGCCGAAAGTCTTGACGACTTCTACGGCCTTTCAAGTGCCTGCCATTTCGCAGCCGACGGCCTGGGACTACTTGGTTCGCAACCAATCGTTGTGGTTTGCGATGATGTTGGTCGGACTTTGTCTCTACGCGACCCTTGGTGCGCCCAACTTGGTCAAACAAGAGTGAGGCAGGGCCGGTGAATGGCTCGTGTTAGGGCGATACCTTTACACTTGGGCGACGATATAGCAAATCCAACTTGGGTCGCTGGGAGCGATTTCACGACGCTCCCACTCGCCCGCTCTTTCTGGATCGTCATCTTCTTCGATCTCCCAGTAAACGTAGCTGGCTTCAAAACCAGCTTCTTCCAGCATCTCGCGGACTTCGGAGATCGTCCAAAACCGCCAGTGATATTCAAATGCGTGCGCTAGTTTGCTGCCATCGGGAAACTTGAAACTGATGGAGAAACTGGCGTCCGCGTTGATCGGATTGTACGAGACTTGCGACCAATGGTATTTGAATCCGTTTTTACCTTTTTTGATCGTGCGTTTGTCAACCAAACCTTCTTCGTGGCATTCACCACCACCCATCATGTCCATCACCATGATGCCGTCATCTTTTAAGTTGCTGCGCGCGATTTTGAAATACTGGACGACTTCCTCGCGAGTTTTAAAAATCCAGAACGAAAAGTTTTGCGCCGCCAGCACATCGGCTTTGGGCTTGTTGCGTTTGCGAACATCCTGTTCAAGCAGCTTGACTCTTTGTTTTTGCTCGGGATTCAACTTGGCCAAATTGTTGTCTTTGCCCCACTGCAGCGTCGTGGGGCAAAAGTCGATTCCCAATGCGGTTCGTCGTTTGTCGGTTTTGACCCATTCACAACAGACAGCGAACGTGCCGCAGAAATCTTCGCGTAAAACGAGCGGCTTTTTTCGCTTGTTGACGTCACCGTAGGCTTGCAGAAAAAATTCGACTTCGTGATCGGGTGTCTGGACCGATTTTTCGTAGAGTTTGAATTTGTCGGCGCGGTCCGCCATCGTTTGCTTGGCAGATTTCTTCTTGGATTTGGTCATCGTCTGGAGCTGTGTAAACCAGGTTGTGTAGCTAAGTAAGGTAGCCAGATTGTATCGCAATCGAGCCCGGGCCCAAGTGACCCATTATCGAATCGGTCGGGTCAGGATTGTCGCATGCTTTGCCAAAAGCCAAGGTGCACGGCACGTAGGCCGGACGAACCGCGACCGCAGCGGTGTTACGATGAAACTTTGGTCTGCGCTATCACCCAATCGCGATAGTCGTCGGTCGCATCGACGATTTCAGTGCAGATGATTTGTGGTTCGTCGTAAGAATGGATCTCTGCAAGTCGGACTTTTAGTCGCGGCCACGCATCACCCGACGTCTTGATCGTCAAACGAAATTCTTCGCTGCAATGCGTTTCGCCTTTCCACCGAAAGTGGCTGCGGATGGGGCCATCTATCTGAACGCAGGCCGCCAGCGATTCGGCCAGCAGTTGACCGGCAATCGAATCGGCTTCATCACGACTAGCGACCGTCGACGTGCAACAGAGGATATCGCTCCGGAGGAGTTCGGAAGGTTCACGGCTCATCAGCGAGTTCTCACAGCGTGGAAGTTTCGTAGTTGCTGTAATGTCTTGATGTAGAAAATTTTTATCAAGCGGATGGCAAAGTGCACTCAAACGCGCGAACTATGATTTCAGCATCCCTTTGAGTGCGGCGAAGTCCTTTTTGATCGCGGCCCAATGTTCTGGTACCAGGTTGGGATCTTTGTGACTTAGGTACTCTTCGTGCAAGGAGATCGGGCCTTCGAATCCGGTTTCGGCCAACAGTTCAAAGAACTTTTTTTGCACCAGACCTTCGCCCAAGGGAACGTTTCTGACTTTTCCGTCGATCCAGTTAAAGTCTTTTACGTACACCATTTCCATGTGCGGCTGAATCATCTCGAACGATACCGGCCAGCTATTGGCCGCTTCGACGGTGGCGTGGCGAATGTCGTAGGCAACGCCCAAGTCACTTGGATCAACACCGTCGAGTACTTTCAGAAGATCCCAGACCGATGCGCCGAAATACTTGCCGCCGGAGTGGTTCTGATACAGACCTTGGATACCGTACTCGTGGTTCATGGCCGCTAGTTGTTTGAAACGCGGATTCCATTCGGCCCACTGATCGGCAACGGGCAAGTCGAAATCGTAGTGAAAGTATTTCATGCGGTAGCGTTTGACGCCCACGGTCGCCAGCGTTCGTAGAAACTTGGTCGTGATCGGATCATCCGGGTCATTGATGTCTGACGTGGCCAATGTGATTTCTAAGTTGCGCTTTTCTAGTGCCTCGACTAACTTTGGCAATTCATCCGCGATTGCTTCGGTTTCAATGTGGCCGCCTTTGCGTATCGGGGCTTCGATTCCATCAAACCCAAGCTCTGCGATTTTGTCAGCCAAGGCGTCGAACGAGAGCGAATTGAATGGCTTGGTGAAAACACAAATCTTGTGCTTCGTTTTCATTTTGTCGTCCGCGACCGCCATGCTGGGTACCAGCGAGGCCGCGGCAGCTACCGCAGCGCCAGTGGCCAAGAATTTTCGTCGGTCGATCGTGTTATTATTTGGATTCATTTCTTGGCTCCCAGCGATAAGTATGCAAATAGGTCTTGAAGCTGTTTGTCTGTCATTTGTTTTAAAACATCCGCTGGCATCAAAGATGTCTTCAGTGCTTTGAGTTGAACGATGTCGTCGCGACTTACTACGGTCGTCTGATTGTCCGCGTTCCGCAAGGTGACGGTTTTGGGATCTTGTGCAGCAATCATTCCATTGAGGGCTCGTCCGTCGTCGGTCAGGATCAAATAGGATTGAAATCCTTCGCGGATTTCTAGGCTGGGTTCAACGATCCCATTGAGCCAAAAGTTGATGCTGTCGCGTTCGTAACCGTCCAACGGCGGACCCACCTTTTTGCCTTCGCCGAACAGTTGGTGACAAATCCCACAGCGTTTTGTGTACTGTTGCTTGCCGGCGACCGGATCGCCCGCTTTGGCGGTCACGACTGCTTTGATCCGTTTCAGTTCGGCTACTTTTTCAGGAGACGCGCTGGTCAGTGCTTTGCCAAACGCGGTTTCGACAGCCGATACGATCTCCGGATCGTCGTACGTCCGCAATTGTTGAACCACATCAGGTGGAACTTGATCGCGTCGCAGTCGCCACTGAGTCAATTCGGCCAGCAGAATTTTGGCCCAAGCCGGGCGACTGGCCAATGTGCGACACGCGGTGGCCCGCAAACCATGTTCGTCGGAAATGCGGCTGCCGAACGAACCGACCAGCGATTTGGGAATCGAATCGTTGTCGTACTGACCGAGCGAACTGATGGCGACTCGCTGCAACGATGGTTCGCTGGTTCCGCGACCGGTCGCCAAAGAAACAAGTGTGCTGACGGCTTTGGGGTATTTGATTTCGCCAAACACGCGGACCAATTCCAGTTGCAATCCCAAGTCGGTGGATCGGTTCTTGATCGCCGCGATCGCTTCGTCAATCGTTTTTGCGTTTCCTTGTCGCAGCCCCAGTACGAAACCAGATTCACCCAACTTGGATTGGTATTCGGTCAACGATTTGGCCAGCGTGTCGGGCAATTTTGGGACGGCGCGGCCTTGAAAGGCTTGGCTGAGACCGGTCAACAAAAGTGTTTTGGATTCGTCATCGGGAGCCAATTGCATCAGGGCTGCACATTGTTGCAAGTCGGATTCGGATCCCGCAGCCGCATAGCGCTGCATCAAACGGCTTGTGATGTATTTCTTTACCATCTCTCGCTCCCAAAATTGATGGTTTGAAAAGAGGTCGCGAATCGCATCGTGTTCATCAGCGTGTGCTTCCAGTGCCCACCAATCCAACAGGCCTATGTGGGGATCGTCGACGTCTTCGCCGTGCTGCAGCAAGGCATCGATGACCTGCAACGCCAAATCAGGAGACAACCGCTTGGCGGTAGAAGCCAGTTGGCTGCGAACGTCCGCATTGAATTCGCACGGTGTCATTGGGAAAAGATCAAAGTGGTCTTCGTGTCGATCACCCAACAACCGTACGGCCCAACGCCGGATGTCGGGGTCTGTGTGCGTGATACAATCGGCGGCGACGTCCGATGAGAACTCGCCCATCAAGTTCAAAGCCCACAGTGATTCAAGCGACGCGGAGTCTTTTACTTTCGCAATCAACGTTGGCGTGATCGCAACGTCTTTGCGCCAGCCAAGTTCCAGTGCCGCGCGTTGACGTACCCATTTGTTTGGATCGTCAAACTTCTTTACCAGTGCATGTGACGATAGCTTGTGCAGGTCACCGCCTTGGTAGATCGGTTGTTTCCCTTTGGGGACAACTCGATAAACGCGCCCGCTCTCTTTGTGCCAATCATCGATCGGGCTGACGTGACTCAATCGCGTGTCGTACCAATCGGCGATGTAAACGGCGCCGTCGGGACCAACGCCGGAGTAAACAGGACGGAACCAGCGATCGGGACTCTCCAGCAAATTCGTGTCGTCTTCGGTGCGAAACGTTGTCCCATCCGAAATCCGTTTGCTGTTCCAAACCAAGTTATGCATGGCGTTGGGGGCGACGATCGTTCCATCAAACGAATCGTCGTACAAGCCGCCTTCGTAGATACAGAAAGCCTGAGGAAAGCGTCGGCCATCGCCTTTGAATTTCATCGGTGCAAAGAAACCGAAGGCATACGGATTGGTCAGTGGTCCGTGCTTTCCCCAATTCTTGTTGCTATAGCTGCCTTGGGGAAAGTACCAACCGCGTGTGTTGCCGCCGTTGGTGCCGGTGAACACGCGGCCTTTGGAATCGATATCCAAACTGAACGTGTTCCCGCCGCCTTCGGCATAGATCTCGAACACTTTTGTGTCGGGATGATAGCGCCATACGCATTGGCCTTGGAAACGAACTCCTTTGGTGACGGCGCTGCTGACATCGCAAACGGTCGTGCTGCCGTTGCACGCGTACAGCCACCCGTCAGGGCCAAACATCATGCTGTTGGAAACGGAATGAGTGTCCTGAATACCAAAACCCGATAAGTGGACTTCGGGATCGCCGTCTGGCACGTCGTCACGATCGGCGTCAGGATAACGCAGCAGATAGGGTGGGTTCAAAACCCAAATCGCACCGTTACCGACCGCGACACTGCTGGCAATGTTCAGCCCGGAGATGACGTCTTTGTGTGAATCGTAGTGGCCGTCTCCATTAGTATCAGTGTGGACAGTGATTTTGTCTAAACCGGGAGTGCCGTGTGGTGGCGGATCGGGGACTTTGTCAAACACGGCCCGCAAGTGTTGGTCGTAACGAATGACTTTTAGTCCGGCTGGAAACTGATATTGGCGATATTGCACGCACCACATGCGCCCGCGTGAGTCCCAGGAAAGAAACAGGGGTTGCGACACATCCGGTTCGGCAGCGACCAACTGCATCTCGAAACCGTCACGCATTTTGAATTCGCCGACGGCCTTGGTTGCAGGCGTCGGTTGCGAAGAATCCGCCATCACGCCGCGACCGCCATAAGTCTTCATGATCTGACGAACTTTGTCGTTGCCGGCGCGTGACAAATCCAGCTTGGTCATGTCTTGTGCGACGACACAAACCGGTAGCAGCACGAGCGTAAAGACCGAAAGAAGTGGAGTTCGCATAGTCGATTCACGCATTTGAACAGGCCCGCAAAAAGCAAGCCGCATTCTACCTGCCCAACGAACGTGATGCTCGATAATCCAGCGTCAAGAACGTTGTCATGCTCAATAATGCCGCGACGGCGATCGACAACAGGCCGATCAAAAACACTGACCAACCGTAGTCTTCGGCAATGCTTCCGCCAAAGTAGTTGAACAGCATCGCGCCGGCGTAGCCGAACACGTCGATCAACGCCACCAAAAAACCACCGTGTTTGCCACCAAACGAAACCGAAAACACGCTCATCGGTATGTAATAGGCCGGCGAAAGACTAAAGCCCATCAAGAATATCAAACCGATCGCGGCGGGAACTTGCATCGATGTTGGAATCGGCAAACTGGCAAAATTCCAAAGCGCGACCAC
>CAZZDZ010000034.1:6215-27092 GCA_964652675.1 uncultured Pirellulaceae bacterium
GAACTTGCATCGATGTTGGAATCGGCAAACTGGCAAAATTCCAAAGCGCGACCACGCACAGGCAACCCACCGCAAGCAGACCGCCCAGGACGTAGATCAAACGCCGTTTGTTCAACCGATCGTAAACCATGCTGGTTGCCACCAGTGCGGCGAACATGCCAGCGGGAAACGCACTGCCGGCCATGGATGCTTTTTCGGATGCGATCCCCATCGATTCGGTCAAATAGATCGGGATGAAATTGATGAACTCCATCAGGATGCACAAAAAACAAATGCTCAAGCCAATCATCCAGAATCGACCGCTCGCGATGAACCGCCAGCAGACTTGTCGAACATTCAAGTCGTCAAATGGGTGACTTGCGGCTGGGAGTTTTTCACCATCACCTAATTTGCCGGTTGAATCATCCGGCAGCGGGTCCAGACCCACGTCTTCGGGTCGGTCTTTCAAGAAGAAGAACGCCAGGATGACGACCAGTCCGGTAATCACTGCCGAAACAATAAACACGGCTCGCCAGGAAATCATGGCCAGCAAGAACCCCAGCACCAGGCCTGCCGCGATGGTGCCCACCCGCGAACTGGTCGAAATGATGCTCCAGACTTGGCCGGATCGGCGCTGCGGATACCACTCGCCGACGATTTTGACCATCGCGGGCCAACCGCCCGCCTTGAACGCTTGACCGAGAAAATTGAATACGCCCAACGTCACCAACGATGTGCTAAACGCAAACCCAAGGTTCGCCAGCGCCGTTAGCGACAGCGCGATCAAGAACATTTTTCGGCCACCAAGGATGTCGGCGCCAATTCCCGTGACCAGTTTGCCGATGATCGCTCCGGCCGAAGCCCAACTGAGCAAACGACCATATTCAGGTTTCCCCATCGCCAGCGCGGCGTCTTCCATCATCATCGGACTGGCAGCGCCCAGCGTATTACGACACAACATGAACGCGGCATAACCCACGTACATCGTCAGTAGTATTTTGATTTGCCAACCGCTGTGAGGATTTGGTTCGGCCAATACGGTCGATGGAGATTCTTTAGCCAATGGACGGCTCGGTTTCGGTCGCGGCGACTGGCTGTGGTAATCCCAGCATGCTGTGCATGTCGGATTCCAAACTTGCCATCACGGGGTCTTCGCCCCCGCGCACGCGTTTGGGAGAAACTTCAATCGCGTCACCCACTTGCACCGTCGCGATCATTGGTCCATGTACGCGGCAGTAATCGGTCAAGTCTTCTTCGAACTTTTCGACCGTTTCCACCATCCTCTCGGGTGTCGAATTGTTGGCGATGTATTCCGGCGGATAGTGACCAAGTTGTTGTGCCAGATACATGTCGGCCAAATGATTCCAACGGCGCGTCTTTTCGTCTTCGCTTAGATCGCCATCGATCATGTCTGGCAATACAGCGGTGCGCAGCGCTTTGACCCTGGCCACCACGGTCTTGTCGGCATCGGCTTCTCCACCAAGCCATTCGTTTTCCATCGGTACCAAAATGCGATCAATCAAATTTCGCAAGCGTACCGCAATCGTTCCTGTTTGCGGTTCGCCAAAAAATTCGATCTCTTTTAACCACAACAGGGCTTCTCCAACCCGATAGATTCGATCTTGCAAAGAAGCATCGTCGCGTTTGGGGCGCCACGATAGACGTTCTTCGATATCGTCGAGCGCCCCGTGAAGTGATTTGTCGACGTCGCCTTGGAATTTGTAGCGAATCGCGATTGGGTGCACGACGACTTTGGCATCCGCATTTTCCTTCATCCGTTTTTTGGCGGCCGAACGTGCGATAAACGAAAGGCCTTCCATCATTGCGTACACGCGATCGTTTGTACGAGTGATCACGCCTTCGGGGAAAATCACTAGCGGGCGTTTGCCTTCGACCAGAATATCCACCGCAGCGTTAAGCGATTGTCGATCTGTTCCTTCACGGTAAACGCTGAACCCACCAACGCGGCGAAGAATGAAACGTTTGAACCAAGTCGATTTAAAAACGTGCCAACTGGCCATCGTGTATGACAGCACGCCCGCTTGGCGACACACTTCACTGACAACCATTGGATCTGATGGGCGACAGTGGTTGGGGGCCAAAACGATACTGTGCCCAGCGGCAATGGAAGCGGCGATTTTCTCCAGTCCAACGCAATTCGTCTGCTGGATACCAAAGTCCTTGCGCAAACTTCTGGGCAAAAACTTCTGCAAGAATTTGGGCCAGATCGTTCCTGTGTAGGGAGGAACGAAATCGTAGGGTTCATCGAGAACGACTGGGTGCATGGCGGTATATCGAGTTTATGATGCGAATCCACTTCATTCTAAGAGACCAGACGAACGGCTGTGTAGCGCTGCGAGCTGGTGTTTTTTTTTGATCCGAAAGGCGGCTGTCCTGGTTGTTACGTAAATTGCCAGTCCAATCACCGATGCTAGCGGGCGTCTCAAACGGCTCAGGCAACTAACTTAGTAATTGCAGGCTGTACTCTGGTGGATTCACACTGGCTTGCTCAACTAGCTCTTCGCTGATTTCTTGAATTTGTTCTTGGTTGGTCGATTCGGCGAATTGGTGAGCGTGAATCCCGCCGCGAATCCAGGCTGACTGAAAACCAACTCTCTGCGCGCCACCGATGTCGTGTTCCAAGCTATCGCCGACCATCAGGAATCGGTTTGGCGGCAGTTTTGCAAACGCGCGTATCACCGCGCGATACACATTGGCGTATGGCTTGCCGTACCAAACCACTTCGCCACCCATCGCGGCGTATCGATCCGCCAACGCGCCCGGTGAAATCACCAAAGCGCTGTCTCGTACTGATGTTTTGTCGGGATTGCTGCAAATCAACGGCATCTGCATCTCGATCGCTTCATCGAAAATGTCGTCGTACGCATCCGGCGCGGTGCCGTCCGTCAGCCCCATCAACAAAATGGCATCGACGGTTTCGTTTAAGTCCAATGAGATTTCGATCGGCGTTTTCTTTCCCGCCCAATCGATCGCATCGTTGTGATAGTCGCAAATCGGATACAGAACTTGTGGCTTGACGCCGGCAATTTCCAGCCGCTGTTCGGTTAAATCTTCCCAAAGCGCTTCGCCGGAAGTGACGACCTTGGTGACGGTTTCGATCGGCAAACCACGCTTGGCGATCCGATCGCGATTGAGATCACTGCGTTTACCGGAATTGGACAAAACGATGATGTGTTTGCCGGCCGCATGCAGCGCCAACATCGCTTGGGCCGCCTGCGGATAAGCCGTCGTGCCATCGTGCAGCACACCCCATTGATCCAATACGGCCACGTCAAACGCGTCGGCAGCATCCATTAATGAATCAATGTAATTCGTCACTTCAAACCAAAATCATGGTGGTCGCAAAAATGAAATCGTAATGAAAATCGCTCATACAGCCAGATGGCACGATTCAAAGGTGCTACCTGGCTGCTCTCTGGCGAGCGGCAGTGCATCAGTCTGATCATGTTCGGATTCTACGGCTTGTTCTGCTTGGTCGGATGCTGACGGCGGTTGATTGTGTACATCATCTGCGATGTATCGCGACAATTGCGAAGAACGACGCAGCAAAGCAACATTCACTGTCCGTTTTGGCTTCTCTAATCGGCCCAATTGCTAACGGTGTTGTAAATTCAAATTGAGAGAGTACTGGTCATACCAAAACTCTCATCCCGCTTGTCAAGTCGACAGCGGCCGAGCGCGGGTAGTGGTTTCGCAAACAAACGTTTCGAATCCCTTGCCTCCGAAAACTAAAACGCACAACTGTAGGCAGATTCATGTCCTCACCAACTATGAAACGTACGAAGGCATTCATTGATCCTGAAGTCCAGGGCAGTGTCCTTCGAAAGATCGCGATCCACTGGGTTTTGTTTTTTATCTGCAACACGGTTGCATTGGTCATCTGGATTCGACTTTTCGAGCAACCCGATGTTGCTTGGGGTCAGACATTTGGTGACACAATGCGTCGGTTCTTTCCATTCTTTGTCATTACAGCCTGTCTGATTCCAGCGTTTGTCTGGGACACGTTGAAACTGACTAATCGTTTCGCTGGCCCCATCATGCGATTGCGTGGAGCTCTGTCGGACGCCAAAGCTGGCAAGCACGTTAAGCCGTTGCATTTTCGCGGTAGCGATTTCTGGCAGCAGATCGCCGGTGATTTCAACTCCGTGATTGAGAAAGTCCAGGGACCAACGGAAAAGCCAGCCGGCAACTCAGAAGAAGACGCCTAGTCTCGAGCCGTTTCGCTGGACTCAGTTTTTAAACGAACCAAACCTCATAAGAAGTAGTTGGATGCGTAAAGTCACACACCATCGTCAAGCAAAGAAGCGTAGCGGAGTCGCCACTGTCGAATTCGCCGTCTGTTTACCAGTACTCGTTCTGCTTGTTTTTGGATCGATCGAAGCTTCCAGCTTTATCTTTTTAAAGCAGGGCTTGGCGGTCGCAGCCTATGAAACGACCCGTGAAGCGGTTCGCGTTGGATCCGATTCGGGTGCTGCATCGGCCAGAGGGCAGGACATTCTGAATTCACGCGGCATCAACGACGCGTCGATTTCGATTCCGATTGGGGAAGTCAGTGAAATCGAGCGTGGTCAAGAAATCATCGTCGAAGTCAGTGCTCCGACAGCAACGAACAGCCCGCTACTGGGACGCTTTTTGACCAACCGTGTGCTGACATCACGCGTGGTCATGCTGAAGGAGTAACGAGATTGGCAACCTTTTTACCGATCCAGGCAATCGTCCAGACGTCAACCAACTTTGAACGCACAACAAGTCATGAAAATTAAACCTCGAAACAATGCAAAGCAACGGCGTGGGGCCGCGATGGTTGAATTTGCAATCGTTGTCCCCATCCTATTTCTGTTCTTCTTTGCTGCATTTGAGTTCTGCCGAGCCAACATGATTCGGCACACTGTCGACAACGCGGTCTACGAAGCAGCACGAACGGGAATCCTGCCCGGAGCAACTTCCGGCGAAGTGCGGGACGAAGCAGAAAGGATTTTGAACACGCTGGGACTGAACTCATCAAGCATTCAGGTGACGCCAGGCCAGATCGAAGAAGACACCGAACAAGTGACTGTGCGGGTTGAAGTCTCTTTGGACGACAACAGTTTTATCGCTGGTCAATTTTTGGTGGGGCAAGATATCGTGCGAGAGCTAACCATGGTCCGCGAAGGCGTTCGTCGGGACTGATTTTTACCAAGCACGGGTGACTATCGAGCAATTTGATTTACGGTGGAAACCACATCCCACCAAAAACACCATAGGTTGAGACGATGAATATTTTGAAAGACCTGCAGAACAGTCGCAAAGCGAAAGATCGCAAAGGAGCGATGATGGTATTGATCGCGATCATGATGATCGCATTCATGGCGACCGTTGCATTCACAGTCGACATCGCGTTTATGCACCTGACACGAACGGAATTGCGTACAGCGACTGACGCAGCGTCCAAAGCAGCGGCGATTGAATTGTCGGAAACCAACGATCGCGACGCCGCCATCGCACGTGGACAGCAAATCGCATTGCAAAATACTGTCGCTGGTGATGGGCTTAGCATCGCGGGCGGCGACTTTGATTTTGGCCGATCCGCTCAACTTCAAAACGGCAAATTTGAATTCGATGCCAGTGCATCCCCGATCAACAGCGTTCGAGTGAACGGAGATCGAACACGCGGATCGATCGACGGTCCTGTGAATTTGTTCTTTGGCAACGTATTGGGATTCGATACGTTTGAACCAACCCAAGTCGCAACCGCTGCTGCCAGTGCTCGTGACATCGCATTGGTTCTGGACGTTTCGGGTTCGATGCAACAAACAGACGCTGGCGGAGGATTGTCTCGCAGGCAAGCGTTGATCAACGCAGTCAACGACTTTATCAACGAACTAGAAGCTTCCAGCCCAAATTCGCAGTTGTCGATCACGACCTACAGCACACAGGCACGCCGCGATCTGCCGCTGACGGACAACTTGGCTCAAGTGCGAGCCATCGTCAACGGATTGCCGGCTGCTGGATTTACCAACATTTTCCGAGGTTTGCGACTTGGAAGTGATTCGCTCGAACAAGACCCGAATCGCAAAGGCTTTGCCCAACGATCCATCGTTGTCATGACGGACGGAAACTTTAACGTCGGTGGCACCCCGATCCCGTCCGCAAATTTGGCTGCCAATCGTGGGCATACCATTCACGCCATTACATTCAGTAGCGGTGCCAATCAGAACATCATGAGACAAGTTGCGAATATTGGCAGCGGACAGCACTTCCATGCTGACGACGCTGGAGACCTGTCCGAAGCGTTCCGCGAAATTGCTCGCACCATCGCTGTCACGCTGACTGAATAAGATCGCTTAGATCGGTTGCTCGCCAAAGAGTAGCTGCCGCATTTGAACTGCGGCCTTTTCGATCGAGTGTTTATCGCGAACATTGGCTTCCCCAACCGAAGCCAATGTTTTTCTTTGCGCAGAGTCTCGCTTGAGCAATCCGATCGCTTCACAAAGTCCGTCGATGTCACCGGGTTCAAACGTCAACCCACCACCAGTTGATTCGATCAATTCACCAAACGCGCCATGATCGGGTAAGACAACGGGCACTCCCGAAGCCAACGACTCCAGAGCAAACAGACCCTTGGGATCTGCGTAGTCAGTTGGCACGCTAAGTAGATCCAGTGAACGCAAAAATTCTATCTTGCCATCCAAGTCGGGGCTGCCGTGGTGATGAAACCGTTCGCTTAAACCGGCGTCGTTGATTCGCTTTTTTAGTTCGTTGAAATACGCTTGATTCTGTTGTCCAAGCCATCCAGCGACATGCAATGAAAGGTGGGCGTGGTCAGGTTTTCCGGCGAGACGAATGAAGGCGTCGACCAAACGATGCAAGCCTTTTTCCGGCGCGATGCGAGCCATGTAACCCAATCGAAAACCATCGGTATCCGATTTCGCTGCGCGCGGCTTGTCAAAGGGAGCTAGATCGATCGAAAGCGGAGTGACCACGATTTTCGATTTTGCAATCGAAAGCAACTGGCCCATCTTGTCCGCATAAAACTGGCTATGAACGATGACGTGATCGACGTTCGAGATCAAATCTTTGCACAACGCAATCGCTTTCTGGCGACTCTCATCGGGTAAGTGATCCAGAAAAATATCGTCGCCTTGCAACAACACGCACAGTTTTGTTTTGGGCAGCGCAGCGCGGATCTGCGGCAATGCTCCGCCAATCAGCAGATTGCTCAACAAGATTGCGTCTGGCTTCATATCATTGGCAAACCAATCAACGATCCGGCGGACTTCACCCGCTTGTCGGCCGTTGACACCTTGCAACATCGAAACCGACAGTTCCCCCAGTTTCTTGGCGTCGGTTGAACTGGCTCGCGCAGTCGCCCAGCGAATCAAAGGCGGCCAATTGAGCGATCGTAAAATCGGCGCTGGGACGCGGCGAAGCCAAGGAAACTGTTGCAGCAAATAAATATGAATGCCACCAAAGAAAACTTGATCGCTGGCGATGCTGGGAGCGTCGGTTCGAATAGGCGTGTAAACCGGTTGCAGCAAGCAATCGATGCCATTGCTGCGCATCGCGCGAGCGAGTGCGTTGTCGTGCATGCAACTGCCGCAATACATGCCGGCAGCCCCCGCCGTTAGAAAGACGGCCTTCATCGGCTGCCTCGCGATGTGCCGATAGGCTCGCTGAGCGACAAGACGCTCACCAAGTCAGCAGCCCGGTCGTAAAAGAGGCGTTCGTGCTGGTGATTGGGAAACGATCGTTGTGGCAACTCCGGCACAATTCTATACTCACGCTTGTTTTCTCTGTTCAACGGACTCATTCTGATAACTCAATGTCTGACACTCCCCAGCTCACCGAACCATCGCAAGCCGATTCTCCATTCTACTGGGGAATCGATATCGGGGGCACCGGAATCAAGATCGGTTTGGTCGATAGTACGGGTCGGACTCTCGCCTATCAGCGAATTCCGACGCGGCAAGACGAAGGCCCCAAGGCGGCGATGCAACGTGTTGCCGAATTTGTTCAGGAAACCGAAAACTTGCTTGGCGTGTCTGATCAAGTTGCACGAGTTGGATTGGGGGCTCCGGGACCGATGGATTTGCCGCGTGGCTATTTGGTGTCACCGCCGCAGTTGCCAGCTTGGTGGGACTTTCCCATCCGCGATACCGTCGCCGAACTGCTTGGCGCGGATGTTTCGTTTTTGAATGACGCCAACGCTGCTGCCTATGGTGAGTTTTGGTTGGGCAGCGGACGCAATTCCCTGTCGATGGTCTTGCTGACGTTGGGAACCGGCGTTGGCGGAGGAGTGATCACCGAAGGCGAATTGGTCAACGGCGTGAACAGTTGTGGCAGCGAATGCGGTCACATCATCATCGATCCATCGCCAACGGCCCAGTTGTGCGTTTGGGGCGGCGGCCGCGGACACTTAGAAGCTTACGCGTCGGCCAGTGGTGTTGTGCAACGAACACGTCAACGTTTAACCGAAGGCGCAAAAAGTTCGCTTAGTGGTCTGCTGGGTGGAAATGATTCAGAGCTGACCGCAAAAAAAGTCTATGAAGCGGCGACAAAAGGAGACGACCTGGCGCTGGAAATCGTCGACGACACCGCACGCTGGCTTGGGATTGGAATCACGACGTTAGTTCATACGATGGATCCCGGGTCGGTCGTTTTGGGTGGAGCGATGAACTTTGGTGGACCAGGTGACCCGATCGGCGAACGGTTTCGCGAAAAGATAACAGAAGTGTTCCGCGAAAGAACGTTTCCGAACATCTTTGAGGGGACTACGATTACGTTTGCAACGCTGGGCGCTGATGCGGGCTATTTGGGTGTAGCCGGTTACGCTCGAAAAGAACACCTAGACCTGCAGCAACATGAACTCCTACGATCAAAGTTGTCGTAGGTTGTCGGCGTATTTCTAGTGGAAATAGACTTCCGAGCTATCAAACTGGCCGGGCAATCAAAACACGAATAATCCACCAAACAACAATCCACTGGGGTGAAGCGTCCAAAGCTTATCCCACCCCTTGTGGCAACAAAGAACCAAGATAGATGTCAGTTAACATTCGCAATTTTTGCATCATCGCCCACATCGATCACGGCAAAAGCACGTTGGCCGATCGGTTGCTGGAACAAACTGGCACCATCAGCACGCGTGAAATGAAAGAGCAGTTGCTGGACGACTTGGAATTAGAGCGCCAACGTGGAATCACGATCAAGGCTCGCGCGGTCGTGATGCAGTTCGAGCGCAACGGCCAAAAGTACGAATTGAATTTGATCGACACCCCCGGCCACGTCGACTTTCAGTACGAAGTCTCCCGATCGCTGGCGTGTTGCGAAGGCGTGCTGTTGCTGGTGGACGCATTCCAAGGTGTCGAAGCGCAGACGGTTGCCAACGCTTACGCGGCGATGGAACACGATTTGAAAATCATCCCCGTGATCAACAAAATCGACTTGCAACACGCGCGGCCTGACGAAGTGGCCGAGGAGATGATGAATTCGCTGGGCACGGATCCCGATGAATGCGTCCGAGTGAGTGCAAAGACGGGCGAAGGTGTTGATGGTCTGGTGGACGCGATCATCGAACACATTCCAGTGCCCAAGGGCGACCCCAAAGCCACTTTGCAAGCGATGGTGTTTGACAGTAATTATGACGACTACCGAGGCGCGATCACTTATGTGCGAATCATGGAAGGCACCGTCCGCAAAGGACAAAAAATTCATTTCCTGCGTGCGGGTACGACCCATGATGTGGTCGAACTTGGGCGTTTCGCGCCGCAGCGAGAAGCCTGCAATGAATTGAAGGCTGGCCAAGTTGGATACTTGATTTGCAACATTAAGAGCTTGGGCGATGTTCACATTGGCGACACGGTCAGTATTCCCGGTGACAACGCGGCCGAACCACTGGAGGGTTACTCGCGACCAAAACGGATGGTGTATTGCGGCCTGTTCCCCAGCGACGGACAAGATTTCAGTGAGTTGCGTGACGCCCTTGAACGGCTTGCGGTGAACGATCCCAGTTTTGAGTTCGAACCGGAAACCAGCGACGCGCTTGGGTTTGGGTTTCGGTGCGGATTCTTGGGCTTGTTGCACATGGAGATTATCCAACAACGTTTGGAGAACGAATCGGACATCGACTTGGTCCAAACCGCGCCGAACGTTACTTACGAGATCGAAAACAAGCGCGGTGAAACGGTCACCATTCACAAACCTCAAGACGTTCCCGATCCAGGTGACATCGAAGAATTTCGTCAGCCAATCGTTCGTTGCAGCGTGATCGTGCCGGACGAATACATTGGCGCGGTGATGAAACTGTGCCAAGAACGTCGCGGAATACAGCGAGCCCAAGAGTACTTGGGCGCCAATCGTGCGATGTTGACTTATCACATTCCGTTGGCCGAAGTCGTCTATGACTTGCACGACAAAATCAAAAGCTGCACGCGCGGCTACGGCACGTTGGATTACGAAATGGTGGGCTATGAACCCGCCAACCTTTGCCGATTGGATATCCTGGTTAACGGAAAACGCGTCGACGCGTTAAGCGTGGTGTGTAACAAAGCGGACGCGGATCGACGCGGACGCGCGGTGGCAAAAAAGCTGAAAAAAGAGATCGAGCGACACATGTTCGAAGTCGCCGTGCAAGCGGCGATCGGCAGCCGCGTGATCGCTCGAGAGACCGTGCCGGCGATGCGAAAAAATGTGACCGCCAAGTGCTACGGTGGTGACATCACTCGCAAACGAAAGCTGCTGCAGAAGCAAAAAGAGGGCAAAAAACGCATGAAAGCGATCGGAAACGTCGAAATCAGCCAGAAAGCGTTTATGGCGGTGCTGAGCGACAGCGAAGAAAAGTAGTGGTGCTGAGCGACAGCGAAGAAAAATAGGCCTCGCTGCGACGCGTTTTTGGCTGCGACATTTTGCTCACTGTGTCCATGGGAGAAGATTCTACCCACAAATAGTTTTTTGCGCCGGACTCTCCCGCGAGGCAAAAAAACTGATTTCTTGAAGCTTTGAAATCATTGCTACCGTGCTTAAGGTGAGGCGGTTGAAGATCACAACCGTGTGACTTCTAAAAAATTTACTGCACACTTTGGTGCAGTCGATGGGTGCTCCGAGACTCCGGAGCCAAAGGCGGCCTATCGACTCGCGCAGGCGGACGTACACCTGCATTAACCAACGTATGCTTCGCCATTTTTTCTTTTCCAAGTGGAGAAAAACTGTGAGTCGTATTTCACGCCTTTTACTTCTTTGCGCCATGACTGTGTTCATGGTCAGCCCAACAACATCGCTCTGGGCTCAAGACACTACAGACACACCTGCCGCCACCGCTAGTGCTGGCGAAGATGCCTACACCGGTGACGCTGATTTAGCAGCCACGGCTGCGGCAAAAGATGACGATGGAAATCCCAAGGTTTCCAATCACGAACAATTCACTGTCAACAACTTGTGGATTTGTATTTCAGCAGCCCTGGTGTTCATCATGCACCTTGGTTTTACGACCTTGGAAAGTGGACTGACCCAAAAGAAAAACGCCGTCAACATTATCTTCAAGAATGTCTGGATCGTTTGCACTGGCATCCTGCTTTACGCTGCATGGGGATTCAACGCCATGTATCCTAGCGACTGGGCCGTAGAGAACGTTTTCGCCATAGGCTCCTGGTTTGGTGGTAGTCTAAACGATGTGGCTCTCACGTCGGCAGAGTACAATGCTGGATACACATGGTGGGGTGACTTTATCTTCCAAGCTATGTTCGCCGCGACAGGTGCAACGATTGTTTCGGGAGCTGTCGCAGAACGTGTGAAGCTTCCAACTTTCATGCTGTTTTCGATGCTGCTAGTCGGTTTCGCCTACCCAATCTCTGGCGGCTGGAAATGGGGCGGCGGTTTCCTGGACGACATGGGCTTCTACGATTTCGCTGGCTCCAGCATCGTTCACGCGTTCGGTGGTTTCGCCGCCTTGGCTTGCGTCATGATTCTTGGCCCACGTACTGGCAAATACACTCCCGAAGGCATTCGACCCATCGTTGGTCACAGCATGCCGCTGGCCGCGATTGGTGTTTTCCTACTCTGGTTGGGATGGTTCGGATTCAACGGCGGTTCGGCATTGTCGGCTGACCCGAAAGCGGTTTCCTACGTATTCGTCACGACCAGCTTGGCTGCTTGTGCTGGTGCCGTTGCGTCGATCCTGACGTCTTGGATCGTGATCAAGAAACTGGACGTTTCGATGGCACTTAATGGTATTCTTGCCGGCTTGGTCGGCATCACGGCTGGTGCTGATACCGTCGGCGAAGAGTCTTCGGTCATCATCGGCGCAATCGCTGGTGTGTTGGTTGTGATTTCGATTCTGTTCTTCGATCGCATCAAAATTGACGATCCCGTCGGTGCTGTTTCCGTGCACGGTGTTTGTGGTATTTGGGGAACACTTGCCGTTGGTATCTTCTCCTTCAATCCAGATCACAGCTTGCCGACACAAGCGATCGGAACATTCGCGATTGGTGGATTCGCGTTCATCTTCGCATTCGTTGTCTTCTTCGTATTGAAGTTGATCATGGGCGTTCGCGTCACGGTCGAAGAAGAAATGGAAGGCTTGGACTTGAGCGAGCACGGCACACAAGCCTACACAGGCTAAGTGCATCGCCGTTTACCGTTTGTATATCTTCGCCGCCGCAACCCACTTGGGTTGCGGCGGTTTTTCGTGCGCTGGTGTGGGCATCGCTTGGAGATTAGATCTTTATGCCAGAATGTCGTGCATGACGTTGCCGTGGACGTCGGTCAACCGAAAGTCTCGGCCTCCGTAGCGATACGTTAGCTTTTCGTGATCGATTCCCAATTGGTGCAGCACCGTGGCCCACAAATCGTAGACCGTCGTAATGTCCTCGACGGCGTGATAGCCCAGTTCGTCTGTCGCGCCGTGGACGGTTCCGCCTTTGACACCGCCGCCCGCCATCCAAATGCTGAATCCGAACGGGTTGTGATCACGCCCGTTGCTGCCTTGCGAAAACGGTGTGCGTCCAAATTCGCCCGCCCAGACAATCAGTGTTTCGTCCAGCAACCCGTGGGTTTTCAAATCTTTGATCAACGCCGCGATCGGCTGGTCAACTTGATTGCCCATCGCTCGGTGGCCCTTTTCCAGATCTCCATGCTGGTCCCAGGGGTTTGCAGCACCGCCAGCGCCGATGCCTTTTGTCAAGCAGCTCAGTTCAATAAACCGCACGCCGCGCTGAACCAATCGACGTGCTAATAAACACTGACGCGCGTAGGCGGCTTTTTCTGTGTCCGCAGAATCGAGACCATAGAGTTCTCTGGTGCGCTGTGATTCATCTGAAATATCACAAAGCTCTGGCACCGACGATTGCATCAAGAAAGCCGTCTCGTAGTTCTTGATTGCCGCTTCGACTTGTGCGTCCTGATTGGTCGACTGCAGAAACGATTGATCGAATTTGGATGCAAAATCGATACGTCCACGTTGGGCCAAACGTGATTCACGCGATTTAATGTTCTTGATCGCTTCGCCCTGATCGGCTTTCAAAATCGACCCTTGATGTTGTGCAGGCAAAAAGCCGTTGCTGAACAGCCCGACACCACCGTGCGGTGTGACCGCTTTGCCGCTTTGCAAGACAACGTAACTGGGCAAGTTTTCGTTTTCGCTGCCCAGTCCATATCCGCACCAAGCACCAGCACTAGGATGTCCCATGAATGGAAACCCGCTGTGCATAAAGAAATTTCCTTGCGCGTGCTCGTTCACTGGCGTGGTCATCGAACGGACCACCGCAAGTTCGTCCGCCACCGATCCCAATTCGGGAAACATATTGCTGACTTCCAATCCACTCTCGCCCCATTTTTTGAACTCGAACGGACTGGCCATAACCGATCCGTTGTTGTTGAACTGCGTCCGTTGGACCGTCACCGGCATCGGTTTGCCGTGGAGTTCTTTCAGCTTCGGTTTTGGATCAAACGAATCGACGTGAGAAACACCGCCGGACATGAAGCAAAAGATCACATGCTTGGCTTTGGCTTGATGGTGAGTCGTTTTGGCTTTTGCGTTGGCAGTCGACATCATCGCCGAAAGCGCGACCGACCCGAAACCAGTCGAGCAGTTTTGCAGCATGCGTCGTCGTGAAATGTTATTCATATCGCTTGTTGATTATCGCAAGTAGATGAATTCTTTGAATGTAAAGATCGCCCGTGCCAAATCGGTCCATGTTTCTTGTTCGCTATTGCCCGGTAGTTTGCCCAACGCGGTCAGTTCGCTTTGATGTTTTGCGATTTGGCTTTTCAATTCGGCTAGTTCGGATCGTTGCGCGTCAGATAGCGCGGCCAAGATTGTTTCTTGTGATAGAAAAGTCGGTTGGGCACCGGATGTGAATGCGATTTCGTCGGCAGTCAAAGCCCGATCGTAAAGGTTGGCTTTGAAAATGCGCCCCTTGAGCATCCGTCCGCCTGTCGCGGGCAGATGGCGCACTCCGAAGCTGACAACCGCGTTGTCTTTTTTGAATGGGAACGGCCCGTTGCTTTTGTACGTTTTTCCGTAGGGAACGCCGTTGCGGTAGCCCGTGATCGATCCATCACTTTGATAGACAATTGCGACATGAACGGGTCCCTTTGTGGCATCGGATTCTTGCGGTGCGTTAAATCCTTGTGTGCGGGCGAAACTGTTGCTGCCGGACATCCATTGGCGCGGATCCCGTTCACCGAAGACGATCGAATCAAACGTTTGGCCGTTGGGCGTCTGGAGTGTGATCGCGCCACCACCGCGTTGGTTCAAGTCGTCCATTTGGACCCAGGCTTCGAGTGTTTTCGTTTGAATGTTTTTGTCCAGTGGCGACGTGACCAAGTAGCCTTTGCCATCCAGGACGAGGGCGCCGTTTTCGATTCTTGCGCCCCGCTGAAGTTTGCTTTTCAGGGAGCCCAACAAGTCGTCGGGGCCTTTTGCGAAATCCCATTGATGGACCGGTGATGGTCCGGCATCTGGTTTCTGTGGGCGTGTGTCTTTTTTTGCATCGAGAAGTCGTTGACGAACGGGCTGCAGAATCTGATCCGTTCGTTCGCGACTGGTTTGCAAAGACGAACGAACGCGTTGGATATTTTGACGATGTGACGCAATGCGCTCCTTGGCTTGATCAAAGTAGGTTTCGATTTGCGAGATCTCATCAGCGGAAGCCGATCGCCCAAACGCTGTCAGAAACATTTTTTCGATTCGGTGTCGCGGCGTCGTCAGCGATCGATCGTTTAGCAAAACTTGAGCCCATTGCCGGGCGTGTCGTTCCGCCAGCGGGTCATTCAGCAAAGTCAGTGATTGCGCGGGCACGTTTGTGACATCGCGGCGCCCTTTTGTGCTGAACGGCTCAGGAAAATCAAACACTCGTAGAAACGGATCGAGTGAATTTCGGATCACACGAACGTAAACGCTGCGTCGTCGATCATTCGATCCGACCGGTGGTCCGTACAAGCGTTCTTCAAGCTGCCCGGACACGGCGAACATGGAATCGCGAATCGCTTCGGCTTCCAAACGCCGTGTATTCGCGTGCGAAAGCAATTCGTTACCCGGATCGATCTCGTCAGCGTTGCCAACGCTCTGCACGCTTCGTTGCCATGTCCGAGAAGTCACAATAAGCCGAATCATTTTCTTGATCGACCAACCGTCGTCACTGAAACGGATGGCCAAATTGTCTAGCAGCTCACCGTGTGAAGGTTGCTCGCCCATCCGACCAAAGTTGTCCGGTGTCGCAACGATCCCGCGACCAAACAGATGATGCCAGATTCGATTGACGATCACGCGACGTGTTAGCGGATTGGCGTCGGCAAATAGTTTTTCTGCCAACTCACGACGGCCACTTTGTGTCGTATCAAACGGGGCTGGGTCGATCGCTTCTAAGAATCGGCGTTCCACGGCATCGGAAGGCGTTTTGTGATTGCCACGCAAATACAGTGGCCAATCTTTAGCAAGCGATTCGTCCAGTCCGGGCACACGCGTGGGAACAGGAATTGCGTTTTCCAGTTCACGATAGCGGTTGATCAACTTGCCAGCCGATTTCAGACTTGCGACTTCATTGTTCAGCAACCCTTCGCGCAAACAGGTATCCAAGTACAAAGCTTGGTCATCGGTGACCTTGCCGGCTTTCCAGGCGTCAATGGATCGGCGCGTGACACGTTGGATTGTTTCTAACAATGTTTGATTGTCTGCAGGCGCGTCTTCGGCCAACAATTCAGCGACCGCTTCGTTGCGGATTTCGGGATTGGGTTGGCCGATGGGCTGAACCATCGCACGTCGCACGCCGAACCAGGATCGGTTTTCATTCTTGGCTAACAGCGGAATGTCTTTTCCTGCGGCTAATTCGATGTGTGCGTCGTCGCCGTTCCAATACGTGACGTCATAACGCTGCCATCGCCATTGGTTGGGCAAATTCGTGACGGGGTACACCGTGCCATTTCGCGGGTAATCATGAACGCTGTATCGAACGCGTGCTTGTTTGTCTCCGATCACTTGCACCCACAGTTCATTCTTTTCGCCGATGCGAAAATCGGGGGAAGTCAATCTTGCGGGATGTTTTTCTGACAACAGATGCGAATAAATGCCACCTGGATAGATCCCCACGATTGCCTTGTCACCATCGGGAGCGACCGCGAAAGATCCGGCGGGATTCGCCAGGTCGTCCAAGCCAACACCATCGCTGAACCATTTTTCGTAGTCGGCTTGCTTGGACAAATCCCAATGACGGGCCGTTTCGCGTTGGTCGATCGGCTTTTTGCGATGATCAATCTTCTGGCGAAGCTCATCGGCAAGTTTTCCCCACGTTTTGGGGTCTTTGCCAAAGTCTGCGACCAATCGGGCAATGGCCCCGCCCTGTTTCTTGTTTTTGCCGTGGCGTTTGAGTGTTTTGACTCGGCCGGGCAGTTCGTTTAGCGACGCGATCCAGTCGTCCGCCACAGCATCGCGAATGGTAGGTTTCAGATCGGCGAGAGCTTGTTTGTTGATGTTTTGCCGATCAGTCGTATCGATCACTTTGCGAGCAGGTCGACACGATGCGAGCACGCCGAACAATGCGTAGTAGTCCTTTTGGCTGATCGCGTCGAATTTGTGGTTGTGACACCGGGCACAAGAAACCGTCAGCCCCAGAAAGGATTTGGAGAACGCGTTGATCTGGTCGTCGGTGTAGCGGACTCGTTCGTCCAACGCGTCCGTGGGCGCGAATCCATGAAAGACCATTCGCCAATGCGCCGTTCCGATCATCGATTCGTTGATGCCCAATTCAGCGTTGATGCGTGGATTGTCCAGCAGGTCGCCCGCGATGTGTTCTCGGACCAATTGGTCGTACGGCACATCGGCATTCAGGGCACGAATCAGGTAGTCGCGGTACATCCATGCGTTGTCGATTCGCGGGTCGCCTTCGCTGCCGTGCGATTCGGCATAGCGAATCCAGTCCATCCAGTGGCGCGCCCAACGTTCCCCAAAACGCGGGCTGTCGATCAATTCGTCAATCAACTCGTTGACGACTTTACTGGATTGTAGATCGGAAATATTGCGCGCGGTGGAAATCCTTTGCGTCCAATCGATTGCTTGCTCCGGCGATGGTGGCAATCCGATCAAAGTGAAAAACAGTCGCCGAACCAATGCATGTGGTTCGGCCGAAGCGGCAGGTGTGATCTTGGCGGCTGCGATTTTCTTGTCGACAAACTCGTCAACAACATGTCCGTTTGTCTTCGTTGTGGTTTTCTTGATTGGTTGAAATGACCACCATTGTTTTCGACGCTCGCGAATCGATTCCCAGGACGTCGCTGCGGCCAATTCATCCGTCGACGGCGGTTTGTCTCGCGGGTCGATCGCTCCATCGTTGATCCATTTTTTGAAATCAGCGATCGTTTTCTCGTCCAGCTTCGGCCCGTTCTCTGGCATTTCCAGACCGTCGACATCGTGGCGCAGGATCGCGATCAGTCGACTCTTGCCAGCGTTTCCTGGGACGATGATCGCTCCACCTTCGCCACCGGCTAACATTGCCTTGCGATGGTCGACTGCCAAATCGCCTTCGGTCGCATCTTCACTGTTGTGACACTCGTAGCAGTGTTCAATCAGGACGGGACGAATGCGCGATTCAAAGAACTCTTTTTGTTGAGTTGTTGGCTGAGCCTGTGGAGTCTGGGCGACCAAAAGGTTGATTTTGGCGAAGACCAAAACGGCGGCCAGGAGGTAAACGCGATTCATGGCGTTGGGCTGTAGCAGGTGGGATTTTTTGGGGGCCTTTATTCTAACCTACTTACCAAGCCGCTGACGTTTTGCCCGACTAGGCGAAACGTCATCGATAGCCAACAATTCTCAAGTAGCGGCCTTTCAACCAAGGTCAACTACCGCCTGCAGCACTAGAAATTTATCGAATTGAAAAAACGATACCCAGCGAATCTGTCGACCCGAGCATGATGTGAATGAACGACGATAAAAGTAAAAAATGGACGGTTCAAGACACGGCTGATTTGTACAACGTCGCGCGCTGGGGTGATGATTATTTTCACATCTCCGATCAGGGCACGTTGCGTGTTTCGCCCAATCGGGATCCAGCGCAATCGATTGACATCAACGAATTGGCAGAAAAGTTGGAGCAGCGCGGATTGCGGCTACCGGTATTGGTTCGATTCAATGGGATCTTGCGAGATCGATTGAAGCAAATGCGTGATTGTTTTGATGTCGCAATGGAAAGCCACCATTACACAGGCGGGTACCGTTGCGTCTTTCCGATCAAAGTCAATCAGCAACGCGAAGTCGTCCAGCAAGTCATCAAACACGGTCGCGAGTTCGGATTCGGCATCGAAGCTGGCAGTAAATCCGAGTTGTTGGCCGTCGTCGCGATGACCGATGCTCAGACGCCGATTATTTGCAACGGATTCAAAGACACCGAGTTCGTTCAGATGGCGTTGATGGCACAACGGCTTGGTCGAACCGTGATTCCAGTTGTCGAAAAAGTCAGCGAGATGGATTTGATCTTGCAACAGGCCGAGATCATCGGGGTGCGCCCAACCATTGGCATGCGCGTCAAACTCGCAACACGTGGCAGCGGCCGGTGGCAAGCAAGCGGCGGGTATCGCAGCAAATTTGGATTGACCGTTGCCGAAATGTTGGCACAACTCGATCGATTGCTCGAACGATCGATGGGCGATTGCTTTCAGCTTTTGCATTTTCATGTCGGTAGCCAGATTGGAAACATTCGTCACTTGAAAGCTGCGATCTTGGAATCCGCTCGTATCTACGTCGATTTGCATCGGCGCGGCGCGGGTCTGCGATATTTGGATGTTGGCGGAGGCCTGGGAGTCGACTACGACGGAACACGCAGCGATACGCAATCGAGCGTCAATTATTCTCTGCAAGAGTATGCCAATGACGTGGTTTTTCACGTGCAAACGGTTTGTGACGAAGCCGAAATTCCGCATCCTCAGTTGATTACCGAAAGCGGACGTGCGATTGCAGCGCATCACAGTTTGCTGATCGTCGAGACGCTTGGCGTTACCGCGCAAGGCGACGTTCAGTCCGAACCGTCTCCCGTTCCGGAGGACTTCGAACAGCCGGTTCATGATTTATGGGATTCGTACAACAATATGACGCTGGAGAATATGCGTGAGTCGTTTCACGATGCGCAAGTCGCCTTGGATCTGTCGATGAACCTTTTCAGTGGCGGCTATTTACCATTGGAGCAACGGGTTGCCGCCGAAGATTTGTACTTTGCGATCTGTCATCGCGTGAAAAAGATGGCGACGCAATTGGAGGAGATTCCGCCGGACTTGCAGCAGTTGGATCAGATGTTGTCGGACATCTATTTTGCGAATTTTTCGTTGTTTCAATCGATGCCGGATTCGTGGGCGATCGATCAGTTGTTTCCCATCATGCCCATTCACAGGCTAAATGAAGAGCCATCGCGTCATGCGGTGTTAGGCGATATCACTTGTGACAGCGATGGCAAAATCGATTCGTTCGTTTGCAGCGCTGGCAACCAGTCATTGATGCTGCACGATGTTCGTCCAGGCGAACCCTATCGTGTGGCTGTTTTCTTAGTGGGAGCTTATCAAGAAGTTCTTGGTGATTTACATAATTTGTTCGGCGATACGCACGCCGTGCATGTGGACGTTCGCGAATCGGGTTTCAAGATCGAATCGATCGTCAAAGGTGACACGGTCAGCGAAGTGCTGGGGTATATGCAGTACAACGATCGCGAGTTAATCCAAAATTTGCAGCAAGCCGTCGAGGGAGCGATTGCCGGCGGAGTGATCAACAACGAACAGGCTGGCGAAACGATCGCGTTTTACGAAAAAGCGTTGGCGGGATATACCTACTTGTCATGATCGCTAGAATTTGAAGGATTGCTCACCAAACAACCCTTTTCGACCAAACAACAAGGAACCCCACCATGGCCAAAACGATCAGTTGGAGCTACCACCGCAAGGGCTGAAAGTCTTGCACCAAAGCGCAAGAGTCTCTTGCACAACACGATGCGAAAATCAAAGAAGAAATCGACGCGAAAAAGGAACGCTACGGCGCCGAAGACGCGGTAGCACTGCTAAAGACGGCGTCCAAGATGTATGTCGCCAAAGGCAAAAAAGTCGCCGAAGTGGACTTGAAAAAGGAACGGCCAGATGATGCCGCTTTGGCTAGCCTGATGCTCGGCCCGACCGGAAACCTCCGTGCCCCAACGCTGATTACCGGCAAGACCGTGGTGGTGGGATTCAATGAAGAACTCTACGACGAAGTGTTCGGTTAAACTACCGAACCGGTCGAAATACCAGCCAGGCTGTGAATTTTTTGGTAACCCGACGCGTGAGTTTTGGAGTTGCGCTTTTGCAAAAATGTATCCAGATTCGATCGATCGACTGTGTGAATCAACCAGAAAACCAGCTGCGAAGCAGCGACAGCATATAGCCCCATGCGTTAGCATG
>CAZZDZ010000035.1:0-16854 GCA_964652675.1 uncultured Pirellulaceae bacterium
AAGACCTCAATCGCTATTCGAATAACACGCCACGATTTCACTTACGTGTCTTGGCCAATACGGAACGAACCGAACGAACGGTGCCACCCACCATACACTTGACGTTCCATGTCAGTTCCATCGGTGGTCCGTCCTCGCCATAAGTTTCGGCACTGATCATGCGTCCGAGTTTCTGCATCTGCTCAAGCACCTCGGGCGAGAACCGGGCGCGACGTTTTTCGACAGCTTCTGACATGCTTGAGTCCTTCCTAGACCACGGGGATTCTCCAAGATGTCGCGATTCTAGCATCAAGCCTCCAAATCCAAGCCCCCAATCCCAAACGCTAGCGACGATTAGCGTGCCTGCACCCGCCGCATTGCGAGCAACCCAATTGATATTGGTGCTGGAAAGCCCTTTAAGTAATTTACAGGCCATGCGATTACACTCAGGAAAATCGGCGGTGCTTGCGGCTGTCTGTGTCATTTCATTTGCCGGATGCTCGCACATGCGCTCTCGGCAAGCCAACGGAGCCAAGCACCAACTTGCGACTTCAATTCAGCCATGGGGTGAAACTGCGGCGAAACTAGAAACTTCGACGGGGCGAGTTGTCAATGTCGAAGCGGAGTTCGGACTGCTTAAGGCGGAGACAATTGATGATACCGTGTATATCAAAGTTCCTAACCACAATATCGTTGTCACACCCACTGCGATTCAAGTCAACGCACGTATCGCAAAAACGCTAACACCAGACGTTAGCGACGTTGACGTGCGAATCAAATCCGATGCCATTGAGTTTGTGGTTGGTGGCGAACGATTTGTGCATGGCGACCAGTAGCGGCTTTCTTGTCGTAGATCGACAGGAAGCGGCAGCGCGAGCAAGTGAATCCTCGCCGTCTACAGGAGATTCACTTGCTGGCGCTGCGTGCTAGTAAATCCTCAATGATTTGACCTGTTTCTATTGCCAAGAGTTTTGCAGCACGCGACGTCAAGTCCGAGTACAATCGCTTGGCTGCCAAAGTGATTTTTGCTGCCGTAAACTTGCCCCCTTTTTCTCGAGCGTTTTAGACATGCGCATCATTCTTTTTGCTCTATTGTTTTCTGCTCTTGGAACGGCTGGGTTTTGTGAAACGCCTGCAACGCTAGGCCGAATCGACCGGATCGATGCGGCGTTGGACAAATACGTTTCTCCCGACACCAAAATCGAAGTCCTCTCTGGTGGTTTTACGTGGACCGAAGGCCCGGTTTGGGTGAAAGATGATGCGGGGGGACATTTGCTGTTTTCGGACATCCCTCGAAACAGCATTTTCAAATGGACTCCGTCACGAGGGATCGAACTGTTTTTGAATCCCAGCGGCTACACCGGTAACACTTACTATGGCTTGGAACCCGGTAGCAATGGATTGATTCTGGATGGGCAAGGACGCTTGACGGCTTGTGAACACGGCGATCGGCGTGTCAGTGTTTTGACTCGCGGCGGTGGCAAACGCACGCTCGTGGACAACTACGAAGGTCGGCGGCTAAACAGCCCCAACGATTTGACGATTGATTCCTCAGGAGCGATTTACTTTACGGACCCAATCTATGGATTGCCCGAACGAGCCAGTGATCCGCGGCGTGAATTGGATTTCTGTGGAGTCTACCGATTGGACCCCAACGGCAAACTGTCGCTACTGACCAAACAGATGACACGCCCCAACGGAATCGGATTGTCGCCCGACCAAAAAACGCTTTACGTCGCACAGAGCGACCCAGACAATCCGATTTGGATGGCGTTTGCGATTAAGGACGACAAAACTTTAGGGGACGGCAAAGAACTGTTGAACGCAAAGAAGTACATGGAAGAGTTTCCGGGGCTGCCAGACGGATTGGCGGTTCACCCCGACGGCACGATTTTTGGCAGCGGACCTGGCGCGATCTATGTCATGAAACCGGATGGCAAGCTGATCGGCCGATTGATCACCGCCGGTCGCACTAGCAACTGTACTTTCAGCGACGACAACAAAACGCTTTACATCACGGCCGACAGCTACTTGTGCCGCGTAAAACTGAAGTGATCACGGGCTCACATTATTGGGTCCGGCGGTTAGACTACGGTTTTTGCTAGGTTCGCCTGGCTTTCTTGACCGCAATCGCTCTGACACATGACCACTTCTTCTTTGCCGATCGCTGTTTTCTTGAGTGGCGGTGGACGCACGTTGTCGAATCTCTTGGTGCAGCGTGATGAACGTGATTTGCCAATCGATATCCGGTTGGTGATCAGCAGTAGCAGCAAAGTGCGCGGCGTCGAAATTGCCCAAAACGCGGGCATTGAAACGATCGTGGTCCGCAAAACGAACGACGCAGAAGCGTATTCCAAGGCGATGTTTGATCCCGTTCGGCAAAGCGGCGCGAAGTACGTTGTGATGGCGGGATTTTTAAAACACGTTTTAATCCCCCGCGACTTTGACCGACGTGTGATCAACATCCACCCTTCGCTGCTGCCTGATTTTGGCGGCGAAGGCATGTACGGCCACCATGTTCATAAAGCCGTATTAGAAAAAGGGGAATCGGTCAGTGGATGCACCGTTCACTTCGTCGACAACGTTTACGACAACGGCCCCATGATCTTGCAAAAGCAATGCGATGTGCTCCCTGGCGATACGGTGGACGATCTGGCCAATCGTGTCTTTGAACGAGAGTGTGTGGCATTGCCCGAAGCGATTCGCAAGCTTTGGGAGCAAGAAAACGCTGGCAACAAAGGCTGATGAGCGTTTGGTGATTCACCAGTTTGCGTGATCGTTACAATCAGAGCGCGGAAGCCTATTCGTTATAAGCTGTCGATAAGATCGCCGATGATAATTGCATGGCGATTTCTCAAAGCAAAAACGGATCCCCGCAAAGCCAGCAAAACCTGGGCGTTCGTCGCGCCGCGCGCGTCCTTCGCCGGGTTGAAACGCCGATGGTTGATTCTGTGTTGGCAAAGTTACCAAGCAAACAGGCCAGCGCGATTCGCCATTCGCTGCAAGGGCTGTCGCAACAAGAAACCAAACCAAGTTTGCTTGATCAAGATGACCAACCGCAATCGATTGCGGATTCGGCGATCTTTGATTTTTTGAACGACGTTCGGCAAGCAAGCTTGTTTGCTGTCTTGTTGCAAGAAAAACCGCAAACCATCGCGGCCCTATTGAGTGTGATGCCGCCGGAGTTTGCGCCCAAGGTCATTCGTACTTTGACACAGCCGCGGCGCGTCGAAATCATTGCGATTCTTTCGCAAATGACGCCAGTCAGCATCGAAGTCGCTCGTGATCTGGCGGCTGGTTTGCGTCAGCGGATTGAATCGATGTCTCGCCAGAGAGACCAGCGTGTTGACGGTGTTCAGCGGATCGTGAGTATTTTGCGCCAATGTGATCGCCCCACCGAATGGTCCGTGATGCGATCGCTTGGACGTGATCACCCCCACCTGACAGAAAGGGTTCAAGAGATGCTGTTTCGTTTTAATGACATCGCGTCGTTGGCCGATGGCGATGTTCAGGTGTTGGTCAAGAATGTCTCGATCGAGACTTGGGCTTTTGCTCTCAAGCGTGCAAGTGAAACAATACGCAGTTGTGTGTTTCGCAATCTGTCGGCGCGGGCGGCCCAGCAGTTGCAAGCCGAAATGGACTACTTGGGCGAAGTTTTGCCAAGCGAAGTCGATCGCAGCCATCAGCGAGTGGTAGAAGTCGCAAGGCAGCTAGGCGACAACGACCAGATCGCTCGAGCCGCTTAGTTGTGGGCTTACTGAGAACTGGACATGAAACGCGCATTTTCGCGGACTGCTTGACGCGTTAGCCTGTTGGGATGATACGCTCTCTTTTCGTCGCTATTTTTGTCAAACTGATTCGCTTTTATCAAATCGCAATCAGTCCGATGATTGGCCCCAGTTGTCGATTCACACCGACTTGCAGCCAGTATGCGATCGAAGCGATCAAAAAGTACGGTCCCGTTGTTGGGTCTTGGCGAGCATTTCGGCGAATTTTGCGGTGTCATCCGTGGAATCCAGGGGGCCATGATCCGCCGTGATTGTCACGCGTATAAGCGGACGGTTTTTGTTGGCCGCCGTTTTTCTCGAAAGCATCAGTTCCGTTTCTGCTGTCTGACGCGAACAATCGGCAAGATTTACGGCCTGAGTCGTCCTTTCTGGTCCTGTCCGCCTGTGTTTTTTGGAACATTGCGTGGCGGCCATGCGTCTTAATTATCCGTTATAGAAGGGTAGTTTGGCTGCAAATACGTACTTTCAGCAACGTGTTTGATTGCCTCTCCAATCACAGGTGACAAATATCAGGTGCAGCCCTGTTAAAGCGTACCGGTTTTGCCGGATTTTTTCGTCTAACCGCTTGCAATATGTCGACGAAAACCGATGACCATCCATTCCCAGCGTCTCACCACGCAATCGGAATGCCATGGCAATTGGTTTCGACAGCAAAATCAGCCAACTCCTCTGGAGAATTGGCCACGACCCAACCCGAACTGAACTCGAGTTCATAGATGCGTTCAAAACCCGCCAACAGCTCAGACGGACATCACCCACAACGTAAAACGCGTGGCTTGCGAGCCATGCTGCGACGCATGATCGTGGGCGGTGATGCGCCCGAAAAAGCGCGTCGCGGTGGCCTACGTTTGGAGTCTTTGGAACCTCGTCAGATGCTCGCTGGCGACGTCGATTTGCTGGTAACTGATGCAGACAACAACACGTTGAATGAGACGGTTCCGAGTGAAGAAGACACTTCGCTCTTTACCGCTTTGTCCGACGGTGAATTGGCTAACGACTTGGTTGCGTTTGCCACCGCACTGAATGACGCGGGCGTTCAATTCTTTGGCTCAGCTTTTTCCGCTGAAACCACCGAGCAAAGAGAGTTGTTCGAGGATGGCTCGGACTTCCTGCCGTTTCTTGAAGTAACCAACCCAGATGGTTCACTCAACGCGTTGGGAATCAGTGAGGACATAACTGTATTTCCGACATGGGAGTTTCCAGATGGTTCCCGAGAAACAGGGGTTCTGTCACTGGAAGAGATCAGCGAGCGTAGTGGTGTCGCGATTCCTCTAGGAGACTCTCCCACTTTCCAAGAAGTCGGAAACCAAACCGTCCTCATTGGATCGCCGTTACACGTCCCCATTGATGTTTATGACCCCAATGGTGGCGCGCAAGTGGTCACCATTACCGTCGCCGACCCAAGTTTGGTCGAAGCCACCGTGTTGTCGGGAAATCGATCCATTCGAATCGATCTGGTTGACCAGGAGGACATTGTTTTTGAACTGTTCGAGCAACGAGCTCCCAGGGCGACCGGACGTGTTGTTGAATTGGCAGAAGCCGGTTTTTACGACGGAATCATTTTCCACCGAGTGATCGATGACTTTGTCCTGCAAGCTGGAGACCCGACAGGCACAGGGGCGGGTGGTTCGACTCTGGGAGATTTTGACGACGATTTTCACCCCGATTTGCAGCACAACCGATCAGGCGTTTTGTCGTTCGCCAAAGCCGGCGATGACACAAACGATTCGCAGTTCTTTATCACCGAAGTCCCAACGCGGTTTTTGGATTTCAACCACAGCGTTTTTGGGCAACTGGTAGAAGGCGACAGTGCACGTGAAGCGATTAGCGAAACCGCCACGGGTGCCGCCGACCGGCCCCTCACTGACGTAGTGATCGAAACGGTCGAAGTGTTTGACGACATCGAGAATTCGATCATTCAACTCCGCGCGATAGGGGGTACCGGTTCAACAACCGCAACCATCACGGTCACCGATCCAGACGGCAACACACATAGCGAAACCATTGAGATTGGAGTTGAAGAAGACTTCTTCAATACCCAACCTTACTTAGAAGAAATTGACGTCCCCGATTCGTTTGACGCCGGAGAAGTCGCCGAATTGCAACTGATCAGCACGGATATCGAAAACGATCCTGTGAACTTCATCGCGACGACCATTAACACCAATGACGTGACTGCTTTAGTGGATTCGGAGACGGGATTATTGCGAGTTTCGCCGAATCCGGGTTTCACTGGCACTGCTGATGTTCTCGTTGGTGTGCAGCCGGCTTTCGCGACCAACGGTGATCAAGACACGCAATTGCTCACCTTTAACTTCGAAGCGGCTTCAACGCTGTTGGCTCCCACCAGCGTCGATTTACTTGCGGCAACGGATACCGGATCCAGTAATTCCGACAATATCACCAATGCCGGTGTGCTGACGTTCTTGGTTGATGGTGTTGTCAGCGGAGCGACGATCGAAATTTTGGATGTCGACACCGGACTTGTGTTTGGAGAAGGAATCGCGGTTGGCAACTCTCAAACCATTTCAACAAGTAACTTTGCAGCCTTTGGTGATGGCACCTACAGCGTGGTCGCTCGTCAAACATTCGAGGGAGAAACCAGCGAAATTTCGTCGTCGATCACGGTTATCTACGACAGCGATGCGCCCGCAAGTGTTGCGTCGACTGCGGCAACAACTGCCAATGTTGGTATACCCTACGATGGCGAGTTGATCAGCAGCGAAGAAGGCAATGGTTTGACTTATGCGTTGTTGTCTGGTCCAGCTGGCGCCACAATCAACGCGACGACCGGATTCATTTCCTGGACACCCACGGCAGATCAAACCGGCCCCAACAACTTTGAGGTAACGCTAACTGACGTCGCCGGAAATGTTCGCACCGACTCGATCGACGTCAATGTTGCTTCGGAGCCGCTTGCCGAAATCAGATTGCAGTTGGTTGACGCCAATGGCAATGAAGTCACGTCTGTTCAAGTCGGCGAAAGGTTCTTTTTAAATTTCATTGGTGCTGATCCGCGAAACGCATTGTCGCGTACCGGTATTTTCGCTGCTTACGCGGACATCTTGTTCGATCCAACCATCGCTAGCCCGGTTTCCGGCACGGTGATTCAGTTCCCCGATGAAATTTCAGAGACAGGACGCAGCGGACTGATTGGTAACGGGGTGATCGATGAACTGGGAGCGATCAATTTTGCCACCGCGCCAACGAACCTCGAAGAAACCTTGCTGGCGACCGTGGAATTCGAAGGGCTAAGTGTTGGCGACGTGAACATTCGCAGCGAACCGGCTGACAACAGTGGCAATGACGTTCTGGTTTTTGGCAACGACAATGCGATTGAAAACGAAGAAATCTTGTTCGGAAGCGTCAATCTTTCGGTCACTCCCGCTATCGGCCAAGACTTCACGCTGAACGATGACACGTTTGTCGTCGACGAAGACTCGGGGCCGACGACGTTAAACGTGCTTGACAATGACACAATCGATTCGGGTAGTGCGACCCTTTCGATAGTGAGCGCGACCCAGCCCAGTTCAGGCGGCAGTGTGAGTGTGCAAAACGGTGTCGTGCAATTCACGCCCGATCCAGATTTCTTTGGGACGTCCACTTTCACCTACACGGCTACCGATGGAGGTGGTGCTCAAAACACGGCGAACGTCACGGTCACCGTTAACAACGTCAACGACCCGCCCATAGCAGTTGCCGATAGCGTGACCGTCGACCAAAACTCCGTCGACAACGAACTGGACGTTTTGGCGAACGACAGTTTCGCTCCAGATCCTAGCGAGACGCTGACCATCACCTTCGTCAGTACGTCGACAGCGGGCGCAACGGTCACCATCTCCCCTGACGGACAGAGTGTTCTTTACACCCCCGCGGCGAATTTCACTGGTGCGGATTCGTTCACGTACACAGTGTCCGATGGATTCCTAACCAGCGAAGGGCAAGTCAACGTGACGGTTTCGCCAGCCGATGCTCCACCGACGGCAAACGATGATGCGTTTACGTTGACCGAAGACGACCCTGAAGCGCTCTTTAACATCACGGCGAATGACGCGCCAGATGAAACAGGGCAAATCTTCTTTATCGATTCGGTGGGAACACCAAGCAATGGTGGCTCAGCACGAGTCAGCGATGATGGCACACAGTTCTTTTATCAGCCCGCCGCCGATTTCTTTGGCGTAGAGACCGTGACCTACACGATTAGCGACACCGGCGGTGGCATTGCGATTGGCACCGTCACATTCACGGTAACGGGTGTTAACGATGCTCCACCGGTAATCGATCAAGACGTTCAAACAAACCGAGGCAGCGGCGTATTGGTCGCTTTGACGCTGGCGGACCTACCGACCAACGTGGATGGCGATGGCGAAACTCTGACATTCACGAACTTGGGGACTCCATCAGCCGGCGGTTCCGTTCAAGTTTCAGGCGACAATATTTTATACACGCCACCATCGGACGAATTCGTTGGAACCGACACGTTTACGTACAGCGTCGACGATGGAGGTGGCATAATAAGCAGCGGAACGATTACGGTTACCGTCAATGAATTTACCACGCGTACGATTACGCTCACTGGAGATGCAGCCGACATTCGGGGCATCACATTAACGGGCGTCAATGAACTTGGCGAAACAATCGATCTTGAAGCGACCTACATCGACGCGGGCGACACAGGAAGCTTGGCGCAGTTCTTGGACGTCTTGCCCGGCGACTATCAGGTCGAGATCCCAGCCGTTCCGTTCTTGATTGGCGGCGAAGAAGCTCAGACATTGGAGATTCAAAGCGGACCGAACGACGGGGACGTGAACCTCGCTCCGGAGATTGGGGATCTGAACCCCGCGTTCATTTCGATTCGCGATTGGCTTGGATCGACGCCGCAACAGAACATTTTGGTTGCACTGACTGCGGGTGCGGACAGCATGCTGAACGATGTTTCGCCGGCAACCACAACGATCGTCACTCCGGTCACATCGCTAAGTGCGGACGGCAGCGAAGTCACCATCATGGGACAGGATACAACAGGAACAAACGTCGAAGCAACGATTGATGTAGATAACAATCCTGCCGTTCAATCCAGAGGCAGCGTTAACGGCATCGAACTGTACCGGATCAATGTCGAAGCCGATGCGATTGGGTTCTCTCTGAGCCCGGTCACGGCAGCCGCCCAAAGCGCACTACCAGCGGCCGCCGGCGAGTTGCCCATCGCTGCTGGAGTGGAAGTCGCTGCTGACGTAGAAGTCGCTGCTGGCGTAGAAGTCGCTGAGCCGGAGTCGATCCTGATTAGCAACACAACCGCCGAAGGAGAATCGGTTGCGGCAGCGGCCTCGACTCGCGCAGACCTGTTTGTCCCCGCTGCCAGTGATTTGATCGGGCGAAACGACGCAGTGGTGTTACAAACCGAGGCGGGTGAAGTCTTTGTTGGGGAGTCAACGATCCAGCAAGGTGACGCCCAGGCACCGGCCCAAAGCGTCGTCGACGAAGCGTTCCAGGACGTCTCTGATCAGCTCCGAGTACTCGCTTCGGGCGCCGATGCGGTTGCAGAATCGGCTCAGGAATCGGATGTTCTGGGGGAAAATGCGGTGGATTCAGCTTTAACGACTGAACTTTAAATCCCGTGTTTTCCCGCCTAAAACACGCCCGACGCGAGCGAGTCGGCGCCGGATCGTTTCATTGTGAGAATGCTTAAACACTGCAAAACACGGTGTTTTTGCGTTTTTTGACCCAAAAGGGTCGCTTTATGTCCGTTGGCAACGTGCTCCGCCGAGGTCGCAATTCGAGCGCATACCCTGCAAATCCTGGGTTTTTTTGCTCAAAGCCGGGTTGCGTCGAAACTCAGCCCCGCATAACACTTTGCCCATAGAAGTGACGCGGTTTCACGCTTCGCGTCCAAATCACCCCTTAACAACAATCAGTAAAGGTTCCGCAAAATGGCTAAGTCGCAGAAGCCGAAACCTCCCACCAAGACCCAGATTCTGACGAACATCGCAGAAACAACCGAGCTGTCCAAGAAGGACGTTGCTGCGGTATTCGATGCGTTGTCCGAGGAAATCGCAAAGGCCATCGGCCGCAACGGTCCTGGTCAATTCGCAATCCCAGGATTGTGCAAAATCGTCAAGAAAGACGTACCCGCCAAGCCAAAGCGTAAGGGTCGCAACCCTGCCGACGGCACCGAGATTTGGTTGAAGCCAAAGCCAGCAACCAAGAAAGTGACGATTCGCCCACTCAAGGGCCTCAAGGAAATGATCTAAGCTGTTGCTTTCTTTGCCCTTGCTGGTCAATCAATGACGGCAAACCAACACGATAGCAACTTTGATCTGTGCCTTCCCTCGAACACCACGGTGTTCACCAGACTGAATCACTTACGAATCGGCGTCTTGCTTTGCAAGTCGCCGTTTTTCGTGTTTGAATCGTACCGCCGCCAATTAACAACTAAGCGTCGTTGTTATCGAGCTTCTTACTTTCGTGGTGCTGCGACTCGGGCTTATCCAGGCTTGATTCGATCCGAACTGCTTTTTTGCCGCGAAACGCACCAGGGCTGGCTTTGAACTTCGGTACGTTCTGAATCGACAGCTCCAACGCTCCGGTGCTTTCCTTTTCGGTAGCAATGATGTCGCCCACCGACAGGTCCAACAAGTCGTCGGTTCGGATCGTTGAATGCGCCAAATTCACGACGACTTCAATGGGAGCAGTCGCCAGCTGATCGGAGATCGCCGATCGCGTCTGTTCTGTTGGCGACATCGGTGAATCGCAGCAGGTTTGCTCACTCAGTTGACCATGCAAATGCTCGATCGTGGCCAACGGCACCAGCAAGCTGACTTTTCCACTGACGCCACTGACATTCACCGCAAAATTGACTCGTGCAGCCCGATCGTTGGCAGCCAAGTGACGCCCGTGGATGGGATGACGCACGACGGGCTCGGCGATGACCGGATCAATCGTTGTGATCTTTTGCCAGCTGGATTTTAAATCGTGTAAAAACCGGTCGATCACTCGTTTCATCAGACGAGCTTCGATGTCGGTCAGCTCGCGATGAATCGTTTCTGCTGGATTCGGTTCGCCACCGAGCATTCGATCGACCATTGCAAACGCCAGGCGCGGAGAAACGTCCAACATCCACTGCCCGCTTGCCAACCCGTCAATTTGATGCGGCGTAATCAGGTAAAAACAGGTGGGGTCATCAAGAGAATAGACGTATTCGCAGTAGCTCGTTTCAAAGACGTCGGTCAATTCGCATGAGAAAGCCGACCGCAACAATTCGCCTGCCGAGTCGTTGAAACTTTCCGCACAGCGCTGGTGAATGGTGTGCAAAGATCGCAAATGCTGGCGCGACACGGGCGTGGGATGACGAAAATCATAGTCCACGATTTGGCCGGACGCTTTAACCTCGTCAGTGGCCGCACAATGCAAGTTACTGGCTTCGCAATGCAAGTTACTGGCTTCGCAATGCAAGTCACTGGTTTGGGTATCAGCGGAGCTTGCGCCATCATCGGATGGCGGAGCGCCTTCAACATCGCAATGTGCTCGGTCGATACGATACATTTTCGTGTCGGCTTGGTCCATCTTGCGCTGCAAGCTGTCGGCTTGGTTGCGTGAACGCGATTCGTCAGACATATCCGTTGTCTCGTTAGTAAGTAAAACTTATTCGCGAATCTGGCCGTCGCCTCGGACGACGTACTTATAGCTAGTCAATTCACGCAGCCCACAAGGACCACGCGCGTGGAATTTGTCAGTCGAAATTCCGATCTCTGCCCCCAAGCCAAACACACCGCCATCATTGAACCGTGTGCTGGCGTTGACCATCACTGCGGACGAATCGACCATGGTCGTGAACATGTCCGCAGCACGCAGGTCTTGCGTCACGATCGCATCGGTGTGATGTGAACCGTGTTGGTTGATATGCTGGGCGGCTTGCTGCAGTGAATCGACGATCGCAATACTGATGGTCGGACCGAGGTATTCAGCCGACCAATCTTCTTCGGTTGCTTCTACCGCATCGGTCAAGAACTCGCGAGCCCGTTTGTCTGCCCGTAGTTCGATCTTGTGTTGCTTCAAGCGTTCCGCAATCACTGGCAGCGCTTTGGCGGCGATCGCTTGATGGATCAACAATGATTCACAAGCGTTGCAAACGCCCATTCGCTGGCACTTGGCGTTTTCGATAATTTTGGCGGCCATTTCAATGTCGGCCGTTTCGTCGACGTAAACGTGGCAGTTGCCGTCGTAGTGTTTGATGACAGGCATGGTCGCTTCGGCCGATACTCGCCGAATCAATCCTTCACCGCCTCGTGGGATCGTAACGTCGATGCAGTCGTCCATCGCCAGGAACTCGCCCACCGCTGCTCGGTCGGTTGTACTGACCAGCTGGACTGCGTTTTCGGGCACGCCAATTTTGGCTGCGCTTTCGCCCAACACGTTGACGATCGCTTGGCTACTGTGCATCGCTTCTTTGCCGCCGCGCAAAATCACGGCGTTACCGCTTTTGATGCAAATTCCAGCTGCGTCTGCGGTCACATTTGGCCGGCTTTCGTAGATAAAGAAAACGACGCCCAATGGCACGCGGCGTTTGGTGATTTGCAAACCACCGGGCCGGGTAAACCCATCCATGACTTCACCGATCGGATCAGGCAACATCGCGATCTCTCGCAGACCCTTGGCAATCCCTTCGATTCTGGCGGGATCCAAACGCAAGCGGTCGACGGTGGCGTCCGTCAATCCGTAGCCGGGGGCCGCGTCCAAGTCTTGTTTGTTGGCGGCCAGGATATCGCTGGTCGCAGCAATCAATCGATCCGCAGAATCTTGCAGCCAAGCGTTCTTGACGGCAGTATCCAGGGAACTGAGATGATAAGACGCTGATTTGGCGGCAGTCGCTGTCTGGCGACAGTACGCGTTCAAATCGACATCGGCGGCGATAACTGACATAAAGCTGGTGAGGGAACTGAGAGCGGCGACGTGATGAACTGGGCAAGTTTGGCGGATTCATGGGCCAACTGACGATTCTGGACGAAGCGAGCCGAAGGGTCAACGTCGAAAGATTCGTATTGATGGCTTTCTGTCGCCGCGCATCGCCTTCCACGCGGTCAAAAGCGACTTAACCAGCCATAGTTGCTAACCCACAACACGTCGCTTTAACGAATGTCTTGACGACTTCCGCGATGGCGACACGTTTTCGGGAAGGAATTTGGCGACAGAGGTCTTAGGAAGCGCAACGTGCCTAACGTAAGAACCTGTTTCCTTTATGATAGTTCTCTCATTGGCCATTGAACGCTGTCCTTTTCCTTCTCTTTTGTTTTGAGTTCGTTTCGCCCATGCGTTTTTTGTTCCTTGGCGATATCGTCGGCAAACCCGGCTACACGGCTGTTCTGCAAAATGCAGAGTCCATCCGCGCTTCGGAAAAACTTGACCTGATCATCGTTAACGCCGAAAACGCGTCCGACGGTTCTGGATTAATGCCGCGTCAGTACAAACGGTTGATCGAATCCGGCGTGGACGGCATCACGCTTGGCGACCACATCTATCGACGCAAAGAGATCGCCGAAGTTCTGCAGAGTAGCGGTCGGATCGTCAAACCAGCCAATTATCCCAGTGACGCATCTGGCAAAAACTGGGCCCTGATCAATCGTGACCAGAGCGAATCGCTGGCAATCGTTTCCTTGATGGGCCGTGTCTTTATGCGACCAGTGGATTGTCCATTTGATGCCATCGATCGAGTGCTGGAGGAAATTGGCGATCAAGCGAAACATATTCTGGTGGACGTTCACGCCGAAGCAACAAGCGACAAACAGGTTTTGGCTCGCTACTTGGACGGCAAAGTAACCGCAGTTCTGGGGACGCATACACACGTGCCCACCGCTGACGCGAGGGTCTTGCCGGGCGGGACCGCGTTTCAATGCGACGTTGGAATGTCAGGGCCGTACGAGAGCATTATCGGTCGCGATATCAAACGCGTGATGCATACGACACGGACTTTTGAGCCGTGCCACTTTCACGTCGCGACGGGTGACGTCCGTTTGTGTGGCGCGATCGTCCAGTCAAACGCAGAAGGAAAAGCCGTTTCGATCGAACGATTCGAGCGTTCGGTCAGCTGATCAGCGGCCGGTCTTTGCCTAATAGGACAGTTTTACACCAGGATCGTCTTCGTAAGCAGAATCGATTCTGACCAAACGTTCCAGCAAAGTGGCAAATAGTTCAAACAACCCCATCAGTTTATCTAAGTCTTTCATGACACCGATGGCCAAGAATACGATTTCGTCGACACCCTCTGGAAACGCGGCTCCGAAAACGCCTTGGTCGTCTTTGATCTCAAGCGAAATTCTTGGTTGCTGATCGATCAACTGCTTCAGCCTTGGGTCGGCTAGTAGCTGACGAATCTTCGGGGCGTTGTTCCCTTTGATGATGAACTGCTCATCAAAATAGTCGTCACCAATTTTGATGTCGTGCATCCCAAAGAAACTGCGAATGCCCGTCAGAAAATCTTTTCGGTAAAGCTTTACGTACAAACCGTCTTTGTTGATAAACGGCGCTCTCATTCGCGTGTATTGCTTGGTGACCTTTCCCGAATCGACGACGCAAGTATCAAGGACAAATTCCCATTGTTTGTGCTGGCAGCGGACGCCACCGCTTTTCATCATCCCATCCGCCTTGTGCTCGCCTCCCAGTTCGGCGGCAAGCTGTGACCAAATCTCGTTTTTTGATGGTCCAAATACATCATTCAGTAATCCCACACGCTCACTCCTGGTCTGACCAATGGGTTGTCGCAAGACCACATTCTAACGCGGAAAACTGTTGAGTGTGTGGGGCTACAGCAACGGCAGATCACGATTCTATTCTTTGAATCGGTATCCGATTCCGCGAACCGTTTCGATCAAGTCCGCGTGGTCACCCATTTTTCGTCGCAATGCACGAATATGAACGTCAATCGTTCGTTCCAAAACCATTGTGTCTTCGCCCAAAGCGGCTTCGACCAATTGGTTGCGCGAAAACGCGCGGCCAGGTTGACGTATGAGTGTTTCCAACAACTGAAACTCACTCTTGGTCAACTTTAATGGCTGGTCATTTAGTGTCACGACAAATCGCCGCTTGTCGACCGTGACACCATGGTGATTGGTTGATTCGGAGTCGGAGAATTCTGGTTGTCGTCGACGCAATAGTGCTTTGATGCGTTGCAATAACAGCTTGTAACTTTCGACTGGTTTGACAACGTAGTCATCCGCCCCAACCGCAAAACCGACCAACTGATCCGACTCTTCGCCCAACGCACTGAGCATCATGATCAAAGTGTCTTTGGTGGTTGGCTCCGCGCGAAGTAACTTGCACACTTCAACGCCTCCCAACACCGGCAGGTCGACATCCAGCAGAACGACATCGGGAAGAATCACGCGCGCCTGATTGATCGCTTCTTGGCCATCCGAACTCCGGTAGACGTCATAGCCGGCGCGCTCAAGCTGATATTCAAGCGTTTCAGCGAGCGGCTGATAGTCCTCGACGACAAGCACTTTGGTCTTGGTCATGCTTTGGGAACAATCCCTGTGAATGCACAGTTAAAAAAGGAGAGTTTTTCCGGTTCGTGACGTTGCTCTATGGTGGACGAAGAGCGGTCAAAACACATGGGGGTAGACGGCTCCGATCGGTTAATATTCGATGAAGATTGCTGGGAAACGCCAACAACCCATTTGAATGAACCGCACGAAGCTCGCCTAGGGCGTCTTCTCCTCCACCGATTGATCGCTCACCGAATCGCTGCCGAATACCGGCAACAACACCTCAAATGTGGATCCCTTCCCGGCCGAACTATGTAGCCGGATTTTGCCCTCTTGGGCGACCGTTAGATTTTTGACGATGGATAGTCCGATGCCCGTTCCTCCGCTGGCGGAGGTTCGATTTCGATCGATCCGATAAAAACGCTCGAAAATCCGCTCCTGCTCACTCTCTGCAATCCCAACGCCGTTGTCTTGCACACTCAACACCCAGTAATGATCTTCGCGTCGGCCGCTGATCGTGACCGTTGTATCGTTGGGCGAGTAGTGAATTGCGTTGCTGATCAAATTGTTTGCAATGGCAAGCGTCGCATCGTGGTCAGCAAACACGATCGCGTTGGAAAGGTCTTTTACGTCCAGATCGATTGACTTGGATTTGGCAACCGGACGCAACGAGCGGAGTGATTCTGAAACAATGTCGTCGAATGAAACGGCGGTCTTTCGCAAATTCTTTTCGCCCGATTGAGCTCGCGCGATTTGCATCATGTCAGCGACAAGACGTTCCAACCGCAAACATTGCCCGTGAATCTGGCTCATGAAGTGCTTTGCCGCCTGCGTGTCGTCTTCGATTGCCAGTTCAGCGGTCTCGACGTAACCCTTTATCGCTGCGATGGGAGTTTTGATTTCATGGGAAACGTTTGCGACAAAGTCTCGACGCATGGTTTCTACTCGATGTGTTTCTGTTTCGTCACGCAGCGTTATCAGAACATGGCTGTCTTGACGGTCTCCGATTCGATCCACATAGACGCGGATAGGGCGAATGCCTTTGTCGTCGCTGATTTCCACATTCGCAACTTGGGCACCGCCTCCGTCACAGGTCGCGCGAACGGCTTGCGTTGTCTCGGGAATTCGTACGATCTCGGTAAACGATCGCCCCAGAAAACGACCTTGTTTGGACAGCCCCAATAAACGCAATGCAGAGTCATTGATCAGCAGGATTTCCGAATCGTTCGAAAGCATGATCACGCCATCCATCATCTGCGAAAGCGCCGTCGTACTTTGCTGAGATTCGTCGTTGAGTTCGGACCAACGCTGGCGCCAACGATTGGTTTCGTTCTGGCGACTGCGAAACAGCCGGATACGCTCCTCCGCCCGTGAAGCTTCGGCTTTGGACATTCGCAAAGCGGTAATCAGGGTTGCCACGATTGCCGCAGTCGCAGTCAGCCAAGGATTCGCGCCCAGTCCGGCGGCAATGATCGCAGCGGCAGCAACCAAAACGACGCCCCCAAATATCGGCCAACGATTCGAAACCAATGCTTCGGTGGACGAATCACCCAGCTCGCTGCGATCGGAATCGCTGGTATCCAGTTCACCGGAATAAACTTCGCTGGCGG
>CAZZDZ010000035.1:16954-26470 GCA_964652675.1 uncultured Pirellulaceae bacterium
TCGCTGCGATCGGAATCGCTGGTATCCAGTTCACCGGAATAAACTTCGCTGGCGGTTTCTGAACGATCGTCTTTGCCAGTGGACGCGGCCAGATGTTCAGTCATTGTTGTTGCTGAGGTTCATCCAGGCTGCCGGGTAATTTTCTATTTTGTTCTTGGCTGGTAGACGCATTCGAACCTTTCGTTTTACGAGAAGTTAACTTTGCCCAAAATGCCCCAAGACGTTCTCGAATCCTGCCCATCTGCTCAAACAAATCCGCCAGCGGATCGCGTCTTTCGTGTCCGTGCTTGTCAACTTGGATTGATGTTCCCGTATCCAGATCCAACGCCGTCAAATAGCCGTTGCCAAAACAGTACGTATCGACGCACACCAAGTGTTCTTTGTTCAAAACCAAACCGAACGGCTGGGGCGTATGTCCCACATAGACTTTTTTGCCACTGCAGTGCGGCCCCGGCATCGATTTACTCAGGTGAGTCCAATAGGTATCGATCTCGCGTTGCTGCGACATTGGCAGGTCGGGGTCGTAGTTGGCGTGGACAAAAATGCAATCGTCGGTTTCATAGTACGGGCGCAGAGATTGAAAAAAAGCAATGTGCTGTGGCGGGATCTTTTTCAGAGAACCACCGTAGCTGCTGACGGTTGCCAAGCCACCACTGGCCAACCAGGCCTTTGAATTCAAGCCCCCAAAGGCGACGCCCATCAACATGATTTCGTGGTTGCCGCGCAACGTGACCAATCGGCAACGTTCTTTTAAAGCGATCAACTGATCGACACAGTTTCGGCTGTCGGGTCCACGATCGACGTAGTCGCCCAAAAAAACCAGTTCGTCGTCAGGGCGCGGATCAATGATCTCGATGAGCGATCGAAGCGCTTTGGCGCACCCGTGTATGTCACCGATCACAAAACGTCGCATCAGAATAAAGGTCTCTCTAGTCTTCCGCGGCAAAGAGGAGTGGCGCTGAGCGCCAATACCATGCAGTCTGGTTTTTAAAACTTGCTGCTATCCACCCCAGGTTTACTTTTTTCAGTTTAAGCTAGGGTCGTTGAACCGAATACCAGGTGACATTTCCGCCAAAATTTCACGCCCACATCGCTTGACAGCTTGCTCCCAAATTTCGTTTGCATCGCCGAACACCAAATCCGGGTCTGCTTCTCCGACCAACCAACCGCCAGATTCCATTTCGTAATCCAATTGCCCCGGTCCCCAACCGCTGTAGTGAGCAACATATTTGACGCGAGCGTCGGGGCGTCGCAGCAGGATTCGCAAGTGATCATCGTCACCGGTGATCCACGCAGGTGGGTTCCCCAGTTCGATCGACATGGATCCCCACGGATCAACTGCAGCCGGTTTGGTCCCATGAACATTTGATTCGTTGGGAGAGACAAAATCGCTTGGCTGATCCGGATCAAATGGTCCACACGGTTCACCCACGCCCGCCAAATCATGCAAAGCCAACAACGGGCCTTCGACGGGGCCACCGTTAAAAATGAAATCGTCTTCGCGAGGGTTCCCGTCTGTACTACTCATTTCGACAAGTTCGCGGAACCGACGATCCGTTGGGCGATTGATCCCCAAGCCGAACGCGCCTTCTGCGTCGTGTCTGATAACAAACACGACCGAACGCAAAAAATTTCCGTCCCCGAGATAGGGTGATGCGATCAGCAAACGCCCTGTTAGATTGACTCTCATTTTCGATTCTCCCCCGGTGGATGACGGCTGGCTATTCGAAGCACAGTTTATAGTGTGACCGATAATCTGGACGACAGATAAACCGAACATTCGATAAACAGGATCAGATACTTGGATTGGCGAAATCATCTCGCCAGAGGCTGCCTGCCCAAGAAAGTCCGACCCCAAATCCAATCAGCATATTAACTGATTCGGGTTGCCAAGAGTCACGATTTCTTAGCTGATCGATCAGAATCGGCAGTGTCGACGAAACCGTATTTCCAATCTCAGCCAGCTCGATTGGCACCCTTTCGGGGGACAGCCCCATCCGACTACGTAGTTGATCAAGCATTTTCCAAGTCGCTTGGTGCATCAACAGCTGGCTGATTTCGTCCATTGTCATGTCATTGGCGGACAAAATTTGGTCGATCAAGCGTGGAACCGCATCGACGGTGAAATTGATCAAACTGGGGCCATCCATGTACAAGCGGCTTTTCCAGCGTTTTCGGTGCCTTGGTTTGATCGCGTCTTGTTCCGCCCGGCTGCCGCCGTCTCCGACGATCAGCATGTCAGCACCGCTGCCGTCAGTGCCAAACTGAAAACCCCAGATCGATTTTCGTTCGGCGGATCGAACAAGGGTGGCGGCCGCTCCGTCTCCAAAAATCGTCCGCAAACTACGGTCTTCGGCGTCAATGTATTTGCTGTAAGTTTCGCTTGTCAGCAACAAGACGTTTTTGGCCAACCCGCTTTGGATCAATCCATCAGCCATCGCCGTTCCGTACACAAACCCGCTGCAACCTAAATTAAAATCCAAAGCACCGCAGCTTGTTTTCAATCCCAACCGGTCCTGAATCAGACAACTGGTCGTCGGCAGCGGATAATCGGGAGTCTGCGTGCACAGCAGCAAGAAATCGATTGAATTGCGATCAATGTTGTTCTCGACAAACAGCTTTTCGGCCGCTTTGACTGCCAAATCACTGGACGTTTCGTTGGGCTCGGCGATGTGTCGTTGTTGAATCCCAGTCTTTTCCGAGATCAGTTTCATGTCCCATCTGGGAAAGGCTTCTTGCAGTTCTGCATTGGTCTCAATGCGTGATGGCAAATGAACTGCGATCGGTCCGAGTTGAGCGTTCGGCAAATTCAATTCCGTGTTTTGGCAGTGAGAATCGGGGTTTGTGTCGATTGCTCTGAACCGGTCGAAGCTCTCAACAGGTTCAACGGGTGGTTCGTAAGCGGGCAATCAGCGAAACGTTTGCGAATTCGCCTTGTTTCTATTGTCAGAGGGTAGCAACCGAAATGCCCTGTCGACAAGCAGCGTGGTTTAACAAAAACGGCTCCCGCAAAATTTAAAATCGCAAAAACTAGCCGATTTCGCGCCCCGGACAATAAAAGTTTTTAGCCTTGTGCGTCGGGATAAATCATCGTCGCTGCTCTGTTTGCGCAAAACAAATTGTTCAACGAACACGAATGATACCATCAAGTTAAATCCTTCGAATTCAATCCTTTTCCAGGGGAAGTTGCCGTGATTTTGAGTTTCAAACGTGCTGCTGCAGGTTTTCGGCGTCCAGTCGCAACGCTTGCGCTTGTGGCGACCTGCTTGTTGCTGACCGGCTGTGTTGAACAGTCCACCGTGGTGAAAGTCAAACCGGACGGATCAGGACTGATCCACATTCGTGTTCATCAACAGGACGCAACACTCTTTGGGCTCGTAGAATCAAAAAACAAGGCCGAGGACAAAGTGTCGACCAAAGAACTGCTTGCCGAACTGGTTAAGAAAATGGGCACTGGCGTTGAAATTGTCTCCTCGGTCGAAAAAGCGAATCGACATGGATGGCCTGGACACGAACTGATCGTTCGGTTCGATGATATCAATCAAGTGACAATCCCCGGCAATTTGCTGACCAAACCAATTTCTCCAAAAAAGAAAAACGCGAAAAACAAACCCAGTTCACTCGACCTCAAAGGCGACACGAAATTTACTTTCAACAATGGTGTCCTCAAGATCCAGATGAATGGATTTGACGAACAGGCCAATGCAGACGAGTTGGTCGTCGAGGGCGCCGTGGATCCATTCGCGGCCGAGCCCGCGTCTCCGCTTGCAAAGATGTCGCTTCCTGATTTGGCCATTCAGGCAATGGCATCGGAATTGTTAGCTGACGCTCGCGTTGGTTTCTTTGTCCAGATCGATGGAGAAGTGATCGAATCCAACGCCAAGTTCCGCAAAGACAACTTGGTCACGCTGGTGCAGGCGAACTTTGGCGAGATCTTAAAAACCCCCCAAGGACTCAGCAAATTGGAATCGCTCGAGAACCAAACCAAAAAAGTCTCGCGCAAGTTGCTTTCGACGCTAAGCGACAGCATCCCCGGCTTGGACATTGACCTGCAAAACCCAATCGAAATCCGTTTCAAATAGCCCCAAAATTTGGCTCCGCAGGCGAAACGAAATAGTCGTCGTTAAAGCCGGGCTGGGAGCTGGACCTGAAGTCGGTCCGGAACAGGTTTTTGAAACCCACACAACCAAAGAAAACCAGCAATGCCGCTGGTGGGTTGTAAGAAAAAAGAGCGGCTGATCGGATTCGAACCGACGACAATCACGTTGGCAACGTGATGCTCTGCCAACTGAGCTACAGCCGCATGCTTCACAAACAATCGTCCTCCGCAGATGGGAGCACGAAGCGTTCTATCGGCAGCATATCGTTCACAACTTGAACTGACTACCTCTGATCTTGGGCCGATTATAGAAATCAAGCAGGTCAGGACAAGACCCGGCATCTCGCCCGCCCTCTTCCCAAATTGCCCATTTTGCAAATCGTCGCAAGCATCAGCGGAGGCGATTCTGTCCATGAAACTGCCATTACGCTCACCCAGGCGACCTAGCCAAACGGCCCCCGTAATGCTGGGCTCTTTCTCGGATCTGATGTCGCATCAGGGATGTTGGGCGTTCTGAGACAATTCCCCCACTATTTGTCCCGGACAATTCGCGAACCGCTTGCTGATTTTGCGTCTTTATGGATAAACTGCTGGGCTCAAATTTGCGGTCTCCGGTTATTTGAACTCCGTATTCTTCGCCCCGATACTCTCTGGTCCGAATTCGATTTAGTTCAGCTAGCGAAACCCACTTGCTGGGACTGCCAACTATTCTGCTGCAGTCCAAACTTTAAACTACTTTTTTGAAGGTATCCCACAGGATGTCCACCTCAGCCGAGCCAGACCTAGCCCCAGCTGGTGAAGAAACAAAGTCACCAATCAAGCTGGACGTCAAAGTCGAAAGCCCTCAAGCGTGTTTGCGAGACGTCATCGTGACGATTCCGCAAGTCGAGGTGCAGCGGTATCTCAAAGACGCTTACGACGAATTGGTCCCCGAAGCTCAAGTTCCCGGTTTTCGTGCCGGACGAGCTCCACGAAAACTTGTCGAAAAACAGTTCCGCGATCGTGTTGTCGAACAGGTCAAGGGATCTTTGTTGATGGACAGCCTGTCCCAAGTCACCGAAAGCGAAGATTTCTCGGCGATCAGCGAACCCGATTTTGATTATGAATCGATCGAGATCCCCGAAGAAGGCGATTTCAAGTATCAGTTCTCGGTCGAAGTCCGTCCTGAATTTGAAACTCCCAAATGGAAAGGCATCGAGCTGACCAAGCCGGTCGAAGAAGTCGACGAAAAAGCAATCGACGACTCCCTTGAGCGAGTGCTTTCGCGCTACGCAACGTTGGAAGCCACCGACGAACCCGCAGCGATTGGCGACAAAATCGTTATCGACGCTACTTTCTCGCATGACGGCAAAGAACTGTCCGCGCTTGAAGAAGAGAGAGTCACCTTGGAAGAACGCTTGAGTTTTTCGGACGCGACGATGGACGACTTTGGCAAGCAGGTTAAAGGCAAAAAGGAAGGCGACAAAGTCAAAGCCAAAGTCACGATTGGTGAAAACGCATCCGACGAAGAAATGCAAGGCAAGAAGGTCGATGTTGAGATTTCGATCGTCGAAGTCTTGAAGAAAGAGACTCCGAAATTGACCGAATCTTTCCTGGAAGAGTTGGGCGATTTTGAGTCAGAGAAAGAGCTTCGCGAATTTGTTAGCGACTCATTGGTTCGCCAAGCGGACTACCGTACCCAGCAAGCTTTGCGATCGAGCGTGGTTGAAACGTTGGCCGGTTCGGCAACTTTCGAGTTGCCACCAGAATTAGTCAGTCGTCAAACCACTCGTGAACTGGAACGAAAAGTTCTTGAGCTTCGCCGCAGCGGGTTCGATGACGACAACATTCGCCGATACGTCAACGCGACCCGACAGAACGCTCAAGCATCGACCGAAGCCGCTCTGCGTGAACACTTCATCTTGGAGCAGATCGCCGAAGAAGAAAAAGTGGATGCGGATCCAGCTGATTACGACACCGAAGTTGCGCTGATCGCTCAGCAAAGCGACATGCCAGAACGTCGTGTCCGTGCCCGCCTGGAAAAATCCGGTCAGATGGACGCTTTGCGCAATCAAATTGTCGAGCGAAAAGTCATTGAAATGATCGTCGAAAAGGCCAAAGTAACCGAAGAAAAGGTGAAGAACGAAGACGAAAACGAGAGTGAATTCGCTCTCTATCACAGCGTTCTGGCGACCAAAGAAGACGAGTCGATCCCCGAGGCAAAGTACGATGACAACTCGTCTCCAACCGAAGACGACAAGAAAGAGCGTGAGCCCGAGGATTGATCGGCGTCGAATGCTCCGATAGACAAACGAAACCGCCAGCATCGCTGGCGGTTTTTTTTCGCCAAAATCTGGCACCCGGCTATCAATATCACTCAAAACCGCGACAAATCGATCAAGCTGGGAAAGTAACTTGCCCGCTCCCGGCCGAGAGGAAAGTAACTTGGCCGCTCCCGACCGAGACTTGTTCGATTTCGCCCGTGTACGGCCGAACGACTAAGTTCCACAACCCTTCCAAAGGTGATTTGCCCTGTCAATCGCCCCAAACCATTGACATCTGAACACATCCTCCAAACAGCCTTCGTTGTTCCATGCAGCAATGCGACTTACAATCGCGATTCACAAACGCTGACTGATAACTCAAATATTTCATGGCCTTCCTCTCCACCAGCTCCCAAAACTCCGGGACACAACGCTTCGAGCTGAAAGATGATTCGACCAATCTTGGTCGACATCCCGATTGCCACATCGTTGTTGATGCGGGCGCGGTGAGCCGATTTCACGCCAAAGTAAATCGTCATGGCGAATCGTATTACGTCGAAGACTCCGGCAGCCGAAATGGGACTTTCTTAAATGGTCAGTTGATCAAAGACGCAGAAATGCTGCGTGAAGGCGACCGAATCCGAATCAGCGAAGTCGAACTGATTTTCCATCTCGATGCAGTCCCCGCGTTCGCCAGTGGTGGCAGTCGGGACATGACTTTTGATGGCTCCAGTTTTGGCGTCATGATGGTCGACGACGATAGTGGTCCTCGGTCACAAAAAGTTGAATACCGCACTTCAACCGACGGCCTAAAGATGGCCGCGACTGCCGAAGCAAAACTTGAAGCGTTGATGCGAATCAACAAAAACTTGAGCAACACACTTTCGCTGGACAACGTGCTGCCCAAAGTGATCGAGAGCCTGTTCGACATTTTCCCGTCAGCGGACCGCGGTTTCATCGTCATGAAAGGCGAGGACAATGTTTTAACACCGCGATGGGTCAAAACACGCAAATCCAATGACGAAACCAAGACCGTGCGAATCAGTCGCACCATCATTTTGCAAGTGATGGAGTCAGGCCAAGCGATTTTGTCGTTGGATGCGTCAGAGGATAGTCGCTTTCATGCCGCCGAATCGATCGCTGACTTTTCGATTAAATCCATGATGTGCGCTCCATTGTCAGACGGAAATGGAAATATTTTTGGCGCCCTGCAGATCGATTCCACGCAAGGACGTGGACAGTTCCGCGACGAGGACGCCGACTTGCTAGCGGGCGTTGCGATGCAAGCTGGCATTGTCATCAACAACGCAAACCTTCACGAGCAGGCACTGGCACAACGCGAAGTCGAACAGGACTTGAAACTAGCAATTGATGTTCAAAAAGCTTTCTTACCGCAAGCGCCACCCAAAGCACCTGGGTTCCGCGTCAGTAGTTATTACCAGGCGGCCCATCACATCGGCGGCGACTACTTTGACTACATCCATTTTAAAGATGGTCGGGTTGCGATCGTTGTTGCAGACGTAGTCGGCCACGGTGTCGCGGCGGCAATGTTCATGGCCAAGCTCTCCGCAGAAACAAGGTTTTGCCTCGCCAACGATAGTGATTTATCGCAAGCCATCGAGCGATTGAATGATCGCATGAGCAATCTGGATGTCGAACGATTTGTCACATTCCTGCTGGTCGTGATCGACCCCAAAGCCGACATCGCCCACATCGTCAACGCCGGCCACATGCCACCGATCGTTCGCAGCGCTGCGACGGGCGAAATCTCCGAACCCGGGGAAGAAGAGTCGGGGCTGCCGATCGCGATTGATACCGGTATGGAATACGAAACCGTCTCGATTCCATTCACCAAGGGAGATATCGCCGTCATGTACACCGACGGCGTAAACGAAGCAATGAATGCCGCCGACGAAGAATTCTCAATGGTGAAAGTCCGCGAGTTGACTAAACAAGGCGGCGATGCTGAAACGGTCAACAAACGGATTGTTAACGCTGTATTGGAACATGTCGGCGACGCTCCTCCGTTTGATGACATGTGCTTGGTCATTGTGGAACGCACCGACGAACCGCAAAACGACACGGTAGCGATCAACGATACGGTAGACGAAGACGCAATCAACTCGGCGCTGTAGGTCACAGGCAAAAATGACCCAGACAAAGCGTTTTGTCGTTCGTTTTACCGGCCGTGTTCAAGGTGTTGGTTTTCGCATGACCTGCAAAACCGAAGCCGCCGGATTGTCAGTCCACGGATTTGTGCGTAACGAATCCGACGGTAGCGTGACACTGGATATCGACGCAGCACCCCAGCAAGCCAACGAATTGATTCGTCGAATCAAAGTCGCCCGCCAAGCAGGATTGACCGGGGCAGATATCCAAGAACGAGAATCACAGGGGCGAAGCGACGGATTCCGAATCGCGTATTAAGAACAGCAGGTGATCCATTCGCCTAGCGAGTGCGCCCATTGATTTCGGCTTTCTCTAAAGCGGCTGCGAGACGCTTCGCTACGTCGGGATTTTGCTCCACCAAGTTGTTGGTTTCGCCTAGATCATTCGATAAATCATACAGCTCGTTGCCGGCGTCACTGTCGTTGCCATAACGCACGACCAATTTCCACTTTCCTTCGCAGACTGCAATGGAACTATCCTTGCCGTTGCCCAGAATGAACACCGCCTCCCTGCCTTTGATCCGCTTGGCTTTGCCAAGCAAAATCGGCAATAGGCTGAACGAATCTTCTGCCGCGTCCGTTGGCAGCTCGTGATCAATGACGTCCGCCGCCGTGGCAAAGATATCGGTTAAGTTAATCGTGCAGTCCGACGAAACGTCTCCCGCAATCCGCCCCGGCCAACGCACGACAAATGGTATGCGATGACCTCCTTCGTAGGCGTATCCTTTTCCATCTCGCCACGGGCCGTTGGTCACGTGTCCCAACTTTTTGGCGTCTGCTTTGGCGCTTTTGAATTTCTTTCGGATGTCGCCCGAGTCATCGGCCAAATTCAGCTTGACCCCCTGAGTGCCACGAAAGTCTTTCGGTGTGGAACCGTTATCGCTGGCGAAAATGACCAGTGTTTTATCCCTTAGATTTAATTGGTCGATCGTAGAAAGAATCTGACCCACGTGGGAATCCAATTCTTGAACGTGGTCACCGTACAACCCTGCATCACTGCTACCGC
>CAZZDZ010000036.1:0-26075 GCA_964652675.1 uncultured Pirellulaceae bacterium
GCTGTCAAAAAGTCATCCTTCAATATACCCCATAGTGGTATGCAAGTTGCATACCGCTAATGCAGCGGCAAAGGGGCCGCATTAGCAAAATTCCAAAGGAGAAACGAATGAGTACCGCAACCGCATCCATGAAAGAGTGCATCGAAAACTGCCAAGAGTGCCAAACGACCTGTGCTGACATGCTGACCAGTCATTGCCTGTCCGAAGGCGGCGACCACGTCGAGCAAACGCACGTCAAACTAATGCTCGACTGCATCGCCGCTTGTGCAGCCTGCGTCGACTTCATGAGCTGCTGGCAGCACTAGTTCCGGATCGTGGGCGATTGCCGCACTACAGACTTTTGCCACTTTCATTGGCCCAGCATCAGTCGCTACCGGACGCAAGTCGACGGCACCTCCCGACATGTGAATGTTCGCTGCGGCACCGCCAGCACTCGGATGCAAATTGCATCATTCACAACGATCTCAGTCTCACTTGGAATCGCCATCAACCTTCATTCTCCGAGAATCAGCGATCTCTCGTAACTTCTTCATCGTATCGTCAATCGTCGTGTCGAAGCCTTCAGGAAACTGAACTGGACGCACTCTTGACTCGTGAATGATATACTCATTGTGCAGTCCAGATCCATTGAAATGAATGAGATATCCCTGCCCGCCGCTAACCGATTCTCTCGCTGGGTGCAGTACTACACCTCGATGCCAGCGGTCACCGCTGTTACCAGTCCCGGCAAAGACTTTGGTGCCCGAAAGGAGCTTGCCCTGATGGAAAACTGATTTTGAGATCGCGGTTTGCATGTCCATCGCCTGCTGCGGCTTGACTTCCTCTTCAAACAGCACGCCTCGGACAATGTAGCGAGTCAGATGCAATCGGTTGCCCGGTCTCATTCGCTTCCGCAGTTCCGTAGTATTCCAAAGACTGACAAAGTCATCCGAAGCACAGGCAAGCCATTTTCCGTCAGGCGAGAACTGAACGCACCGCAAATTTCGCAATTGGCTTGACCCCGAAATCTTTTCGGTCAGTTCAATTGTTGGCTCCAGTGTTGCGATCCGCGTTTTCGATGTAACATTCCACAGGTGAACACTATGATCGTCACTGATGCTTGCTAAGACTTTCCCTGAAGTAGAGAAAGCGAGTCCATGGATATTAGTCTGGGGATCAATAATCCCTCCTCCTTTTGAGCGTGCCAAGAATTCCTTGCTAGTAAATGCAGGAACCAATGTCTTGCCGTTAGGGTCCCATGATGCGATTCGGGATGGCTGCGGGTTGACCGCACCAAAGACTTCGCCACTTCCCGGTCGAAATACGGTCAACAGGATGGGTAGTTCTGTCGCCTTCGTCTGGTCAACGGCGCAGAAGTTTGGACCAACAACAAAACGCTTACCATCTCGGGATGCAGACAAGCTTCTGGGAAAGCCAGTTGGGTTGATCGTGTGAATCTTGGATTCTCCCGTTTCAAAATCGAAGACCGTGCATTGCTTCGAGTCGAGGAGAATTATCTTGTTCAAGCCAAGAAATTCGAAAGCGCCCTGTCGTTTGCGTGAGTCCTTCTCCGATGGAAGTCTTCGCTCACTGAGATCGCCAGTCTCAATATCCCATTCGACGAGGCGATTGTCCCGCACCAGACAGACGTGTCCGTTGGCGGGATTAAACCGGAGAAACTTGGGTGGCTTGGTGTCTATCCAACGGACAAGCCGCAAAGTCTCCATGTCCCAGATTCCAATGCCGTTCTTCAACGGTGCGGAGCTTTCAATCTTGGCCGTGCCACCTCCAAAGAGCGAATCAATTGCTGAACGCTGGTTGCTCGTTGAAACCGCTATCAGTTTGCTGTCGGGTGAAAACGCAATGGGGTGGAATGGCCCGTATGTATCGAATTGGCGTCCGATACCACGTAAGGCGAGATGCCTTGGTGGTGATTCCGCCTGAACACGAAGCCAAGGAATCGGAATCAATAATATCAATGCAGATGCAAGGATTGGACCACGCACTTTTCTTCTCGCGAATGTGTCAATGTGAAACTAGCAGTCTTCAAAAAGAGATTCTAGCGAATAGCTCGCTCGAGGTGAGTATTGAGCATTCCATCACCTCGCTACTAAGGTTTTCGAGACGCCTTCAAGTCAGTGGACTTGCCAGTCTTCACAACGTACGCGGCGGACGATCCCCAGATCGTATGAGGGATGCAATGGTTGGTATCGCGGTACTACCCAGTCTCCTCAGTTCGAGGTTGCGGGGCTCTGGCTTCATACACTGTGGTAACTCGCCGCATCCTCGGCAAGCAGGCAAATCGAGCCTGCGGCAACCCTGCGTAACGACGACGACGATTGCTGGCTTTGACGATTGACCCCAGTTGCTCGCGAACGGGACCGTAGGGTTGCCATTGCAAATCAGTGAACAGAGCCTCAAATTTGTCGCGAGCGGCGAATTGCGGTTGGAGTGCCTGCTGGAGCATATTGGCTCGCAGATTGGCGTATGCCTCACGGTCGAGCCTGACAAACACTCGCCATCGCCGATCGACCGTAGACCACGTATAGCGGATGGAATAACCGCCAACTTTGAGTGCGTTTCGCCGGATGTCACGAAACCGCGACTGGTGGTCGGAAAAGAACGGACTCTTTCCGTGGGTGGCGATCAGAATGAAGAACCGGTCATGACGAAGGTAGTGCATCCCAGCTAGTTTCCCCAACCGGCGACGTGCCCGAGCCCAACGCGGCCGATCGACGCCATACAAACGAATCAATTTCGCATCAATCTTTGCGGGTTCTTTTCGAGCGGGGATTGTGCCGGTCAGATAAAAGTAGTGTCCCGACGAAACGTATCGAACGACTTGAGCGATGAATGCGTCTTTGTTCTTGGCGACGCAGGCGTAGTTGATTGGTTGCATAGTTATCTCCTCCATTGAAATGCGATTGAGGGATTTGATTGGCTCAAATTCCCCCGAAAAGCCTTTTGCGATTGCAAACCTCCTTTGAAATCGACCTCGAATCAGTGGCACTGGCGGACGCAATGTTTCGCCAGAGTACCGAGCGTTCGCTTGCCGAGTAGACCGTGCCACACACCACATCCTGTGGTTGGGCACTGCAAAGTCCAGCTCCAACGAACGACTGCGATTGCTCTGAACAGCATCGGTCGCATGGGAAGCTACGCTTCCACATTCATAGTTGCAGATGCGCGTGAGCGCAGTCCGAAGATAAATCGCCGGAATCACTGCAAGTTGTTGCCACGGCGAGTGCAAACCAATGCACTAGCGATGTACGAAAACCTCCTGTGGTGAACACTCCACAAACGGGTAGCGTTCACCGTCAATTCGTCGCCAAAGGCCAGCAAATCTCTCGATTCGCTCGCGGATAGCCACGTTGATCCCGCTCTCGCGGATAAACCGATGGACACCGACGAGGAACGCGACACCAAATGTTTTGGCATCAAGCGTTCCCGCGTCGGCAAACGTCCAACCGGCATACGTTGTTGTTGCGGTTCGTCTTTCGACATACCGCGTCAGCTCTTTCGTCATGGAGAATCACAACTCGCCTAGCAAGTTGCACTGCACTGGAAACCAACCAGCACCTCCAACGGGTCACGACTGCCTTGCCGTGCGCGAAACAATCTTGCGATTGAATCCGTCCAGACCTTCGCCTGAAACACCGCTCGCGCTCTCGCACGATTTCTAATTGAGCCACACTCCCAGTCCTGAGGACTCATTGTTTGCAGCAATGAGGCGGCTACCACACCGCGTTTCCTCGGGACCTTCCCCGATTAGTGACACGCATCAAGTTGGTCGTCAGGTCGCCTCGCTCTCTTCGAGCGTCGGTTCAATGTCTTCGTAAGAAGACAACAAGAAGACGATCGGTGACCGCTCTCGCAGTCGATCGTATTTCGTTTCCAGTTGAAAACGATTTCAGCCGGCCGAACATGGAAGCACCGGCTTACCTTTCTTGCACCTTTGGCAGTTTGGCTCATTTGTTCTCGCGCAGGGCTTCTCGCCCTTTGCTTGAACCCCTCTCGGACGACAGACCGAAACGTATGTGGTCTGCACGTCACCCTATCCATTGAGGGCACCAACTCTTACTGGGAAGCCCTTTCGGGCCTTGGAACGGGTTGAGCTATTCCTGTGACGGCTTTTGATTCACCGTCTACCCGACCGTTGCATGGTCGGCCTCGCACCTTACGATGCAAAAGGAGTCCCCCGCCCAGACACGTTGACCGAAGCTGACCCGAGCAAAGCTCGGATCGCACCGACAGGTTTGACCCTTTGCGGCTGGCTCCTGACCCCGTGTGCGGAGTGTTTGAGACATCCCTGTCTCTCACCCGAAAATGATACGGTTGGAATTCCGCACCATTTCGCTGTGCCTTTTATTCGGCAACAGCCTTTGTGTGTCACGACTCCGATGAATGATCGTTCATCCTTTGGCTATTTGACGAGAGTATCGGCTTGGCCGCAGGGGCCAAACACTCTGACTCGCCAGAGATAACCGTTGGAAAAGATCGATCACGCAGCGAAGCGTGTCTCGGTCGCCCTTGATTCGGCAAACCATCGGGTCGAATCATGGGATTGGACTCTGGCATCGTGCCATAGCTTTACTCCATGAAGCCCCCGTCGAGACGGACAATCAACTCTCGCTGAATCCGCCTCTACGCGGAGGACCAAAGCACTCAGTTGGTAAGACTGAGCGACTCCCTTAGTCCGATTGGTTAGATCGGGTTTACCGGGCGGTCCCGCCGCAACAACAACGTCATCACCGTTTCTACGTAGATGACAGTCACGAAACAATGTCTCGCGAAATCGGAAATACCACGGAAGCGAGCCGAAAATCAATTCGTGGAACAATGGTTCCTCGCCCATGATTGGACATGCGGTGCAATTCCGTGCTATTTGGTCAGTTTTTCAAATCGAATCCACAGGAGGATCATGGAAACCCAAACGAAAAAGACACTCAAGAAACCAACGATGCAGCCCGAGAAGACATTTCGCGAAGGTGCGATCGCCGCTTCCATTTGGCGACGACAAGCACCCAGCGGCTACGTCTATTTTGACTACTCCATCAGCCGATCTTGGAAAGCACAGACAACGGACAAAAAAGGTTACTCCAGCAACTTCTTCGTCAGCAACGAAGCGGCGTTGATTCAGGTGGTTGGCGAGGCGACTCGATGGATCGCGGCGGCCAGTGCAGAAGACCCTGAAATTCAAGCCCAGAACAAAGCGTTTGAAGCTGCGAAAAAGGCTGCTTGAACGAACAACAACGGCTCGTTTTCATCGATCTAGAGACCGCTGGAGGCGAGCCGCATCACCCCATCATTCAGATTGCGGCAATCGCAGTCGACCACGAACAGCGTCAGCGAGATGTGTTTGAAATGAAGATCGCTTTTCGTGAAAGCGATGCTTGCCCGCAGTCGCTTGCTCGGTTCGAGAGTCGGCGTTGTCAGTGGAAACGGTGTGCCGTTCCCGAGCGGCAAGCCGCGTTGACTCTGGCACGTTTTCTGAGACGAAACGCCTTCCTCAACAAAATCTCTGCAAACAGGAGACCGTTCCGAGTCGCCCAGTTGGTTGCCCATAATGGGCCGTATGATGGCGAGTTTCTTCAACAGTGGTTCGCGAGGTTGGATGTGTTCTTGCCCGCATCGTTCCGAACGCTTTGCACGATGCAGCGAGCCATTTGGTACTTCCGAGAGAATCCACTCGAACCTGAGCCTGTCGATTTCAAGTTACCAACGCTGTGTCGTCACTTTGGAATTACGCTCAAGCGAAACGGGAGACATGACGCACTGAACGATGTGCGTGCGACGGTCGAGCTTTATCGCTGGCTTGCGCTCAATGACCACCGAGCGACAACTCTTGCCTGTGGACAACTCACGACCGCACGTGTCGGAGTCGTCGCTTAAATCAGTCGAGATTGCGTGTCTGAGCTGTCGCGTTTTCACTAGGTCGGCGTGTCGGAGTCGTCGCGTTTTTCAACATGACAAACGATCTAAACCAGCTCTATCCACCTGCAATGATTGACGATAACATCATTTCGCCGCACGAGGTGGTTTCTGGCAAAGTACTTGTACAAAGTACCTTGTTACAACCAAAGGGAACTTGCTTGTTTATCGACATCAGGTTTTGGAGTCGGCTAGTCGGAATAAGACTTCGGCGGCACGGTCAATCTCACCCTTGTTCTTTACGTCGGACTGGTTGGGTGTGCCGATGATTTGCTTGCTCAGATTGGCGAATACCTGCCGACTCTTTTCAGTGAGAGGCTCGCTCTTCAACTCGGCTCGTCGCAGGTCATGCCACCAGTCGGGAGGTGTTCGCGTTCCGGTAGCGGAAGCCTTGAGAGAATCGACAAGGTACGCCATTGGAGAGGTCTTGAAAAATCCTGAACCATGATGCTCCATCGCTGCTTGTGTGATGTCGGTCCATTGCTGGACCTCGCCGCGTGAATACTTCCGCAGCACGCGGCGTGCCGGCGCAGGCTCCAACCCGATCTGAATCAGTGTCTGCAGAAGCGGGCACGTCTGAATACTCGACGCGACGCTGGCTGATTGCGTCTGCTTGAAGTAGTTTCCTCGCCGCGCAGTCACGACGAATTTCCCTTTGCTCACTCGATCGATGGAATACTCGCTGAACACCCCGATTCGGAACAGGCCACTCAGGCACCGTGACGCTTTGATTTTCATGTCTCGCGTTGCCATCGTGTCGGACATCCCCAGCACGTTGACGCACAAGTTCCGCAAAGCCAGACTCGGCATGGTGGCCCGCCGATAGAGAATCTTGCTTGCGAACAAGAATAGGCGACGAGAAGCAACATCCAATCCGCGATAGGTTTCCATGTCGAATCGCATCTGTCCCGAAGTAGCACCCACCATCGAAAGAAAGACGGGGTTCCAAACGATGCTCCAAGCTCGGCTGGAGTTCGGATCTTCGGGCATGCTGTAGCTTAAGAAGCCAAAGCTGACTCGGCGATGCTCAGACTTTGTCGGATCGTAAAAGTGGTCGCAGAGGTAGCTGGTCAGCGATAGCCGACGAATGGCCTCAAAGAACTGCTGGTACTGGCGTCCGCCTCGCCGCTTCCTGGAATCAATCAGTCCAAGCTGTGTTAGCAGCCAATGAGGCGTCGCATTCAATTGACCGCTGGCGTCGGGCATCGAAAGTGTCAAGGCCAATAACCCCCACAAGTAGAGTTCATCACTGCAGGAGAGACCCAGTGGTGCGAATACGCGAGCGGTCGCAGTACGCCGCCGACGCAGCGAGTCAGTGAAGTCATACCTGACCGGATGCACGAGGTTTTCAACGAGCGATTTTCTCGAATCCAGCGGACACAGGGCATGTTCAATCAGCGTGAGTTGTCCAATGCCCAGTGCGGTGTGCTGTTTGCGACTTTCGCGTGTGCCCATTGGCAAAGCAGTACCACGGGCGAACGATTCGCGAAACGAAAAAACTGATTGACGGTTTCGATTACGCCGTGCCAAACTTCTTTCAGTGGTTTCGATAACTTGAAAGGATTGCCATTGGCAATCGGAGGGGCAATGCACAAAACAATCTGCTTTATCAACCAGAAGGGAGGCTGCGGCAAGAGTTCGTCCTGCTTCCATCTCGCCGGAACCTTGGCTTCGATGGGGAAGCGGGTTCTGATCATCGACACCGACCCACAAGGGTCGATCAGCCAAGGATTCTTCGGGCCGGATGCAACTCATCGACTACCCGAGTCGGATACCATTGCTGCCCTGTTCGATATGAATCGAGGCCGCGTCGAACGCGAATCACTCGTCCGCTCAACGTCTATTGCGAGCGTCAGCGTTGTTTCATCAAATCACCATCTTTCGGGATTCAACACGCCCATGCCGCACGATACGGGAATGCGTCAGTTCGTCTTGCGTGAGTTCGTCGATGGCATGTCAGGGTGGGATCTCGTGCTGATTGACTGTCCGCCGAATCTTTATCAATGCAGTTGGAACGCGATGATCGCATCGGACTTTGTGGTGATTCCGGTGCCACCGGAAGACTTCGGCACGCAGGGCATACGAATCGTGCATCAAGCGATTCAGTCCGCATCCACGCTGAACCCACGTCTGCGATTGCTTGGCAATCTCGTCACTCGCATGGACCGTCGCTTGCTGATTCATCGAGCTTTCGAGGCCCAACTACGCGGCAGTTTCTCTGAGTCGGTATTACAGGCGGTGATTCCAGAACTTTCCGCATTCAAGGTCGCACTCGCTTGCAGGCAACCGGTTTACCAATACGCTCCAGGCAGCCAGGCCGCGTTGGCAATGCAGAGTCTTGCGATGGAGATGATGGGACGAATGAACGCGATTGACGGTAGGAGGGCAGCGTAGCCATGGCATCTACCCGAAGAAAGCTAAGCGAGGTGACAATGAACCTCTCCGAATCCATCGGAGCAGGCAAGTCAGAAACGCCGCAAATGGGACCAACCGCTTTGTCAAAGGACGTGGGCCGTCGGAGCGATCAACGATTCGGTCAAATCGCCATTGATCGAGTGATGGCTGATCCTGAGCAACCACGCAAAACCTTTGATGATGAAGCGATTTCGCAACTGGCCGACAGCATCAAGCAACACAGCCAATTGATGCCGATTCGTGTCCGCTGGTCTCAGTCTCGGGACCGATGGATCATCATTTCAGGCGAACGTCGCTGGCGAGCTTGCATATTGGCGGGCGAACAGACGATTCAATGTCATTTTGTCGAGTCGGATATGTCGCAAAATGCTCTGGCTCAGGAGCAATTGATCGAGAACCTACTCCGTGAAGACCTGCGACCGATTGAGGAAGCTGAGTCGTTTCAAGCACTGATGTCGCTCAATGATTGGAACGGCAAGCAGCTTGCCCAGGCATTGAAAATCACTCCCACCAAGGTCTCACGTTCGTTGGCGTTGTTGAAGCTACCAGAACCTATTCAGCAGCAAATTGAAAGCGGCGAACTCAGCCCACGGTCCGCGTACGAACTTACGAAGCTTGATAGCAAGTCGGAGCAAGGGGCTCTTGCCAAACGATTGACGAGCGGTGCCACGACGACAACCCAAGCCGCTCATCAATCCAAGCGACGTGTCCGCAAGCAGAGCAAGTCACCAACTTCGCTCACGTTCTTTTCCGAAGCCAGATGCCGCGTCGTTGTCAGTGTTGGCCCTCACCGAAATTACCACGAAATCGAGGAGGCGCTCACGCAAGTTCTCGAAGAGGTTCGACTCCGAATCAACAACCGAGTCGCGATCCTTTGATTGGTGAACAGCCTTAATCATCCGGCTTAGCCTCCAAATCTAGCTTCCGAATCCAGCTCGTTGTTCCGGCTGCACGAACTGGTGTGGTGTCTGTCTGCGGCTTTTCCAATCGTGACATGGCGTCAAGGTCCGCTCGGGGCGACGCTACGCTCTGCCACTCGCTGCTGCTTTCGCTACGCGAAAGACTCCACCTTGACTTGCCATGTTCCGACTTCGTGCGGGCCGCCGATGGGCCTATCGAAAATGGAACTGCTGCAACGTCGGATGCAGCCACGATTGGAGATACTCTCTATGAAGAAGGAAGAAATAGCCGAACTGGTATCCGGTGGGATAGCCGACCTGAATGATGCGTTAAAAAGCGGTCGTTCCGATCACTTGAAGAAATTGCTTGACGTCATGAGTCAGTTCTCCCACTACAGCTTTAACAACTGTCTGCTGATTGCTCAGCAATGCCCGACTGCAACTTACGTTCAGGGATTCCACGGCTGGAGGAAACTGGGGCGTACCGTGCGAAAGGGTGAAAAAGGAATTGGGATCGCTGCTCCGATGACCTACCGAAAAAAGGAAGAAGCGGGCGAAGAAATTTCGGATCGCGGATTCAGGGTCGTGCATGTCTTTGACATTTCGCAGACTGACGGTGACGAGTTACCCAAGTTCGCCGAACCACAAGGCGACTGCGACGAGTGGATCAAACGAGCGGAACAGTTGATCCGAGACAAATCCATTGACCTTCAATACAAAACGCTACGGAGCGGACTGGACGGTTTTTCGACGATGGGGAAGATTGTCATCGACGCTGGCCTTGAAGCTCCAAAGCGACTCGCGACCCTCGTTCACGAGTTGGCACATGAACTGCTTCACCCGGATATCGAATCTCGAAAGGAAAATTCGCAAGTGGTGAAAGAAACAGAAGCCGAAGGGGTTGCCTACATAGTTTGCCAATCGCTTGGTTTGGAGATGCTGAGCAGTGCCACAGACTACATTCACCTCCACGATGGCGATTGTGACGTATTCGCGCGATCGATGCGTAGGATACAAGGCTGTGCGTCTGCCATACTGAGTGACTTGGTCGATAGCAACAGCGGGGATTTAGTCAAGAACCGACGCAAAATGGAACCTACAGAGACTCCTGTCTAGTTGAAACCGCAGGGCGAAATGACCGCGAGACGGAATGTCACCCGACTCCCAATCGCGGTCTTTGAAAAAAATTTGCCTAAGAATCGCATCGCCGTTGGCGATCAGGTAATCGCGTTCCCGCTCGGTTTCCGCGTTTGCGGAATACCTCGTCGGTCTCGTGTCTACGGAAGATTCCCGACCGCACTTGCGGTCAGGAGATTTCCCTTCGCCCACCCCGCCTTTCGCATGCACCTTTCCGCTTCGCGGAAGAGAGAACTTGCTCACCACCGGAACGGATCAGACACTCAGAACGTGTCTGGCTGTGTCATTCGAGCGCCTCCGAGATTGGCTGGGGCCAACCTCTCTGGCTTTGTTCCGCTTGATCGCGGAACCGTCCCTGAACGGGCCGAAACGCTCACCGCTGGGGCGGTTCGCTGCGGGCTTGAACACCCGCCGTCTCGCTGGGTCGCTCGACGTACGATCGAGCCTGCTGGGGCAGGCTGCGATCGTCTCCGCCTCCGCTGAACGCTGCGGCGGTCTTGCGGCGAGCTATCGCTCGCCGCGCTTCGTGTGGGGCCGCTTCGCGGCCCCGTCTTCCGGCACATCCGAGCGGCATGAGCGACTGCATGTGGGTTGACCCGTCCAGATTCCATCACGCATTCCAACAAACTCGCTCAATCCCCTATCGCTCAGTCGTTTTCGTGCGGCAGGTGTTTACCGAACGTGTCTGGTAAAATGGTGTACGACGCTTTGTACGAAAGCCAACCCCAAGCGATGCCCATGAAGAGCAACCGAGCGTGAACAACCGACCTGTCCAATTCCGAGGAAAGACCTATCCGGTGCTGAAGAAATTCCGCATCGGAGGACGGTTGTATCTGGCCATTAAACAGCTAGGAACGGCGGGACGCGAATCGTTCCAAGTGTTCGATCCGTCCGCCAGAGAATTTCGCGTTCTGCACATCCTCGCCAACCAAGATGGAATGCTTCAACAGGTCCGCACGACCCAGCGTCTCACGAGAGGCGACAATGAAATCTTGCAGATCATCGAATGCCAACAGCAAGGCGACCAAGTCTTTGTTGTGTTGCCGTGGATCGACGGATTCAGCTTGCAGACCATCATGACCGGCATTCGTGATCGAGGCCGCTTGAGGATCGCAGCCCCCGAGGCGGTGCGTCTGATGAAGGGCGTTGCTCACGCCCTTGGGCATTTGCATCAACGCAAAGACATCGTTCATGGCGACATTAAGCCAGCAAACTTGATCCTGACGAATCGAAAGCGGCTGATATTGATTGACTACGGAAATGCATGGCAAGTCGGCCTCTCAAAGCTTCGCGGCGGGGGTGATGGCTTGAGCCAAATCTATGCCTCGCCCGAGATGAATGGGGGTAATCCTGATGTCACTTTTCGCACCGACTACTTTTCGGTGGGGGTCATTCTGTATGAACTGCTAACGAGCAAGATTCCGTTTGATGGGCACGGTGGGAAAGTCGGCACGCTGCCCCAAAGGGCACGCGAGAAATTGAGGCTGATTCCAGTTAGTCAGATCAGTCCTGAACGTGAAAAGATTCCACGCTCGATTTGGCGTGAAGTGGACCGATTGATCGCACGGTGTCTGGGCATCGAACCGAGCCAGCGGTTTGGAACGACCTCCGAATGGCTAGATGCTTGGTCAAACGCGATGTTCGCCATCAATCAAACGCGCCATCCACGGCCCGAATCGGTCGTCGACAAACTGCGGCGATGGTTAACTTGATTGCAGCGGGCTTTCAGTTCGCGTCATGCCCTGCATTTGTTCGTGCGGTGGCGTCCACCCAAAACGATCACCGCAGGGACAGTGGAATTTGCGTCGACCACGTTCGACAATTCGAGGGGGCAAGACTTTGTCACCGCGCATTGTCTTTTCTTCCCTGAATACACTGCGCGGTCGGCCATGGGGACATCGCAGACAACATGAGTTTGGTTTTGGAATGGGCGGATGGTCATCTTCTACTTCCGTCTGTGACAGATCAGCGCGCAAAGCGATCAGGGAATCGTAAAATAGCTCTCGATTGCGTTGCGTGCATGGAATGAATTCACCATCGTAAGAATTACCGAACAAGATGATGCCACCGGGTGATCGGTCACCCGAACTCGGTGATGCTTGCGAAGTCAGTTCGACGACTAGGCTTAAAGCCATCATTCGCACGATATGCTGATCCGAGATTTCGATGCTATTGATTCGATGAACCGGGATGACTTGCATCCCTTTGCGAAGCAATCGATAAGGTTTGCCACTCAGCCTCCACGTTCCATCTTTGTAGGCTTCATTCTTCGTTGGATCACTAACTTCGTATCCGGCATGAAGAAGGCTCCACCAGTTCACAGGTTGCCGGCTTTCCCTGCCAACATCCAATTCCAATGGCTCCGTTGTTTCAGCCAAGAGCTTTCGGTAGCCGAGTTCGCGGAAGTCAAGAAACAGCAGGCTGAACACATAGATGCAGACCGCAAGAATCAATAACACACCAATTGGAAACAGACGTGTTGGGCCGATAGGGCTGATGTTCATGACAGTCACGACGATTGGGAATGCACATATCACCAAGATGAGACCAATCATGCGTTTCCGATACTCTTCCTCGATGGCGGCGATCTCATAGCGTGGCATCAGGCCCAGAACGGAAATTCGAGTCGGTCTTTCCTCATACCGACCCTCGTTGGTTAATACGCCCGCTCGTCGACAGAAGCGATGCTCAGCAACATCGGAGGCACTTATCCAAGGATGCTCTGGGCTAGCCTTGAGTTCATCCGCTCGATCCGTCGAGATCGGGCTCAGTTCAGTAACAACTGGGCTTGGAGCTGCGACCACTTTTGGAGTTTTGGTCTGTGCGGTGGCAGGTAACCTGTTAACTGGCTTACCTGTAGACGCTTGCGTTTTCTTCGTCGTTTTTTTCGATTTGGGTTGGCCGCTTTTACGGCGCAGTTCTTCTATATGTACCTCGGCGACTTTCAAGAGCACCTCTGCGGCCTCACGTTTTCGCTCGTCGTTTGGCATTGGGAGATCACCACCGTGGGCGACTTGATGGCGGATGCTGATCGCTTTGGTAGCCTCCTGAAACAACGGACTACCTAGAAATCCCTTCCGCTCATTGACCAACGCACCTATCGCCGTCTTTGCAGAGGCTCCATCACTGAAATGCCGTTTCAGCAGCGTCTCGACAAGACGATTCGCATCAGTAATTTGGTGGAGTGCATCAGAGGTTTCACGAATTCTCTTGATCTCGTCACGATAATCTTTCAGTTGTTTGATGATTTTTGGTTGCGGTCTATCCATGCGCGGCTTCATTCCTTACTCGATCGATGGCTTTTCCAAATGACGAGAATCGATCCGAGCGAAACGTCTCGGTTGCTTGCAGAAGGGTTTTCTTGAGACCTGTTGAAATTGAAGATTCATCCAGTGCCTGCGATTCTTCTCCTGCATCGGGAAGGCTGCCCAGCAGTATGTGAACGCCAATTCTTCCCCAACTGTAGATGTCAGCCCGCAGGTCCACATCCGAAGAGTCCGCCTCGCCTGCTCGATAGGGATCATCGGGCCACTCGCTACCGGAAACTGTCGGGCCACGGTCAATAAGCTTAGCAAGCTCGAATTCGCACAGAACGGCGCGGCGGTCAGACGAAGCAATCAAAATGTTCGCAGGTGTCAGTTCGCGGCGGATGAAGTTCTGTTGGTGCAGTGCGTCTAACCCGCTGGCGATGTCAAGCAGGATCGAGCGGCATTCGGCTTCGCTAAATTCACGGCCAGAGGAAAGCAAGCGATCAAGCGACTCTCCATCAATCCATTCGTCGATCACCCAATAGAACCCTTCGCCTGCATCGAAAAAGGCATCCAAATTGCGGATGACATTCGCATGATCTCGCAAAGCCTCGCAAACAACTGGGTGCCGCTTGATCCATGTGCGGCATCGTTGTTGTTCGTCGGTGGGCATTCCGGACAGATCAAAACGCTTTCCCCGAACAAGTCGATCCAATTCCATGTGTCGCATCCTCAGCACTTGGAATTGCAGGCCGTTGGAAGCGGATAGCAACTCAGTAAGTGCGTCGGTGACGAGATAGCCATTCACTGTCGAGACCTGAATGTCGCTTTGAGTGGGCAGCAGAGCCTCGATTGTCGTGCCCAATGCCTTCGCCAATTTCGCGGCACTGCTGCGGTAGCACGGCTTTCCCTTCAGCCAGTTTCTTACCGAATCTACGCTTCCTGCCTTTTCGGCGACCTTTTCAACACTGAGCCCGCGATGATCCATCAATTGCCGAATTTTGGTCGCGTCAAGCTGTAAAAGGCGACCGTTTTTCGGTGTCTCCATGGCGGGCTCTCTTATAGGCGTTTCTTCTAGGAATAGAGAATCGTTGCAGATTCTTTACAGACTCACTTTAGCCTCATCGTGCCTCCGCCAAGAATTCCATCACTCCGAGTCGATCGAGTTTCCGCTGAACGGGTCAGCAAAAAGCTCTGAACTCTGAACCAATGATAGGAATTCAAATGTTGCAGAAATCAACACAGTGGGTGACCGACCGATTGGTCGAACGAGCCCTTCCCAGCATCGGCAGCTTCATGGCTTCGGCACTCCAGAGAATGCTCATTCTAGGTCATGCCGAGCATCATAGCCAATTAGAGGATCAGGCCCGACGATACGAGGCAGCGGGCAGGCCTCATCTGGCAAAGCTGATCCGCGACGAGGCCGAGCAGTTGTCGCTGGCTGATCCGTTCGGTCCAGCTCCAGCAATTTGTGAGAAGCTCGCAGACAACCGTGAATCCATCGCTGAATTTCCCATTGGAATCGCAGGTGGTGAAGCGACGAACAATGGGAAGAAACGAAAACGCAAGCAATCCGAGTCAGATGCGGCTCTTTCAGATTCGGAGTCCGAGCAATGAACGCCTCGATGCATTTCGTTCCGCGTGATTTGACTGTCCTCAAAGCATTTGCCTTCAAGGTTCGTGTCTTCGGACAGCGTCAGCTCGCTGAATCGTTCTGGAGCGGTGATCTTGCCAATGCTCGCCGCCGACTGAGACGGTTTGCATCTGTTGGTTTGGTGGCAAAATCTAGTTTGATGGTGCGTCCACTGCCAGACATGCTGTCGCCTGTTTGCACATGGAAGCCAGGTTACCCAAAACCAGATTGCTCAGCGGTTTCATTTCAACTCCAGAGTCGGTGGCGATTTCGAGCACTGCGTTCAACGGTGGTCTACCGAGCGACGCCTTTGCTGATTGACCATCTCGGAGGTCAGCAAAAGTCCATGGTCTCCACCCAAGTGTCGCATGACCTTGGTGTAGCGGCCGTTTGGCTGTGGTTTCACCGCCACCAACCTCGCAGCGCGAGTGCTTGGGTGGGCGAAGACATGATTGAAGACGTGCCAAGTCATCAATCGCAACCCGATGCGGTTCTTGTCGATGAGCAGAGCGAACCAGCCATGCTGATTGAGTTTGGCGGTGACTACTCCGCCGAGCGGATTTCAACCTTTCACGAAGACGCGGTACTTCGCGGACTTCCCTATCAGATCTGGTGAGTGGATTGATGAACCAACCCGATTTACGGTCGCGAGATCAAACGATCCTTGATGCCGTCGTTCGATACCGATTGATGACGCATCAAACGCTCCAACGGCTCGTGCTACCCAATCTGTCGCTAAACGCAATTTCAAAAGTCACCGCTCGTCTGTGTCGGACGCAGCGACTGTCGCGTCACCTGCTGATTCCCCCGGAAAACTATTTTCGTTTGGGGGCCACTGGAAGTTCAGTCCTTGGTCAATCGTCAAGGTCCACGAATCCACTGGGGCCACAGGCGTTACCTATCGACTATGCGACGCTGTGCTACTGCTGCCTGTTTGACCAGAAACGTCGTCGACTGACTCAAGACGAACTTGAAACTTACATGCCATGGCTTCCTGAACAGCTTACGCATTCTCCGTTCTGCGTTGATTCCATCAATCGACTGAACTTGGTGAGGGTCGACTTGGGAGGCTCTGCCCAATACGTCGCAAGAAAGATCTCACGCTCCATCGAGAAGTATCAGGTCGTTGTTGAATTCAATGACATGATCGCTGGAGGGCGTTTTCAAATCAGCTTGCTGACGACTAGCGAAGAAAAGGCCGATGCGATCGCCAAATCGGTTGCCAGTACTGGGTGTCCAGCCAATGTGCCAGTCAATCTCTCAGTGATCCCGCGCCTTTCGCTTCTCCTGCTCCAACGTCTCTAACCCTGTGAGGACTCACATGCCACGCTCAACCTACTACCAATGCCCGGCCAATCCCATTCAGCTTGAACGCTTGCCTTCACAACCGTTGAGCCTCGAATTCGCCGCCCCGTGTGGATCACGGCGAAAGTCGGCACGACAGATGCGAGAGATGATGGCTCATGTTTTTTGCATCACCGTGCTTGCCAGTTTTGCCTACTTGCTGCCACACATCGTGCCCCACACTTTTTGCTGGATTGTGACAATTCTCGGGCTCCTCCTCTATGGAATCGTCCAGTGTGCCTCGACGAAAAATCCTGCAATCGCAGCGGTCGGTTTCGCATCCGCGTTGTGTGGGGTGCTAGCGTCGATCTCGATCCCGTTTGCCGTGACAATCATCGCCGCGTTCCTCGCCAACATTCTCCTCAGTCGCGAAGTCGTGCGACATTTCACTTTCGTCAAAACGACGGCACCAATGTCCCAACGCAGGGCATGGAAGGTACGAGATAGCATGTGCTGGCAAACACTCATTTGCAGTGTTTCGATGCTTCCGTTGCTTGTTGTATTCATTCTGCCCAGAACGTTTCCTTTTGCTGCAGCATTGACAATCGTATTGCTCGGGGTCTTGGCGGCATGCTTTGTCCAACACCCTGAAAAGTACCTGTCTCGTCTCAAGCAGTCTTTTGTCAGTTGGTGTACCTACGAACCGACTAAAACGGGAGTACCCGGAATCCTGCGAAGCCCAGCGGGTTCGCGGTCAACGCGAATTGCCATGCTCGGTACTACGGTGGCGTTGAATTCTTTCGCCATAATCTCAGTACTCGTTAGAGTCGTCAGCAGCATTGATCACGAGCGAGTCCGAAGCGAGATCGAACAGGGACATGCTCTACCGGTGTTCCTTGCCGTTTGCTCTGGAATTTTGATTGCAGTCGTCTTTCCCTCGCTCATCCAATTGTGTTCGCTAGCCGCTATCGGTATCCCAGCCTTTGGATCGTTTTGGGCAAGAGAGAGATCGGCCTCGGAAGATTCAACTTGGACGCAAACTGTAGGGCAAATCCGACGATCGCCAAATTCGATTGAGCGAGACAGTCTGTTTATGGGAAAGGTTGCCAGTGACCAATCTCCCGTTCTCGTTCCAACCAAGGTGTTTAACGAGCACGCACATTTCCTCGGTGACAGCGGTTCTGGAAAGACAGCCCGCGGATTGGCTCCTGTCATCGAACAAGTGTTTGGTCGAGGCGATGCCAGCGTCATGCTGCTTGACCTTAAAGCGGATTCTCAAGAACTCTTGCAAACGCTCTTTGAATCAGCAAAGCAGGCGGAATCCAAACCAGAGGTTCGCTACTTCTCGCCACGAGACGATCAGGCAACGTTCGGATTCAATCCGTTTCAGTTGGAGTGCTGGTCATGTTTGAACGATTTGCAGAAAACGGACGTGCTGTGTGGTGCCCTCGGACTTTCCTATGGAACCGATTACGGCGAAGGCTATTTCAGTTCGGCGAACGCATCGGTGCTGTACGCCACGGTCTCAGCGTTTCCAAATGTGCAGACGTTTGCCGAACTTCGTCAGCGTTTGGACTTTGTGATCTCGCAACCCGCGTCGCATGGCTTAGACACGAAATCACGCGATGCGGGCAATCACGTTCGTATGTTGGTGACACGTCTTGCAACGATCAAGGCGCTGAACGTCACGAGCGAAAAAAAGTCACTCAAAGATGTTGCCGACGCGATGATTGATCCTTCGCGTCTGTTCACGCGACCGGAAGCTCATTTTTTCAGCCTATCTTCCTCATTGGGTCCGTCTTCATCACCTGAAATTGCGAGATTCGCGACCTTCATGCTGCTCACAGCAGCAACGCTCGCGAAGCGTACGGTGCCGGTTTACTTGGTAATTGACGAGTTCCAAAGGATGGCCTCGCGAAACCTTGACTACCTACTCCAACTTGCTCGAAGCATGGGTGTGTCGGTCATACTTGCCAACCAGTCGATGCAAGATCTGAAACGATACGACCTGACAGCAACGCTGGAAACCAATTGTCGCTACCGCCAGTGGTTTGCAATCTCAGGCTGGGAAGACCAAGAACGCTTGTCAAAATCAAGCGGTGAAACCGTCGACACTCTCGACTCCCTATCCGTCACGCACTCGATCAATGCCAACGGTGCGTCTGACAGCACCAACTTTTCGACTCGCCAGTTTGTGGGACCAAGACTCACCAACAACGACATCAAGCTGATTAGTGACGATGACCGCAAGAGTGTGATGTTAATCAATCGCGGTGCAGACTATGCACAATACGGTGGAATGCCGGTTGTCATCGAAAGCCCGTTTCACATTTCCATGTCGGAATACGAGCGTCGCAGAGACGAGCCATGGCCAAGCGGTGACATAGGTACTTTCCTGCCATGCGAAACGGAGCTTGAGTTGCCGCTGCTCCCTCGACGGGGCAAGCCGGGAGACATCATACCGCCAATTGCAACCGAGGTCGCAGGTTCGGAGAGCAAGGCAGCCAATGCAACGAAGCGTCGCACGAAACGAAAGTCGAAGCGAAACACAGCAAAAGTCACGGCCACAGAGGCAACCTCAACGCAACCAACCGGAAGCGAACTATTCGATCAGTACATTGCCGACCATCCAATGGACGAGGTGGAAAACTCTTGCAAGGAGGAAGTGCAATGAGTTTCGACGCGAAATGGACGGATGAGACACGCGACATCCTCGATGCGTTAACGGGTCAAGTCAGGCTAATGACGCTATCGCAAATCAGCGCGATTTGGGATTTGGGAAAGCGGGGCGACGCTTCAGTGTCGCATTTGGTTTCGAGGCTTGTAAAGTCGGGACTACTCATCGGAGACGTTTGGCACCTGCCCAAGATTCCAATCGGCGAAGTGCCGCTAGTCCAATGGGAGCCGAAGACTCCTAGCGCAGATATGAATGCGGTCGAGCGTCAAATCGCAGATCGATGGAGCGGTCCTTGCGAACCGGTTCCAGTTGTTTCAGCATCCCAAAAAGCGGCGAGGCTCTTCGGCTCATCATCAGGCGGACACCCACCACCACATCACCGCAACCACGATTTGCTTCTCGCTGCAGTCTATGTTCGGCATCGACTCTCGCCCGAGGCCAAAATCGAAACATGGATTGGTGAGGACGCTCTGCCAATGGCTGAGCGTGGCATTAAGAACCCTGATGCATTCGTCGTTGATCGTGACAACCGCATCCTTCGCGTCGTCGAATCCGCCGGACGCTATTCAGTCAAGCAACTGTTGTCGTTTCACGACTACTGTTTCCAACGCGATCTTCCCTACGAACTCTGGTAACCCAATGAACTGGAAAACAGACAAAGCGATCCTCGCACAACTCGAACGGTTTTCAATTGTCACAGATCGGTTCATGCCGGTCAGAGACCGCGAACATGCGATGTTATCAATTCAACGTCTCATCAGAGAGCGACTAATCTCTGAGTGGGAGCATCAGAGCGGCTTGCGGTATTGGACCCGACGAAGCAACCGCTCCATGTCGGACGAATCACTTGCAAAGTGCCTTGCAACAATGGCATTCATCACTGGTTCACCCAGCAAAGCAGCAATCACGAAATCGGAACTCCTGAACTATTTTCCATCGCTGCACCGACATGGCCTACCGAGAGGGCACTATGTGGATCGTGACGATGACTGCCCGAAGCTTGGGATCATTCGCATCGACACAGGCCAGGCAAAAATCAGTCGTTTGGTACAACGCACTCAACGCATGATTCTTGGCTACCGACGCCAATCAGGACTTCGACAACTCATTGATACTCGACGGTTTGAAATCACATGGGTGTTGCCAACGAGACGCAAACGACAACGCCTAGATAACGCATTGCTCCCCCTACAAAACAGCGGCGTCGAATTGTGCACCAGTCACGACGAAGCATTACTCAACATCGTCGCGCCAGTCGCGAGCGACGAGCAAATCGATTGATCCATTCCCCATGTGGGTTTGACAACGACTCTCGGCCCGAGAGCAGCAAAAACAACGGGTAGGTGTTTTCCCTGCATTGGTTGATTGATTCACATCGAATCAATCAATGAACCGTCTTCGGAATGAACCGAGGACGGAAAACAGGAGGAATATGTCATGCAAAAGATGACGAAACGCCTTCAAGGAATGCCGATTCCGGTTCGCTGGATTCTTGGATCGGCTTTTTCAATTCCCATCTTAATTGTTCAGTACGGGTTAATCGCCGGAACGATTGTTGTGTGGGCTAAGAATGCGCCGCAAGCCTGGAAACGTCTCGCGACATCCGCACGGCTAGCGTCGCAAACATCCAGCAAAAGAAGAACGCCGACGGAGATACAGTCTTTACCGAGACTCAACTTCGACGACGTTCGGGCTCGCATCAACGAGCTAACAGAGTATCCGAAGCAATGATGTTTCGGATTTTACAAAACGTGCTGGTAGGGACAGGAGGGCCTGCCTTACCAGCTTTCAACAAGAGTGTGCATAGCACACAAGGAGTACACATGGCAAATGCACCAATTAAGCGATTCTCGGTAGGGAATGGGGTTAAGGCTTCGGTCTGGGAGAACCAGTCCAGCAATGGATCGTGGCAGAGCGTCACGATCACTCGAACCTATCGCGATGGCGACAACTACAAGGATTCAAACTCGTTTCGACGAGATGATCTCCTGTTCGTCGCTAAGGCGGCTGAGATGGCGTTCGCGTGGTGTCTTCGGCAGGCGCAAGCCAGCAAAGAGACACAGCAACAAGAGTAACGGATGACTCATCGCCGGTGGGTGCAACCCACCGGCTTCAAGGATGAACACGCAATGGAATCGAAGTACGCAAAAGAACTCTTTCCTATGGGAAGAATCATGGTGACCCACGGAGTGCAGGCAACGATTGATGCAACAGAGCTACTGATTGCAATATGCCGGCACGCCCACGGTGACTGGGGAGATGTCTGTGAACAAGACCGAGCTTCTAACGACATGGCGCTCTTGGGAGGCCGACGAATTGCCTCGACCTTTCGCTCGTCTGACGGAAAGAAGTTCTGGGTCATCACGGAATGTGATCGCTCCTACACCACGATTCTCCTTCCGAATGAGTGCTGAATCGCAGAACTGGTTTTAGTCGTTCAAGTAGCGACATGGGTTTTACCCACGGTTTCCCCGGGCTGTTCGTGTCAGCCCGGCACTTTTCCCGAATGTTTCGCTCTGACAGCCAACTGTCAGAGAGGGGCAATTGATAAACGAGGAGTTCACGTCCCTCTGTCACATGCGAACTCTTTATTGGAGAAGAAAACAATGCTTAAACACGTCTATTTGAAGTTCTTAATTCGTTACGTCGTCCCCGACGAGATTCTGGAATCGCTCAGCCTCAATTTCGTGAGCTGCGACAGCAAAGGAATGCCGAACGAGGACGAGTACCACGATCGGATTCAAGATTGCCTTAAAGTTGCATGCGACTGGCTCGCTACAGCAGAAAGAGGCGGCTGGACGCCGAGCATCATGGAAATGGCGAACGAACACAATCGCAATCGCCGTCAGCGAATGAAGTAAATCCGATGCGTGGAGAGAGTGACGGCTCTCCACGCATTTTTTGACTCAACCCAACGAAAACTCCAGAGATGACATGACTCAGCAACCGAGACAACCCTACACACTCGTGGGATCTGACCAACTCACCGCCTCCGTCTACAAGACAGGCGACGAACTGACTGGATTTGCCTATCGCTTCAACGTCACTCGGCTCAACAATCGCACAGGTCGAGTGAACCAGTGGTTCACACCCAGTGACATCTGCGGACTAGTCAAGCTGACCCGCGTGCTTGCTGCGGAACTGGCGATTGATGGATGCACAACTCCAGAGCTGCGCGCCAAGCTATTCCGAATCGCCTCAGCACTCGACGAAGCGATCACTGAAATCTCATCCACTGACGACATCGGGGCCACGCACTCATGAGAACCAAACTCGTACATGAAATTCGTCAGGGCCTTCTCGTTGTCAGAATCCGACGCGCGAAATCCGGGGAGGCCGTTCGCCACACGCTGTCACTTCACCGCCTCTACAAGAACGGTGACTTGTGGCACGAGTCATCACGTTTAGGGCGTGATGACATTCCCTTCGTTCGGTTTCTACTCGATGAGGCTCATACATGGATGCTACAACAAGACGCTTGCGTCACGTTGGACGCGGAGCCAAGCGATGAGTGATCCCTTCCCAAGCATCGCTGACAATCTCAGTGAACTTGTCTTAACAGGCACCAAGTTCAAAACTGTCTACGCCGACCCACCATGGTCCTACTCCAATAAGGCATCACGTGGTGCCGCCGACAACCATTACTCGACATTAGATCTCGACGCCATTTGCTCGGAACCCGTTGACCAATTGGTCGACGATGACGCACACCTGCATCTATGGACGACGAATGCGTTTCTTCGCGAAGCGTTTACTGTCATGGACGCATGGGGTTTCGAGTTCAAATCCTGCATGGTCTGGGTCAAACCGCAGCTGGGCATGGGCAATTATTGGCGAGTGTCTCATGAATTCCTCTTGCTTGGTGTCCGTGGCAGCCTTCCGTTCGCGGATAAGAAGTGTCGCAGTTGGCTAGTTCATCCTCGATCGCGGCATAGCAAGAAACCGTTCGCCGTTCGAGCACTGATCGAACGCGTGAGTCCAGGACCGTACTTGGAATTGTACGGACGGGAAGAATTCCCTCGCTCTGAGTGGACAGTCTACGGCAATCAGGTCGAGCGAAGACTCTTTTAAGCATCCAACACACAACATGGCAACTGAACCAACCCAGCCGAAACGTCTGTTAACCGTGAGCGATGTAGCTCAATGGTTGAGCGTCTCGCGCAGTTTGGTCTACCAGTTGGTCGAGTCAGGAAAGCTACCTGTCTACCGGATCGGAAACGGGCGAGGCGCGGTTCGCTTCCGCCCAGAAGACATTGACGAATACATCAGTAGCTGCCGGACCGAGCCCACACAACCAATCGAAGTGCCAAGAAAACTTCGACCCCACCTAAAGCATCTGACTATGGACAAATGACTCATCAGAGGCGATCGAAAGGTCGCATCTTGCCGTGCCCGGCTGCCACCGGGCACGGCATCTTTCTTATGCCGCTGAACCGATTAAGCCGACGACAGGTTAGTTGCCCGTTTGGCCTGTTCTTGCATGTGATCGGGGCTGTGTGATAAGTGCTGGTACACGCGAGCCAACATTGCAGGATCTCTATGCCCCATCAGCAATGCTACAGTCAGTGAATCGACACCGCGTTTTAATGCATTGGTTGCCCAAGAGTGTCGCAATGCGTAGAGCGAATAGCGTGGAGCCGCGTCGAACGCCATCTTTTTGAACAGCTTCCGTTTCGCCTCGGAGTGAAGTTCAGCAGCGGACTTGGAACGCTTGACGCCCTTGACTCGCTTCGTCTTCTTGAGCGTCTTTACCTTCTTCTTGATTGCCCGCTCAGTCGGTTCTTTTCCCGCTGCAAGAAGTGCGACTTTGCCCATGCGGACGCGAACGCGATCAACAGCACTATTGACCGAATCCTTCGTCCAAGGTCGGCCACGACTGTTACGGAATAGCTCGCCACCATCTGACTCGGCCAGCAGTCGCTTGGTGATCGCGAGAGCTTCGTCATCAAGATAGACGATTCGAGGGGCACGTTTACCTTTCGATTTGCTTTGTGGAAAAACCCAACGGGCGTTTTCCAACTCGACGTATTGATCGATCAATCGGAGCGACTCTTGCGGGCGGCAACCGGTGTGATAGGTCGTAACCATCAAATCTCGCAAAGGTCCATCAGGAACATGAACCAGTAATGCCTCGAATTCGTCCGGTGGGATATAGACTTCGCGGCGTTCAGGCGAGGGAACTTCCATGTCCTTGAGTGGGCTCGATTGGATGTAGCCCTGCTTGACCGCCCATTTCAAACACGTCTTGATCGACCGGAAGTAATTGTGACGCGTAGTCACCGCAATGTCATACTGGTCCACCCATTGTTCGACATGAAAAGGTCGCAGTTGCGACACCTTCATGTCGGGGTATTTGGTCACGAACCGTTGGAGTCGATGGCGGTACCACTCAAACGTATCAGGAGCCCGATTCTTGTGAACCCAGTCGAGATACGAGTCAATGATGCCAACCAGCGACTCAGGGGAAAGAGACTCAGCACGAGGCTGAGTCATCAGTTGGTGGTACTGCCGAAACGCATCTTCGCGATCGGGACCAAGATTAATTTGCTTGCGGTCGATCTCAACGTACCAGAGACCGCGTCCCTTTTTGAAAAAGGGCTTGGGAAAGTGAGCCATAACGAACCTCATTCTGAATCCAAGGGAAAGGGAAACATCAGAGGCGACAGAAAGGTTCGTCTTGAATCGCGTTGTTGGCTGCCACCAACATCGCAACACTCGTCATCGTACCAAAGTTTTCGGACAACTTCTCGGACAGAGGCAAATTCGCCAAAGTCCCAAATTTTGAAAACCTCGATTTCTTCGGGGCTTTAAGAAGCGACGCGGACGGGACTCGAACCCGCAACCTCCGGATCGACAGTCCGGGGCTCTAACCAATTGAGCTACCGCGCCAGCGGTTTGAATCAATACTCGGTCGTGGGATTATATCGACCGACCGAACGCTCGCAAGAGCAAGCAAGTGAGGCAAATCGTCCAAAGCTGAACTTCATCGTCGTTTCGAGATCCCTGTAGCAGTTTTTCGGGTTGTGAGGGAAAAGTGCCAGTAATGTGAAGGCATTTGAACGTTTTGTGTCGGCAATCTTAGCACCCGAATCCTAGCCACAAGCTAGCCTTTTGGTGCAGTCGGGCCGCTCCATAAGGCTCGAATCGCAGATAGTTACAGGACACTCTTTCAAGACTTAGGTTCATCATGCAACTAGCCACCCTACTAGCATCGGTCGCAACGTGGATTAGTTCGATTTCCTCGGAAATTTACGGCCTTTTTAACCAAATGAACACCATTCAATGGGGAATCGTATCGACTTGTGCGGTGATATTCGGTTTTCTGTGCTTGAAAGGCAGCGGGGCTAACCGCTAAAAATGCTGTCCACGGTTCTTCGGCTCTTCCCGAGAGCTGACGCACCAGATTTTCACCAGGAGTTTTCTCGATGCCTTTATTCGAGATCGAGACCGATTCGCACATCATTATCACTTGGGCCGACGACGAAAACGCGGCCAGAGAAGTCGTCGTGGATGCTTATCCCACCGACGAAATTGCTCGATTGACGAAACGCCCCCGTGATACGTGGGTAATCAGCAAAGGAGCATTGGGGCTAACAAATACCACCTTGGATCCGTGTCTGACCGCCCGTGAGTGCCTGAGTCGATCTGCTGGCGACAAAGTCAACGCAATTCGCCTTTATCGCATGGAAACCGGCAGCGATTTGGAACAAGCCAGAAAGGCCATCGAATCCAATATGGTGATGGGCTGGTAGTTGAGTCCCTTTGCGGACCAACTGCTTTCTTGTTCAGCCACGATGTGAATCTGTGAATTGGTATTTCTGTGAAGCCTTGCAGCCATCTCGGTTGCATCTCCCACTCGCGCGGAAATTTTC
>CAZZDZ010000037.1:0-4292 GCA_964652675.1 uncultured Pirellulaceae bacterium
TGATGCTATTCGTTTGGCGGATAATCAAAGAATCAATTCTTGGCATCAGACGCTAACGCTTCAGACGGTCGTTGACCTTGATTGAAAGACCGTAGCGAAAGTCGTCAAGACCCGACAAGCGAGGTTTTGAAACACAGATCCACAGAGGAAAGGCGTGAAGCAAAACTCCGTGTCCTCTGTGCCTCTGTGTTTTTATCTTCTTTACAAAGCCTGCTCATTCTCCACCTTCGGTAAGGCTAAGCCGAATGGAACCAACAAACGCAACTGCGTTCACGTGCCTGCCAGTTTTGGCGCTAGCTGAAGTTTGGTGTTGGTGGCCTGTAGTCGCTCAAATTGATGGAACGAAACCAATCAATTGTCTTATCAAGCCCTTCTTCCAGTGAGATCTTGGGCTCCCATCCAAGTTCCTTCTTGGCCAAAGTGATATCAGGCCGGCGGCGTGTTGGGTCATCTGACGGAAGCGGTCGCTGCACCAGTTTGCTCTTGGATCCGGAAATGCGAATCACTTGTTCGGCCAGTTCGCGAATCGTGAACTCGCCAGGGTTGCCGATGTTTACGGGGCCGATAAAGTCAGATTCGTTATTCATCATTCGAATGATCACGTCAACCAAATCATCGCGGTAACAGAATGAACGTGTTTGTGAGCCATCGCCAAAAATGGTGATGTCTTCGTCGTTCAATGCTTGCCGAATAAAATTGGATACGACACGTCCATCGTAGGGATGCATCCGTGGGCCGAACGTGTTGAAGATCCGGACAATGCGAATATCCACCTTGTTGCTGCGGTGGTAATCCATAAACAGCGTCTCCGCCACTCGCTTGCCTTCGTCATAGCAAGCGCGGATGCCGATTGGGTTCACGCTACCGCGGTACGATTCAACTTGCGGGTGTACTTCTGGGTCGCCGTAAACTTCGCTCGTACTGGCTTGCAAAATTCTTGCACCGCAGCGTTTGGCCAGCCCCAGCATATTGATGCTGCCCATCACGCTGGTCTTGATCGTCTTGATTGGATTATATTGGTAGTGCCCCGGAGCCGCTGGGCAGGCCAAGTTGTAGATTTGGTCGACTTCTAGGTGAATCGGAAGCGTTACATCGTGTCGAACTAATTCAAAATTCGGTCGGCCCAGCAGGTGAGCAACGTTTGTTTTTTGGCTGGTAAAAAAATTGTCAAGACAAATGACATCGTGCCCTTGTTGAACAAGCTGTTCACATAGGTACGAGCCCAAAAAACCAGCGCCACCGGTGACAAGAATACGCTCTATCATTCTGCTAACTTTCGGATTTTAAATTCGATACTCGCTGGAACTGTCTGCGAATGCAAACCAGACGCGAACCTGACAGGCTAACCAACGATCTGAAAGGGACAATGCCATAATCAGCAGCGATCCGCAATGACGCGGAAAGTCGCCTTAATGTGGTCTGATGTTACTAGTACTAATGAAAATAAGGGGAGCCGATGTGGTTTCATGATTTGATGGGTTTCTCCGAAACTAGTGGTAATCAAGTTCGCGCCAATTTGGTTGTCGCTGACGCAAGAATGACGTCCAAGGTCAATGGTGCGACCTATGGATGCGGCCATCTAGAAACGCCAAGCCTTGGAGAGTTACGGTCCCAAGCCAGGCCGTTGATCCATTGCGATGCGCCGCCGTCGGTGCAAGAAATCGTCGCTGATGTCCAGCAATTGCATCAGCAAGAATCTAGCCGTGACGCGGTTTTCCAGGTCGCGTCGCAATTCAATCTGCTGGAGATGGTGTCGCCCAATCGAACCCCCGATGAAGGGGTTGGGATCTACGAATTTGATCGCACACAAGGACCTGCTTGTGCGATCGCCTGTGGAGCGGGCACCATCTATCGAAACTACTTTGCGAGCGTAGATTCGGACTTGGGCGGCGGCGCACAAGTAGGCCAGACCAAAGAATGTCAAATAGATTGCTTGGCTGAAATGGGCACCGCTTTGGGCAACGACAATGATCGACTCTGGACGATGCAAAATGGATACGCGTTGGCGACGGGAGAAGGCCTCGCGGAAATATCCCAGCAGTTGAAATCGCGCGACGCAAACGGACTGGAGCAACTGCGGGCGGCACTACGCATTGGCGTGCATCGCGATGTGCAAGTGACACTTGGCAACTGTCAGCATTGTGTGACGCAGGTTTATGCTTCGGCCCTGCCGGTAGCCTACTCCAAACACTCCGAATCAGCTTGGCGAGATTTTGCGTGTGTCGTTTTAGAAGCTGCGTACGAAGCGACGTTATGCGCAGCCCAAATCAATTTTGCAGCGACAGGCAACAATCAAGTTTTCATGACACTGCTGGGCGGAGGCGCTTTTGGAAATCAATACGAATGGATTTTTAGCGCGATCAAACGTGTTTGCAAAATGGACGTCGCGTGTGGATTAGATTTGTCGATCGTTAGTTACGGTGGACCAAATCGATACGTCAACGCGTTCATCGAAAATCTTTAGATCCCGTGACGACCCGAATTTCGCTAACCCAAGAATTTCGGCAACACGGCAACGGCACGCTAATCGATTTGTTTTGCCAACTGATCACTGACCATCGCGATCGCGGCGCTAGCCATTGGCGTGCTCATGCTGGCCAGACGTCCGTCATCCTTGGCGGCTTGTGCTGGTGTCAGCGGTAAATGCAAGAACAAAGATTGTGTGTGCTTGCTCATTTCCGCCGCATAGTGCTGGCTCAAGTACAGCGCGGCGTTGCACAGAAATGTGCCAGCATGATGCGATACTTCGTTTGGAATTCCCGCATCCTTTAGCATCCGCGATGTTTCGGCCAGTTTCAAAGGTGACCGATAAGCCGCTGGCGCCGAATCAATCAAAGGTGTACCGCCGCTGCGAACGTTTAGACCGACTGATTCTAATTTGATCAACGGTGATCCGGGCGATTGTCCAAGATGGACTGCCAAGTCGTAGTCGCCGCGCATGTCATCACGCAGCTTTTCGCTCATCCGGCTCAGATCGACAGGGTATCGCCGCGTGGTGAACTCCAGATCTCCGTCATACCATCGCGTCAAATCGATCAACGCCAGCCAACTGGAATTTTCTTTCCAGCGATCGTATGGCTCAAATGCGGTAAGAAGAACGCGTGTCACGAGTGACTTTCTGTGGATGAATGCCTTGTTTTATGCGGCATTCTCGCCACCGCATGACACCCCCATAGATAATCCCTCAGGACGCCAAATCAATCATTCGTTGGCAAACCTGTGGTGATTCATCTGCGTTTTGTACCGATTTGGCCGACTAAGCAGACTTAGATGGCTGATTGTCAATCAGGATTACTTATTCAGCTTTCGACGGACTGATGATTTTGTCTGGAATCGGATCGCCTTTGGCGATGAATTTCATAGAAATCGAATTCACACAGTGACGGACGTTCTTTTCTGTTTTGCGTTCGCCCTCGAAGACGTGTCCGAGGTGGCCATCGCAATTGGCACAAACAATTTCTATCCGGCGTCCGTCCGCATCCAAATTGCGTTTTACCGCACCGTCGATTTCGTCATCGAAGGCGGGCCAGCCGCAATGGCTGTCGAACTTGTCTTCGGATCGATAAAGCATCGCGTTGCACTGGCGGCAGATATATGTCCCCGGATCATGGGTCATCGTATATCCTTCCAAGCTCCTGCGTTCGGTTCCCTTTCTCAAAATAACGAACGACGCTTTCTCTCCCAACTCGTTGTACTCGCCGGTCTTGGTTGCTTGGGTGCGAGTTTCTTCGGTATGGGCCATCTTTGATTCACTTGCGTCGGATGAGGCACTTTCGCTCATTGCAATTTTCTCGTTGGTTGGAAGCTCAGCAGAACCCGTCATCGCTTTCTTTCCGCTCATGTCAGATAAGGTATCTTCGCTCGCTGCGATTTTGTCAGCAACCGTGTTCGCTTGGGCGGAAACCGGAACGACCGCTGTGCCTTCGGTGCTATTTTCAGCCACGTCGACTGGAGCTTGGCAACCAAAAATGGTCGCAGCGGAGAGACAAAAAACAAAGTGCCAAGTATTTTTCATCGATTCACTATTTGGTAGGTGTGTCGGAAACGAATCCCCCAGGTGGTCATGCCACCATTATAGAATGGCGTTTTGATTGGATCATCCGCAAACTGCGTGCCATTTTGCGACTGCGAAACAATCGGGTCCATACGATCTGGACGTACTAGAACGATCTGGGGACGCGAATTTAACTGTTCACCGATCCTGCGATCGCGGGGGGTGAGTGAACTTGCGCGCTGTGAAATTGCCAATCGCATTGTGAAATTGCCAAGCCGCGTGTATTTGCCAAGCTGCG
>CAZZDZ010000037.1:4392-13242 GCA_964652675.1 uncultured Pirellulaceae bacterium
GCGTGTATTTGCCAAGCTGCGGGCACAAACGAAAAAAGGCGGCCTGAATAGCACAATTCATTGCCTCTTTGAATTGCACGACACAAGTCGCCGTTAGCATTGATGGAAACTCTGTCGCAATCGACACAGATTTTCAAGGTGAATTTACGCCAATCCTGTCAGGAAGACCATAAATCTGCGATTTTGCTACTTTACGACCACCGTAACCGTATTGCCGCGATAGTTGATCGACATCTTCGTTCCGTCAGTGGCAATCACTTCATCGTCTGCATTCGCAAACTTGCCAGTGATTTTCTTTGCCGACATCACGCGAAACGACTGACCTTGGGAGACCTTGATTGCGTCGGGGATTTGCACCGCAAGTGTTCCCGCAATCGTGGCGTCAGCATTGACGACAAACGAAGGTCCTTTTGGGCTCGCGACCAACGTGAGTGTTGCGTTATCGCTTTGTCGGTAGTCACCGCTGAGTTTGAATTGGGCGTCCAGTCGCCCATTGTTGTAGACCGCAGCATCCAGGGTTCCGGTTCCTGTAAGCGATCCCCCAGGTTGAATTTCGATCCATCTTAGAGACGACACCGTTCCTCCAACGACTTGTAGAGATCCAGAGGGGCCGATACGGATCTCGTTTCGGCCTGTCAGATTGACGCTTGCTTCCAATACGACTGACTGGGACGCACTGTTTTTTTCGTTGCCGGTGATTTCTAGTGACAGTAGTTGCAAGTCCTCGTCGACGGTTGCGGTTTTTGCGTCGCCCTGGTCGTTAGCGATCTTGGCGACCCACGACAACTTTGGACCGCCCGCGTCGGTCATGTAAACGATGTCATCATTGGCGTATTGGTAGTCGGACCAGTTGGATGCATCCGAAGTCTTCGCGCCGTCGCTGCCGGTGAAGTGGTGATAAGTGTTTGCGAATCCTTTCGGTTCCGTCACGCGTTCGCCAATCAATCGTGCCTCCAGCTCTTTCACCAAATCTGGATGGCTCGCAGCGATATCGGTCGTCTCAGCGCGATCGGATTTTAAGTCGTATAGTTCCAAGCTACCTTTCTTTCCTCGTATCAGCTTAAGGTTGCCGCGTATGATTGATTGGTTCGGCCCCGCTTCGTGGATGATGAAGTCGCGTTTGCGCTGATGGCCTGATCCGGTGAGCGTTGGCGCGATCGAAACTCCATCGATGCCGGGAGGAATCCTGGTGTCAGCGAGTTCACAGAAAGTTGGCAGTAGATCGGTGATGTCGACCACCATGTCGCTGTTGCTGCCCGCTTTGAGTTTCGATTCTGCTGTGATTTTTGCCGGCCAGCGTACGACCAACGGGACACGGATGCCGCCTTCATAGATTTTTCCCTTCACCCCACGCAGCCCGCCGTTGGAGTCCAGTTCCGAATTGCTTTTTCCACCGGGCCCGCCATTGTCACTTTGGAAAATCACCAAAGTGTTATCAACGATCGAATCGTCCGTGTTTCCGTCTTGGTTTGGGTCCTCCAGAGCAGCAAGGATGTTCCCAAAGTGTGCATCGATACGAGTGACCATCGCTGCCCACTGTTTTGCCTGTTTGTCCAGCTTTCCAAAGTTCGCGTCGTCCTTATATGCGGCGTTCCACTTGGGCAAAGTTGCGATATCACCAAAGGGGGCGTGTGGGATCTGAGCGGCAAGCAATCCAAAGAACGGCGTGCCGGTTTGGTTATAGTTTTTTCCTTGATCGCGAACAAAGTCCAGCGCCGCCATCGCGTAGGAATCGTCACAGTAAGCGGTTTTCGGATAGTCGTCGTGATTTTGAAAAGCAGGCGTTTGCGGATAGCGTGGATTGCGAAACGCCGCCATGGAGTTGGGAGCAAGTTCAAGTCCGCCTTTTGATCCCAATCGTGCCGGCGCGTGCCAAAGTGTTGGCTGGAAAAAAGTGTGCGCGCGAACATGATGAAGTTCGGCGAGCACATGTTGATAGCCATGAGAAGTGGGTAGCGTTTGAACATTTTCAATTTTCGGGTTTTGCATGTCCTTGGAACCACCGTAACCCCATTTGCCCCAGTAGCCCGTCGTGTAGCCAGCAGCCGACAATACATCGCCCATCAAAACGTCATCTGATCGCATTGCTTTCTTGGCGTTATCGGGATCGTTGCGATCAGCAAAACAGTGGCCTTGATGAAAGCCGGTTTGTTGTGACGAGCGCGAAGGAGAGCAAACGGTACACGCGTAGCCGCGTCGAAAATTGACACCTTCAGCGGCCAATCGATCGATGTTGGGAGTCTGCACATACGGCAGCCCCTTTGACTTGCGGTCCGATTGACCGTTGGGGCCAATCGAACCCCAGCCCATGTCATCAACATAGAAATACAGAATGTTTGGACATCGGGCACCGGTCGCATCCTGGTCTGCCGCAACCAAGCTTTCATGGTGAGAACAGGCGGTGACCAGAACGACAACAGCAAGCAGTTTATTCATGGTTTGGTGATCTCGATTGAAAGGGCGTAACAGAAGTCGTGCGTTTTCCGGTTTGTGTTTTTCCGATTGCTAATTTTTGATCAGTTCGCGCGTTTCGGCTTGATCGTTCACACCATCACCGTCTTTGTCGACGACTCCTGAATGCGGATGATTGACGATGGCCTGCCACGCGATCTTGCGAAACATCTGATCTAATTCCGTGCTTGGATAGTCTGAATTTCCACCGTACTTGATCGGATCTTTGATCAACTCGGGGGACTTACCATAGAGAGTGGCGTAGAACACGTAACCTTCCAGTCGCTCGAATCCGGGGCCAAGGTGTCCCAGTTTGTCGCGCCAAAGCGAACGCTCTTTTTTGCCGATAAAGCGATGCAGTCCTTCCACACCTGGCAGTTCGCCACGCAGGTAGTGCTTTGCCGCCAAAACCATCGCTTTGGACGTCGGCAAAACGAACACTTTGCCCGGATACGCTTCCAACAATGGATTAAGTGTTTCGGAATACGAAGCCAGTTTTTCTTTGCCCATACGGTCAAAGACTTCAGCGGTCAGTTCTTTTTCGGATGTGGGAATCTTGTCGAGTTGTTCCAATTGGGGCCACGCATCCGACAGATAGAATTTCATGTCAGGGTTGTACTTCAAACAAAAATCGATCCAACAAGAATAGAATTCCGCGCGATCGTTGTAGTAGGGACCGAACATCATCGCATCCCACTGTCCGTTGGCGATCGATGCGAGCAGTTTTGGGTTGGGCTTTTTGTCAAATTGAAAAATCCCGTTCTCTTGTTCCCACTTGTAGCGTGCACTGCCCGTCACGCCTCCGCCAGTGTGTGTATACAGCGGTTGCTCCATTCCAGCGGCTCGACTGATCTTTGGCAACGTGCTGTAGCCCGGCACCATAAAACTGTGGCCAACGCCCACGACGCGCAACGCACCGTCACTTGGCTTGGGGAATGAGACGACGGTTGGCTTTTTTGCCGATTTGGATTTTTCGTAGATCGCCTTGATTTCAGCGGGCGACTTGTAGCAAACCGCATGCTCAGGAAAGCGTTCCTGTTCCCAGCCAGGATTCACTTTAAAGGTTCGCTGCACGCCACCTTGTCGTCCTGATTGGTTTTGTTTTGCGCTGCTGCGATTTCCCAACATTTTGTCGCGAAACGCATGCGCTTCTGCAACCGTCAGTTTTCCGTCACCGTCGGCATCGGCTGCGGGAAATCGTTTTAACAGCTTTTGTAGCTGCGCATTGGGCGGAGCGTCTTGGGCTAAAGCAAAATGGCAAACTGAAAACGCGAACGTGACAACGAGCATCACGCGGATTGCGATGGAGGAAGATTTCATTCTTCTAATCACCTTTTTTGATAACGAAGTCCAGTGGCCAAGAGTTTAGTTTGCCTCAGAGCGTGATTGCGCGAAAAGCCACGTCATGAAGTCTGTTTGTTTATCGCAGCGGTCGCTGCTGCATTGTGTGCTTGCGTTGTCGGCGCCGACGATCATCTTTTTTGAAATACCATGGTTGTCCCCCGCCAATGTCGTCAGTTTCATGTTGCCACCGAGTTTCTTTAAGTCGGCAAACACTTTCTGGACTTTTTCGTATGGGCAGACGCTATCCTTGTCGCCATGAAACGCCCAAATCGGAATGTCCTTGATCTTCTCGGCGTCGATAAAGTCTTCGGTTTGTTTGCGACCTGCGCCGGCCGACGGAGCTGCGGCCGCGAAGTAATCGCTATCCAATTGAATCAGAATAAACGTGCCGTGTCCGCCCATCGAGTGTCCCATGATGTAGATTCGGTCCATGTCGACTGACTCAAGCGTCTTAATCAGCGACTGGATCTTTTTCAAATGCTGGGCATTCCACAGTTCTTCGGATTGAGGAGCCACGACGTAGCACGGGAAATCCTTTCTGCGTTTTTCTTCGGCCAACTGACGATTCCAATCTTTCAGTTGTTTGTCATTGTTCTTTCCGCGTCCGCCTGCACCATGAAGCGAAACGATCACCGGGTAACTTTTAGCGCCATCAAAATCCAGCGGCTTCATCACCCGACAAGGCATTCCTTCAAACACTTGTGGCTGATAGAGAGAGTTCAATTGCGTTTTGCTAATACGCTGTTGCGCGCAAACTTCGTGCCCACCCAAAATCAGCGCAACACAGACGAACCATTTTAATAAGTCCATCGTTTTTCCTTCCGGATTGGGGCTGAACACCAGGCACGGGCTTAGAAACGCTAAACACACCAAACAGTTTAGCAGCAAGATGATCGCTGAGGCCGTGAAGGCCGGCAGAGATGATTCCACGCCCGTGGCGATCAAATACACACGCATGAATAAATCAGCGTATCTGTACGATGCCGCTCGAGGGACGTAGCGGGCGGAGCAAATCGGAACGTTATCTGTACCGAATCGCCAAGAGTCATTGTGCGGTGTGTCCGTTGCTGCAAAGTGCTTCAAGAACAGTCGCAACCAGTACGGTCGTATCAAGGACGGCAAGCAAGCTCGCAAAGCAAGATGCAAACCGATTCCTCACGCAAGAAGTGCGCTCGTCGAGCGGCGGTGACGGAGCGTCCGTTCGCGTGATCAAGTGAGGCTTGTGAAAGTCCGAGCGAAGTGGTGCCTGCTTTGCATCGCACACAATCTTTTGGGGCGGACCAACAACAGAGAGCCAGCAATGGTTCGCCGGTGAATGTGCCTGGCCTACGTTCCTGTTTCTTCCAACGCCGCGACGATGCAAGCAGCTACCGCTGCGCCCTCATCGCTGGCGGGAAACCAACACAATGCCAAAAACGAGAGATTGAAAAACCGCTAACGACTTGCGCTAAGCGTCTTAAGAGGTTTTAAGCGATCAAGGTTATGGAAGGATCAGGGGCCACCGTCTTCTGTCATTTCTTTCTCGCCCTCAGCAGCTTCTGCTGCCATTTTAGCTTTGTAAGCCGCCACTTCATCTGCGCTAGAGGATTCCTTTATCGACTTGGTGCCCGAATCTCCGCAACCAACCATGCCTCCGGCCGCAACAAGCAAGACAGCCACGCTCAAAGCAAATTTCTTCATTACAGTTCTCAATGAAAGTTCGTATATCGAATTCCAACCCAGGAATTCCCACCCATTAATGATACAAAAAAACGCCACCGGCAACAGGTGTTGTCCGGTGGCGTACTGAATAAACGAACTGATTAAAGCTTACTGGTTCAGTTGCTCTTCGATCGGTTCTTTCGCACCGCGAGTACCAAGAGCTCCCCACAATCCGTAAGGACTAGCCGAGCCAGGTGCTCGTGCTCCCGTACCGCCTAGCCAAACATTGCCAATGTTCGGATCACCAGCCTCAACGGAGTCTGTCATAAAGATAACGGCACCATCACCCATCAAGACGTGGCAACCGCCCTGGTGTTGGCTGGACATGGTCCCATTGAGGGTAATGTCCTCAAAGTTCGACGGACCACACAGTTCGGCGTTAGGTGGCAAAATGGTCATCGTTGAAGAATTGATTGTTCTAGCACTAGCCCATTGGTATCCACGTGACTCGCTTCCCCTAGAGTCGCCCATCAACCAGAACCGAGGACGCTCAGGATCTACCCAGCCACGGCACTCCAAAACGTTATCTCGCAACCGGGTAGTCGAGTTATTGTTGTTTCCCAAATCGTTCGTTGGAAGACTTGCACGCGTATCTCGGTCACCCAAGTAGGTGATCAATTCACCCATGGCGATCGTGTTGGACAAACCATCAAGCATGTCGCGGAAGCGAGTTTGACGATACTGCCTAAAGAAGCCTCGCTGAGCAGCCTGAGCTTCTTCGGAAACTTGTTGATCGCTGTCATCGTTACTGCTGTTCACCAAAGTACCACTGAACCATGTCGAGTCGCCAAGGCATGCTCCGTAGTTAGTTCGACCTAGAGCAGGCAAGCCTGTGCCAGGGTCACTTGGGCAACGGTAAGTTGGGATTTCGGTAGCCCATGGCTCGAAGTCGATCGCGTCAGGAACTGGACCCATCGCAGGGAAGTCAATCGTGCCGTCGCCATCAAAGTCGTTCGGGTTGGAGATTGTCTCCCAAAGACCCTGTTGCTCGATGAACGGAGTAAGGCCAACCAAAATGCTCAATTGCAGGTTGTTCATTTGAGTAACGTTTCGGGTCGGGTTACCAGCATCGCCGCTGAAAATGCCTCGCCAGCGGTCGAAAGTACGCTCTGGAGCCGAAGGATCTGAGATACCAAACGTGCCACCACCTTGCGTGGGTAGTCGCTTGAATGCTGAGTGGTAGTTGTGCAAGCCAAGTCCGATTTGCTTGAAATTGTTACTACAGCTCATCCGACGCGCTGCTTCACGAGCTGCCTGTACAGCTGGCAGCAGCAAACCAACCAGAATACCAATGATCGCGATTACGACCAAAAGCTCCACGAGTGTGAAACCCGAACGTTTTAACTTCATAGCTAAATACCCTAAAAGTGAAAATGAAAAACAAGAGTCCGAAAGTGCGAAACCAAAGATTCGCTGGCAAAAATTGAATAAAGCCGCTGTGTCTGTGCTGAAGCCCCCCTCTTTTGGATTGATGATCCAGCAACAAGAAGGGTCTCGGCGAAAATCGTCAAAATCCCCTCTTACCATCATTACGCGGAAAAGCTTCCGGATTAACCCAGGACTTTACCGCGATTTTTGTCATTTTCAATGTTAAATCAGGCTTTTCGCGGTTTTCAAAGCATTTTTGGCACTACGGCCCTGTAGGGCTGTTTGTTACCTAAGCAACCTCTTAGGTTGCGCAGGCTAACAGGCGTACAGGTTCGCTGGCAGCAGGTTTGTTTGCGATGGGGGCCCAATCCACACGGCATACTTGGTTGCTGCTGGAATAGAAGACGTCATTGTCGACAATGGGGGTCCCGAAATCTCCACGATCACGGAGGTCGCGCTAATCTTCGTGGAAAATCTCAGGGGCTCCATACTTGCGATGAATCTCATTACATCGACTTGGTGCCAATCGCAAACCGTGGGCAAGATCGCCCAGGTAATTTGCTTCTTTGTTTTCGTCGAGATCGATGGCGACGACTGACAGCGTATACACCTGTTCTTCCATTCCCAGCGGGACTGACCAAGCAAATTCGCGAACATCTGTCTTGCGCGAAAATTCGGCTCGCAAGAAATCAATCTCTTCTTGCGTGACGTGATCCAGACGCTTCAAAATCTCCTGCTGTTCGGCTTCCGTTACTTGCCCGTCCGACTTAGAAGCATTGACCATTGCGCGAACGAGAACTTTCGACTGTTCGTTCATCGACTCTTGCTCTGGCGTCCATTGTGGAGGGGATTGGCGCTTGGGCGCCGGTGTTTGGCGTTGTTGAGCGTGATGTTCGTTGGAAACGTTCAGCAAATCTTCTAAGGATCGGGCTGCGTCGCCGATTGTTTTGGGGCGTCCCTGACGCTGTGGTTGCGGAGCACGTCGCGTTTGCGTGGAAGGCTTTGGTGTTCCTCCGCCCAACATGTCCTTCAATATGTTGCCTCCAGCGCTGCCGCCACTGGATTTCTTGCCAAGCAGAGCGCCCAAAATGTCCATTGCGTCCATCATCGAACCTTTCAAAATCAGTCATGTGTGAAAACTTGCGGGCCACCGTGAACTTCCACGTAACCGACGGAAGAATTTTACCGCTTTTGGGGGAATGAGAAAACTTAGTGGAGCGTTTTCAACGGCAACAGCGAACTCCCGGTGCGGTTCCTTTCTCCTACAAGCAATCGACCGGCACAATCGGTGCCATAGTATTTTGAGGCGTCCACGCAAAGTGCGATGAAAGTACCGCAATGAGCGTTACCGCAACGAGCCTCGCGCCGAAACGGGAAACAAGGCAATGAATAACGACAAACCGAACCAATTTACCGCCTGTGGGACCGTTTCCACGCGTGACAGCGTCGATTTATCCACTAGACTCTCGGTCATGACAGAACAACCTCCCACCGATTCCGAAAAGACTGATACCGCACCAGGACCAGAGGCGGCTGCGCCCAAAGCAAATCACATGGGCGGTCCGCTGCGGGCGATTCGTCCACACGGTACCGAAGGCGCCCGTAAGCTTGCGGCCGCCGCGGCTCGTGTGGCGCTAGACAACAACGGCAGCGATGTCGTGGTCCTAGACGTTTGCAACCAGTCCGCTGAATTTGATCTGTTCGTGCTCGCAACCGGAACCAGCCGTCGGCAACTGCACGCGATCAGTGACCAGATTGACGACGTTTTGCAAAAAGATCTCGGTGATCGCCGACTTGGAGTCGAAGGGTTCGATGAAAGTCGTTGGATCGTGCTGGACTATGGTAGCGTGGTCATTCACCTGTTTGACGACGAGACACGCGAATTCTATGACCTGGAATCATTGTGGGCCGATGGCACACCGATTCCGCTGGCTGAACTGGGGATCGAAGTTGACGCGTAGTCTGACTACGTCGTCTATCTCCGGT
>CAZZDZ010000037.1:13342-22082 GCA_964652675.1 uncultured Pirellulaceae bacterium
TCTGGTTTGTCCCGTCTGGTTTGTCCTGGCAAGATGCCTTTCAGCGTTTTGTTGTCTCGTGATATCTTTCTGCTTCGCGGCGATGCCCGCGTGCTTGCACTGCGGTGTCAATCCAATTGATGCTGGCTTATTCCTTTAACACTTTTTCATGCGCTAACAGGCGCCCATTATTAGGCGAACGCACGATGCATATTCCCGCGATCTTACAAGAACGATTTGCCACCGCGCTGGCGGACATGACCGATCAGCCAGAAAAATATGCTCAGATGATTCGCGGCACCAATGACGCCAGCCATGGTGACTATCAAGCCAACTGCGCGATGCCGCTTAGCAAACAGCAGGCTGAAAAATCAAACCCGAGAGAAGTTGCCGAGTCGATTGTGGCCGCATTAAAAGTCGACGACTTTTGTGAACCAGCCAAGGTTGCCGGGCCAGGTTTCATCAACTTGACTGTCAAGGATTCGTTTTTGGAATCCAAGGTCGCCGAGATGCTTGGCGATGAAAGATGTCTTGTATCAAAGTCGCAATCGCCCAAGAACATCGTCATCGACTTTTCATCCCCCAACGTTGCCAAGCCGATGCACGTCGGGCACATCCGAAGCACCGTGATCGGTGATTCGCTTGCGAGAACCTTATCGTTCCTAGGGCACAATGTTGTTACCGACAATCACTTGGGTGACTGGGGCACCCAGTTTGGAATCATCATCTATGGGTACAAACATTTTGGCGACCCGAGTGTGGTTAAACAAAACCCGATCCCAGAACTTGCAAAGCTCTACCGAAAAGTCAACCAACTGATCGAGTATCGAAAAGCAGTGAAGTCGATCGACAAACTGCAGGCAGACATCGCACTGTGCCAAGAGAGAGCCGATCAAGCGCAGTTGGATGTGGACGCAGCGGACACAGATAAGAAAAAGAAAGAGAAGGCTTTGAAAGCGGCCGTCAAAAAACTTGCCGCTGCGAAGCAAACACTCAAACATACGAACGCAAAGATCGCATTGGTTGACGATGATCCTGAAACAGCCGCTGATGCCAAAGCTCACTCAACGGTCGACAAAGATGTTCTACAGGAAACGGTCAAACTGCATGCGGGCGATAAAGAAAACTTGGCTTTGTGGCATGAATTTTTGCCGCACTGCAAAGACGAGATTAATCGAATCTACGATCGACTGAATGTTACGTTTGATCACACACTCGGTGAGAGCTTTTATCACTCGATGCTTGCTGATGTTGTCACGGATCTTCAAAAACGAGGGCTCGCAAAAGACAGTGATGGCGCTGTTTGCGTATTCCTGGATAGCTTTGATGCGCCGATGATCGTTCAGAAACAGGATGGCGCGTTCTTATATGCGACAACCGATCTTGCCACGCTAAAGTATCGATTAGATGAATTTGCGCCAGACGAGATTCTGTACGTTGTCGATTCAAGGCAGAGCGAACACTTTGACAAACTATTCGAAGTTGCGAAGTTGATAGACCTGGACAAGGTCAAACTTGTGCACGTGAACTTTGGGACTGTACTCGGAGAGGACGGCAGGCCCATGAAGACCCGAAGTGGGACTTTGGTGGGTTTAGAGGGGCTGCTAAACGACGCTGTCGCTGGGGCTGCGACCGTGGTCTGCAATCCAGAGCGTTTGGCAAGAATGGACCCGCCTATGGACGACGCTGAGCAGGTTCAAGTTGCTGAAACGATTGGGATCGCCGCAATCAAATATGCTGATTTGGCGCACCACCGCGCGAGCGACTACAGGTTCTCACTTAAGAAAATGGTTGCCACAGACGGAAATACGGCAACCTATATCCAATATTCTTTTGCGAGAACTCAAAGCATTCTAAAGAGGGTCGGCGCAACCCCCGCAGACATACAACAGCGTGTTGAGCAGCATGGAATCAAGTTCACTCAACCCGCAGAACGCGCCCTTGCGATGATGTTGGTGAAATTAGAAGAGGCTTTAGTAAACGTGCATGAAGGCTACGCCCCAAACCAACTAGTGGAATACCTGTACGGTACTGCAAAGGCATACGCTACGTTTAATGATGACGAGCATTGCCACGTCATTAATGCTTCAACAACTGAAATTCAAACAACACGGTTGGCCTTGGTAACCCTCTGCGGAAGGGTTTTGGAATTAGGACTTTCATTGTTGGGTATCCAAGTCGTTTCTAGGATGTGAAAGTCGTTGAGGTGTTTTGCTTTTAAAACACTACGGCGCATTTTCGCCGCACTAAAGTTCATCAGTCATATGAGTTTTAGTTCAGGTGATGGAACGTGATGGGTCCCCCACATGGGAAAGTGTTTGACATGTTATTGATAGTGCTTAAGTTTGTGATTCAAAGGTGCTACCAACCGTAACGCGTATCAATGTTGATACTGATCACAAGCGTTTGGGTGCACTGTGTTTTTCGCTCGTTCAATCACGCATGGGGGCTTCTTACGTGGTTTGAATTGTTACAACGACGATTCAAAAACAACGGGCCAAAAATTCTTATCCACATCAATTTCGAAACGCACAACAGTGCAAAAGGTAAACCAGACAATGGCTAAGCGAAAATCTGGGGGCAAAAACAAGTCACAAGCAATTCGTGATTACTACAATGCAAATCCAGCAGCTAAACCTAAGGAAGTTGCGAGCGAGCTGAAGAAGAAAGGAATCCAAGTGACTCCCGCTTTCGTTAGCACAATCCGTTCAACATCGAAAAAGAAGAACGGCAAAATTGGGCGACCTGGTCGTCCAGTTGGCTCGACAAGCAGGCGATCTGCCAACGGAGAGGTGTCATACGATTCCTTACTACAAGCCAAGAAGATTGTTGATCAGATGGGCGGAATCTCCGAAGCGAAAAGTGCGTTGAGCGCACTTGAAAACTTGATCAGCTAGATCAAACAAAGCGAATTAGCGTGAGAAGGAGACGTGAGGATACGTCTCTTTTTTATTGCGCTGATTTATTGCGATGAAACTGTTTATTGCGCTAAAAGTGGACAGCGGCTGGCCGCCTATTTTGCTTCCCAGCCAGCTTTCTTTTCTGCTACGAATGCCTCGAATCGATCTTGCTCGATCGCTTCTCGGGCTTGTTTCATGATCCGTTGGTAATAAGTCAAATTGTGGATCGAAAGCAGAGTGGGCCCTAACATTTCTTTTGCGTTGAACAGATGGCGTAGATATCCGCGACTGTGCTGACACGCAATGCAGGGACAATCTTCTTCCAGCGGCCGAGTGTCTTCGCGGTGAACTGCGTTTCGCAATTTCAGCGGTCCGGCATCAGTGAATGCGAATCCGTTTCGCCCGTTGCGCGTTGGCATGACACAATCAAATAGGTCGATGCCTCTTGCGACACTTTCCAGCAAATCAATTGGACGCCCGACGCCCATTAGGTAGCGGGGTTTGTGTTCGGGCAACTCCGGTGTGGTTGCAGCGGTAATGCGATACATCTCCGAAGGGGCTTCACCAACACTGAGTCCTCCGACTGCGAACCCATTGAAATCCATTGCCGCCAAGTCGCGAGCGCATTGAATACGAAGCTCCACGTCCAATCCTCCTTGGACAATTGCAAATCGAGCTTGATCGTCTCGGCTGGCCGAATCCAAGCATCGTTTTGCCCAGCGGACTGAACGCGCCATCGCTTCTTCGACCACACTCTTTTCGGCCGGCAATGCAACCACGTGGTCCAAGACCATTGCGACATCGCTCCCCAGAGCTTCTTGGATTTCGATACTGTACTCGGGGGTCAGTTCGATGATCGCACCATCGATGTGGCTACGAAACGTCACTTGTTGCTCAGTGACTTTGTTGATTGCGTCCAGCGAGAATACTTGGAACCCGCCGCTATCGGTCAGAATCGGTCCCTGCCAGCCGCACATCGCGTGCAATCCACCAAGGCGACGAACGGTTTCGTGACCCGGACGCAGTGCCAAGTGGTAGGTGTTACCCAGAATCATGTGGGCGCCAGTCGCAGCGACCTGGTCGATCGTTACTCCTTTGACAGTGCCCTGCGTGCCGACAGGCATGAATCCAGGCGTCTGAACTTCGCCGCGTGGGGTCAAAAAAACACCGCGACGCGCGTTGGTATTGGCGTCACGGTGTTTTAGCTGAAATTCGAATTGGCTCATTAGCGACTGCGATCAGTCTCCACGCATTTTCAAGCCAAGGTCGGTCAGTTTTTCGCGAACTTCGTTCAGGCTCGTAACCCCAAAGTTCTTGCACTCAAGCATGTCGTCGCCGGTTTTGCGAATCAATTCACCGATGGAATTGATTTGCAATCGAGCCATGCACTTGCGAGCACGTACAGAAAGGTTCAAGTCGGCAATCGGACGCTCCAGCAACGCTTGTTCGTCTGGCGTCATGTGGCTGGTGTCGATTGGCGGATCGTTGTTCTTCTTTTCGTGAGCAAACTGGCCAAGCGAAAGACCCTTGGACGTCAGCATTTCGCGAATTTCGACCAAGCTGGTTTCGCCAAAGTTCTTGCTGCTTAGCAATTCTGATTCGGACGTGCGAGTCAAATCGCCAATCGTTTCGATGCCCATTTTGGACAAACAATTGCGACTACGCACACTCAGTTCAAAGTTGGTGACTGGCATGCCTAGCGTTTGAGTCAAACGATCGTTGCGACGTTGTGCGACGTCGTCGTAGAGCATATTGCCCGTTGCCGACGCGTCTTTCATGTACAGCAACGTTTGTTCGTGATCCGGATGGCAATCCAGAATTCGCTTGTAGCAAGCTTGCGCCCTATCCAGTTCGCTGTTGTCTTCGTAGATCAGACCAAGGTTGATCAGAGCGCCGATGCCGGTTGGAAACGCTTTGGCAGCGCGTTCGTACAACCGCAAACTCTCTTCGTCTCTGCCCAGTCGGTCATTTTCCAACGCCAACCCAAACAGAGCTCCGGCGTGATTTTCGTCGGTTTGAACAGCACGTTCGTACAAAGCGATCGCTTCATCCAATCGTCCACCAACGGCCGACACGGTCGCCGCACGTTGGTACATGTAGTCAGCGGTTTGCTCTGCAGGACCAAAGATGTTGTCCAGAATCTTCATCGCTTCGTCGATACGACCGGCGTAGCGATTCGCTTCGGCGACACCGATTTTGCATTGGTCTTCGTTGTAGCCAGATTTCTGGGCCGCTTCGTAGGCCGTGATGGCGTCCTCGAATCTGCCAAGTTCAAAGTTACAACGAGCTTGGTAGAACTGAGCCATCGCACTGCCATCGGCTGCCGACAGGGTCTCTAAGGCATCGGCGAACTTTCCAAGCAAAAACTGGCAAACGCCTTTTTTTGTTTTGCCCGCCGGACTGATCGCGAGGTCCTCTTCCATCTCATTGACGGCATCACGCAGCTCACCAAAGTGGCCGTAGTTTTCGGTGATTGCGGTGCGGATTTCTCCAACATCTGCGGGACCGAACGAATTGTTTGAAAGAACAAGTTCTTTCAAGTCGAGCACGTCGAGTTCGACTTCATTCATCGAGACAAATCTCCTGCCAAATGGCTTTGGTTCTCGGAAGAGAATGTGTGTACGTAAACAGTGAAATTGTTTTGCGATTCTGAACTGATTGCCAGGACACCGCCATTTTTAAAGGAGGTAATCATGTTTCCTTGAAGGGGAGGTTCAAAGACCGGCAGCCAAAACACCAAACATGCGAAAAATCCATGCCAAAAGTGTGTCCAGATTGTGCATTATTTAGCTTAAAAAGATTTTTTTGTCGATCCGAAGGAAACTGCGCACAGCAGGTTGCCCAAGTCGGTCGCTAAGGGCGACCAAAGCTGCTTTGCGGAAATCGCGAAGCAAGAAAGTGTTTGTTTGAAAAAGAAGATCGAGCAAAAATTTGGTCGCATAAGACCCTGGCTTGAACCGCCAAGGATCTGCTATCTTGCCATTTCTCGGGTGAAATCGCACCCAAAGCCGATGTAGCTCAGTTGGTAGAGCAATTCATTCGTAATGAATAGGTCACCGGTTCGACTCCGGTCATCGGCTCTGAATCCGTGATCTATCGTGGAATTTCATTTTTGGCTGCGGAAACGTCGAGTTGGTTTATTCAGCCGTCGTATTGCTGAAAAGTTCTTTTGAATTGCGAGTTCCCATCGCGCCCCAGATTCCATATTTGCTTTTCTGGTCTGGTTTGTTTGGGCTACCGACGTAGGGCGTTGCTGCGGTTTGATCTCCCGTGTCGACCGAATTGGTTACAAACGAAATGGAACCGTCAGCCATGCAGATATTCACGCCAGTTAGGTGTCGACTGCTTGCGGTTAGATAACCTGTGTCGTCGTCCGATTTTCCTTCGATCACACATGGACCATTCGGTGGCAGAATCGTATTGAATCCGGTGAAAATCGGCATTCCATCGGCCCACCGATATCCTCGACCAGCGCTCGTGATCAAAGTTGCAATGTGGCTGACACCGGGCGACCAGAACTTTGGTTTTCCAGCGTCAATCAATTCTTCGCCGAACACCCAACTGGGATTGCTGCGTAAAGCTGGCCCCCCGTTAATGGCTGGTGAAGTGCGCGTGTCCGAATCTCCCAAATCCGTGCAGATTTCACCGAGCAAAATCGTTTGCGACAAACCATCGGTGACATCTGATAAACGTGTCACCACGCGCGGTACAAAAATACCACGCATCGCTGCGTTCGTTTGGTCCGCAAGTTCTGAGTCCAACTGATAAACGCCATTGACGGATTTCATCGGTCCCGTGTTTGCGGCAACCATGCCATCGCCCAAGCACGCCGCGTAGTTTGTGCGGCCCAAAGCTGGGAGCCCATAACCAGGGTCACTGGGACATCGGAGCGTTGGGACTTCGGTTACCCATGGCGCAAATGTGTTTTCGTAGGGAATCGGTCCGCCGGCTAACCAAGTTTTAACTTCTTCGTCTTCGCCTTCTTGTAACTCATCCACTGAGTCATCCACTGAGTCGTCGTCCCAGCCGCCAGAGTACATCCCACCGTACATTCCAACGTCGAGAGGGAGTTGGGTTTCTTGAATCTGTGCTGCCAAGGCGCTTTGGTCAATGAATGGCAGCAAGCCAACGAAAATACTCAGTCGCCGATCGTTGTCTTGAGCGGTTGGGCCGTCTGTGCCCGAGAGTTGCACCGGCAACTGCTGAAAACTCTGGTGATACAACTGTACGGCAAGCCCAATCTGGCTCAAGTTATTCATGCAGCTACGACGCCTGGCCGATTCCCGCGAAGCTTGCACAGCGGGCAGCAACAAGCCAACCAATACCCCAATGACCGCCACGACCGTTAGTACTTCGGTCATCGTAAACGCGAATCGTTGACGAATAGAATGCACGGGAACTCTCGATTGGGTTAGTTTCTGGACCAACCCCATGGTATCCGACCCGCCTGCAAAACGCCAAATCCCGTCGAAATAAGCAGACCGTTGCGGGCCTGCAGAATTACGAAACGGCTACTGGTTCGTCTACTGGCTGGCCGCTTTCCCATTTCGTGTAGTCGTCTGGGTCGCGATGGATGCGGTTGTAGACCGTATCGCGTTCGATTGGGTCGCGACCGGCTTCGACGATCAAATTCTTGATGCTGTCCACCGTCAAGCACTGGGGCGTGGTGGCTCCCGCGTCGTGATAGATCAATTCATGACGCACCGTGCCGTCGATGTCATCGGCTCCGTAAGCCAGCGCCGTTTGAGCCGTCTCGATGCCCAGCATGATCCAGTACGCTTTGACATGCTGGACGTTATCTAACATCAGTCGGCTGACTGCCATCGTCCGCAGATCCATCAGCGCAGACGGTTTCTTTAGATCTGATAATTTGGTGTTCTCGGGATGAAACGCCAGCGGAATGAAGACTTGGAAACCGCCGGTCTGATCTTGTAGTTCTCGCAAACGCATCAGGTGATCAATGCGGTGAAACGCGTTTTCAACGTGCCCATAAAGCATCGTGCAGTTTGTTCTCAAGCCGACTTCATGTGCCGTTCGGTGGATGTCCAGCCACGCGTGCGTGTTGGCTTTGTGTTCGCACAACTGATCGCGGACTTCGGGATGAAAAATCTCGGCGCCACCGCCAGGCATGCTGCCTAGCCCCGCCGCTTTCATGTCTTCCAAAACCCATTTGATCGATTTCTTGGTTTGGAATTCAAACCAATTGATTTCGACTCCCGTCCAACCCTTCAGATGGATCTTGGGATAATTCTCTTTGAGTAGTTCGATAATGTGGCGGTACCACTCGTAAGGTTTCTGGTGGTGCAATCCGCCGACGATGTGCATTTCGGTGCAACCATTCTCGGTGGCTTCGCGGCCACGATCCAGAATCTGTTCGTCGCTCATCGCGTAACCTTTGGGGTCACGCAGGTCGCTGCGAAACGCACAGAATCGACAGCGATAGACGCAAACGTTCGTTGGATTCAGGTGCGTGTTGATGTTGAAGTAACCGACGTTACCATTCTTTCGCTCACGCACCAAATTCGCCAACTGGCCGACTTCTTGAAGTGGCACTTGGGGGTCGTACAGAAAGATTCCGTCGTCCAAAGTCAATCGTTCTTCTGATTCGACTTTGTCACGGATTTCGCGAAAGCGTGCATCACGTTCGGTTGCGTTCATATCGGATACTTTTTCGTCGGATGCGACTCGGGTCGCCGCAAATATCAATTGGCTGAAAGTGTAATTGTGCTTGGGGGCTGTGTTTAGTGAGACAGGCTTTTAGGTTGTCATTTATTCACACGTTGTTATCTGCACGTTGTTTATTCGTTAACCGCAGGTGTAGTAACCGCAGTCGCTGGCGCGATTCAACACGATCAGGCCCA
>CAZZDZ010000037.1:22182-25870 GCA_964652675.1 uncultured Pirellulaceae bacterium
TAACCGCAGGTGTAGTAACCGCAGTCGCTGGCGCGATTCAACACGATCAGGCCCAAAAACAGTCAATCGTGCCAACAACCAGCAATGACAAGCTAATCGCCGCGTTGGTATCAAAAAAGGCCTGATTGACGCGATCCAAATCATCGGGCTTCACCAGCGAGTGCTGCCGCACCACTAAGGCGGCGATCACGACCAACATCACCCAAAATAGCCACCCCAAACCGGCTGAACCACCGACAACCGCCAGTAGTGCCAGCATTCCCAGCATGACCATGTGAGAAAATTTGGCGATCCGCAACGCTCCCGCGATCCCAAATTTTGCGGGAACACTGTGCAAGCCGACTTTGGCATCGTAGGCCGCGTCCTGGCAAGCATAAATAATGTCAAACCCGTTCACCCAAGCCGCCACGGCGGCGGCCAGAACCAATGGGAGCAGCAAGTCACTGGGAACGGAAACCGATTCGACGCCCCGAATCGCAACCCAAGCACAGATCGGCGAAAGGCTCAGAGCGATTCCCAGCCACAGATGCGCGGCGGATGTAAACCGTTTTGCCAAACTGTAGCCGCATAAAAACAACAACACGGGCACGGACGCTGCCAAAGGCACCCAGTTGGGCAAAAAGATCGCGGTGCTGGCAACGAATCCCAACGAACAGGCGAAGGTGAAAACCCATACGCTTTGTCGACTGAGCACGCCGGCAGGCAAATGTCGTTTTTCAGTACGCGGATTCGCTGCATCGATTTTTTGGTCGACCAATCGGTTGAACGCCATCGCAGCGCTGCGGGCCAGCACCATGCACAACAGGATTCCAACCAGGTCGCGAACGCGAAAGCTTGGGTAAGCGCCCGAAGGCAACGGCGCAGAAAACGCCAACACCGTCGCCAGCGCCGCAAACGGCAACGCGAATACGGTGTGACTGAATCGAATCAGTCCCAACCATTGAGAGATACCGGCGGATGGTGCAACAGCACTCGACGGTTCGTTTTCGACACTTTGGGTTTCTGCAGACATGAATTTTGGGTTTGCTCGAAACGCGGAGCGATAAATTCGCTCCCGCGAGCGACAAGACGTTAGGAAAAATCTCTTTGTCGCTAAAGTAACCGAACAACGTGACTTGGCGCAACCGGCGCCTTAAACATCGCCTTGGCTCCAGGCTCCATCGATCATTCGCCAAGTCTCTGATGTTGGATTTTTGTCTTGCAAAAGACTGGGCAGACGACTGGGACGGATGTTATCGAAACTCGTTAGTTTGCCGAATCGCAACAACGATCCGGGGACACCAACGGCGGTAAAACCTGGGTGCCCGGTCGCGGGATAAGGTCCGCCGTGGTTCATCGCGGCGCTAACCGCGACTCCGGTTGGCATTTTGTCGTTCAAGATACGGCCGACTTTGGGCTCCAGTTCAAACGCGATCGATTCACAGTCCGCATCGTCGCTCCCGTCGGTGGCGCTGTAGATGCATCCGGTCAAGTTGCCTTCGAGTTGTCCGATGGTATCGCAGAGCTGTTGCACGTCGTCAGCGACAACAAACAGCGACGCGTTGCCGAACGCTTCGGTTTGGAAACCTTCTGGATTGCTCAAAAAAGCTTTGGCGGTCGTTTTCAACAACGTGTTTGCGTAAGCGCAGCGGTCCGATTCAGGCTCGCCGCCCCCGGCAACCAGTTCCGCACCAAACTCACGCAGGCGTTTGATGTTGGTGGAAAGCGATTTCGCCACTGCTGGCGAAAGCAAGGTTCCGCATGGCGTCGATTTGAATTTTTCTTTCACCGAATCAACGAATTCGTTTGATGCAGGATCGTCCACCAGCATCACGACGCCGGGATTGGTGCAAAACTGTCCGGTACCCATCAAAACGCTTGTCATGAATTGGCCAACGATATCGTCGCTGCGCTCGGCAAGCGCGCCCGGAGTGATGACAACCGGATTGACGCTGGATAGTTCCAAATAGATTGGTTTGCCCGCTTTGTCGGCAGCCGTTTTCAACGCCAGTCCCGCGTGGCGGCTGCCGGTGTAGCCTGTCGCCCCGATTCGCGGATCGGCAACCAATCGTTCGCCATCATCATGGCTGGTTCGATAGATCAACTGCACGGTGGACGCTGGCAGCCCGGTTTCTTTCAACGCCTCGGCCGCTTCGATGGCAAACAAACGAGTTGTTTCGGGATGCGAACTGTTGGCTTTGGCGATCACGGGATTGCCTGCTGCGATGGCGGCGGCGAAGTCACCACCGGACGCACTGCCAAACGCGAAAGGAAAATTGTTGGGACCAAAAACGCAAACGGGCCCAAGTTGGACATAGCAAGAACGGATGCCGGTCTTGGTATCGATCGTTGGTAGAGCCCAATTGCCGCTGCGACACGCTTCCGCAGCCGCACGCAGTTGGTTGCTGGTTCGTGGAAGTTCCACGTCGGCCAATCGCGGGCTTCGCGCCAGTCCTGTTTCGGCCGCAGCCGCGTCGCTAAGCGTATCCTTGGCGGCTTCGATTCGATCCGCGTAACATTCCAAGAACGCAGCGATTTTTTCCGCCGGCAGCTTGCGCAATTCGCGAGCTGCTGTGACGGCCGCATCCAGTGCCGCATCGCAATCTTCCCAAGTGCTTACTGGAAACTCGGCTGATAGTGTTTCGTTCTTACTGGGATCGGTCGCGCGAAAAGATCCGCTGCTGGACGCGTCTCGCCATTGACCGGCAATGAGAACTTTTCGGAGATAGGAGTTTGCCATGGAAGTATCTGTATTGGTGGTTTCGTTTGGGTGAACAAATCGGTGTGTTATTGGTGGTTCAGTCGTCGGACGACACATTTGTTGCCTGCGGCGTCAATCCCGTGTCTTACATTACCCTTGGACGATCGGGTTGGACAATACTCCTATTCCGTCGATCGTGATGTTGACGATGTCGCCGGGATGAAGTGTGAATGCCGTGGTGGGCACGATTCCCGTTCCCGTCATTAAAAAGGCGCCGCCTGGGAATGTGTTGTCGCGGGCAAGCCAACTGACTAGGTCCTCGAAGGTACGAGCCATTTGTCCAGCAGAAGTTTGTTGCTCAAAAACAACTTCGCCCGAGCGATGGATTTTCAAGTCCACGCCGATTTGATCCATTGCAGGCAGCGAATCGTACAGTGTGATCCAAGGTCCCAAGCCGGCGCACTGGTCGTAACATTTCGCTTGCGGCAGATACAGTGGGTTTTCGCCTTCGATATCTCGCGAACTCATGTCGTTGCCGATCGTCAAGCCGACGATTTTCATCGCTGGGCTAAGAACCAAAGTGACTTCGGGCTCGGGCACATTCCAAGTCGCGTCGGTTCGAATCCGCAGCGGTTGACCGTGGCCGCTAACACGATGCGGCGTCGCCTTGAAAAACAGCTCGGGGCGATCAGCGTTGTAGACCCGGTCGTAACAAGACGCCGCGGCTTCTGACTCCTCCATCCGGGCGGTCTGGCTGCGTTTATAAGTCACCCCAGCCGCCCAAACTTCCTGGGTATCAATGGGGGGCAACCAACGAATCGAATCGTCAATCGCGATTGGATCGTCTGTGGGTTGGGCTGCGACCGCTTGGATTGGGTTCTCGGCGGCCAACAATCCGGCCAATGAACCAAAAGGGGCTTGGAGCTGTAAAGGTATAAGTTTGTCGTCTTGGACGATCGCAACGCGCGCGATCCCCGCCGAATCGATAAATTTTGTTACGTTCATGGG
>CAZZDZ010000038.1:0-25695 GCA_964652675.1 uncultured Pirellulaceae bacterium
ACGGTGATTGATGGCGGCTACTACGATTCTGGCGTTGTATCCAGCACTCCAATCTCCAGCGATCCGGTTTACAGTGCTCCGATCTCAAGCGATCCGGTTTACAGTGCTCCGATCTCAAGCGATCCGGTTTACAGTGCTCCGATGAACGATTCGGGCACAGTGATTAACGGAACTGTGATCGATGGTGGTTACGAGACTGGAACGGTCATCGATTCAGGATCATCAATCCTGAATACGGCTCCGATCAGTTCGGGCGAAACGATTATCGATTCGTCCAGCTACGAGTCGAAAAAGCCAGCGATTGGCGATGATGCTGGATTGCTTACCGTGGCCGTGCCCAACAGTTCGGCGACCGTAACAGTTAACGGTCATTCGACCAGCAGCGAAGGCACCGTGCGACAGTTCATGTCCAAGGGCCTCAAGAAAGGTTACGTTTACACGTACGTTGTCAAAATTGACTACGAACTGAACGGCAAAACGTTTGCCGACAGCAAGGAAGTCAAGCTTCGTCCCGGCGACACCAAGCAAGTTGTCTTTGATGCTGACGCAGAAGCCAAAACGGCCGAGCCATCAGATCTGGAAACAACCAAATCGGAGCAGGCCAATGCTAAGGTGATTACCGTTGTCAAGCTTATGGTTCCCTCTGACGCGGTTGTTAATCTCGCCGGCAACGATACCAACGGAGCGGGTCCCATTCGTACTTTCCGCACGACAGCTCTCAAGGCTGGAGAGAAGTGGGAGAACTACACGGTACGCGTCTCGACTCGAATCGGTGGCCAACTGGTCAGCCGCGAGCAAACCGTCAACGTGGTTGCTGGCAGTACCACGGAATTGGAGTTTGACTTCGAGGGTCTCGCAAAGCAATAACCGCTGCGATTGAGAGAAATTCTAAGAGCCGGGTCCTGGTTTCAGGGCCCGGCTTTTTTCGTTTGGGGATCAGTCCGGACAAAATCCCGGCAACCTTAGAACCGACATGATTGATGCCTGTACTTCGTCGCGCGACGAGTTAACGTAGGGATTTGGATAATCTCGGCCAGATCGCCAAGCCTATGTTTTCACGTCAGAGATGATGGCGAAGAAGAACCGTTCCAAACGAAGCAAGCCAAACAGGCACTCAAAGTCCGATGATGAACATCAGCCATCGTCGGTGAATGATGCGCCCAGCGAGAGCCAACGTTCAAAGCATCGCCGTTGGCGGTTGGGTTTAAGCTTGCTGATCGTGCTGCACTTGATGGCCGTCGCGCTGCCACCTCTGGCGATGCAAGCCGATGGCGCGTTTGGCCGTTCTCCGTCGGTTGATTCACTGTTGAGTTTGGTTTCGCGGTATGGCGAATTTTTGTATCTGGATCGTGGCTACGCGTTCTTTGCTCCCGACCCGGGTCCCAGCCATCTGATTCAAGCACTGGTCACACAGCCCAATGGCGACAAGACCGAAACACTGTATCCCGACCGGGATCAGCAATGGCCAAGATTGAACTATCACCGGCACTTTATGATCACCGAGTTTCTCTCGGACATCTACGAAGTCCCTTCGCCGCCGCAAGAACTGCTGAACGATATCGATCCGATCGTTCGCCAAGAAGCCAGGGACTGGGAACGCCGACGCAAACGCTACGAAATCGTCCGCCAATCCATCACCGATCATTTGAAACCCGAAGGCGGAGAGGCTGTGATCGGGCGTCGCGAACGGCTGATCCCAACATTCGTGGACGTTGCTCGTGGTATGTCGATCAACGATCCACAGAATCTGACCATCATGAGAGACGTGCCGCTGATCGGTCCACCCGAAACCGTTCCAGCGCCGCCAACAGCCGAACTGGATACAGAATTACACAAGCCAGTTGAAAGCGACGACGCCAACAGCCCAGCCGCGGAAGAAAAGACAGCTACCAACACAGAGGCAGGCAACAAGAAGGCGACGGAACCCACCGAAGACACCCCCGAGGAGACAGAGCTATGACCTCTGAATCGTCGCTTTCCATTCCACGGCGTTGGTTCGGTTCGGTCGCTGATGCTTGGGATTCATTTTGGTTTACCCCAGCGCTGCCCAACACGCTTGGTGTGCTACGGATTTTGACCGGAGCGATGTTGTTGTATGGGCATTTGGTTTTAGCATCACAACTGGCCAATTTCTTAGGCGATAGTGCGTGGATCAACAACGATACCGCGCGGCAATTGCAAGACGGCGCGTACGGGCCCGCGACTTGGAGCCGAACCTATTTGTGGCACATCAGCAGCAGTGCGCTACTGTGGGGTCATCAGATTCTGACGATCGCCATTACCGGTGCGTTCATGATTGGGTTTTTGACGCGGATCACGGGACCGGCAGCTTGGTTCCTACAATTGATGTACGTCCATCGGTTGATTGGTGCCACATTTGGCTTCGACCAGATCGTCACCTACACCACCATGTATTTGATGTTCTCGCCATGTGGCAGCGTTTATTCGGTTGACGCGTGGTTGCGAAACAAATTCGCCGACAAGAGAGCGAACAGCCGGCTTTTGCAATGGTTGTTGCCCGACGCGGCTCCGAGCGTTTCCGCAAACATCGCAACGAGACTACTGCAGTTACACCTCTGCGTGATCTATTTGTTCGGCGGGTTAGCCAAGGCACGTGGAGCGTCATGGTGGGGTGGAAGTGCGGTTTGGTACAGCGTTGCCAATTACGAATACCAGTCAATGAACATGACTTGGTTGGGGTCGTACCCCAAAGTGTTTTCGGCAATGTCGCATCTGACCATGTTCTGGGAAATTTTCTATTGCGCCTTGGTTTGGCCCAAACTGACGCGGCCAATGATATTGGCGATCGCGGTTGCGGTTCACGGAGGCATCGCAATGTTCTTGGGGATGGCAACATTTGGATTGATGATGTTGGCAGCCAACATGGTGTTCATTGATCCCGCATGGATGCGTCGATTACTCGATCGCAAGCAGGACATCGATAAAAAGCAGAAGTTGGTTGACGGTGCGTCCACCAGCGCAAAGACGTCCAAAGAGTTGGCTGCCAAGGAAGCCAAACTGCGTCGCGTTTCAAAACGCTTGAAAGCCAAAAGCGAACGATTGAAAGAGCGGCATCAAAAAATCCGCGAACGAGAAGATCGATACCGAAAACGTGCGAAGAAACTGAAGTCACGCGAGACAAAAGTCAAAGCGTTCATTGATAAACGCCGCAAGGCAAAACCAGACAAGTCAAACGATTCGCAAGACGAATCGTGACGTTTGCCTAACTGGACAGCAATGTTTTCCGATCGTACTCGTACTCAGGCGTTTCGCCGGTACTCGTACTCGTACTCGTACTCGATGTCACGGTTTCACGAACGAGTACGAAAGCCGTGCAACTCGGTTTCCACAGCGCAACCACACTGAGTTGATGATTAGAAATCGACTTAAAGCAGCGCTATTTGGCCTGCCAACACAATTCAATGCTCAATCAAGAAACTTCAATCAGCGATTCACCCGTCATTTCGGCTGGTTTGTCTAATCCCAAAAGCGCCAAAATCGTTGGCGCGATATCGGCAAGCCGGCCGCCGCTGCGAAGCTCTTTTCCGCTAACGCCATCTTCGACCACGATCAGCGGGACTTGATACGTCGTATGAGCGGTATGCGGTCCGCCGGACACAGGGTCGATCATTTGTTCGCAATTGCCATGGTCGGCCGTTATGACCAACGATCCACCTTTGGCCAGCGTCGCGTCGACAATTTGACCGACGCACCCATCAACGGTTTCGACTGCTTGCACGGCAGCTTGGACGACTCCGGTGTGTCCAACCATGTCCCCGTTGGCAAAGTTAACGATGATCAGTTCGCATTGCCCCGATTCGATTTCTGCGAGCACTTTTTCGGTGATGTCATGTGCTGCCATCTCCGGTTTTTGATCGTACGTAGTCACGTCACGCGGTGATGCAGCCATCCCGTGTTCTTCTTGAGGAAACGGGTCGTCGCGATAGTCGTTAAAAAAGAACGTCACATGCGGATACTTTTCTGTTTCTGCACAGCGAAACTGATTCAGTCCCAATCCGCTAACGTAGTCACCCAAGATCGAAGGCATCTTTGGACGCTTTTCAAAAATGACTTTCGTCGGCAAACCCGTTTCGTAACCCGTCATCGTGGCAAAGTACAGATTCTCGATCTTAGATCCACGATCAAACCCGCCGCCATCGATGTTGGCCCATTGTTCGTCAGACAGAACAAACGCTTTAGTGATCTCGCGTGGTCGGTCGCCGCGGTAGTTAAAGAAAATCACTGCGTCGCCTTCTTTGACTGTCGACGGCTTATCTGATTTGATGCTGGTCGCGGCAATGAACTCATCACCACTACGACTCGGTTCGGTTGGATTGTCATAGTAAGATTGAATCGCATCGGTGGCCGAATCGGCTGTGTTCTCGGCACCCTTGGTCATCAAGTTGTATGCCGTTTCGACTCTTTCCCATCGAAGGTCACGATCCATCGCGTAGAAACGACCGATCACACTGGCGACGTGTCCGACACCAGCTTCGTCCAGCTTGTCAACAATTTGTTTGACGTAACCAAGTCCGCCAGTGGGAGACGTATCGCGTCCATCGGTGATCGCGTGAACGGCAAGATTTTCTACACCTTTGCGTTTCGCCAAATCGATGATGGCTTTGGCGTGTTCTAAATCACTGTGGACTCGACCGTCCGACATCAGACCCAGCAGATGAAGCGTGCCACCGGATTGCTTGACGTGATCGATGGCTTCGCAAAGCACCTGGTTGGAAAAGAAACTCTCGTCGCGAATCGAACGCGTGATCCGCATCACTTCTTGATCAACGATCCGTCCCGCCCCGATATTTTGGTGGCCGACTTCACTGTTTCCCATCACGCCATCGGGCAACCCAACGTCTTCGCCGGATGTATGAATCAATGTGTTGGGATACTTGCTCATCAACGCGTCGGAAACGGGCGTTGTCGCGAGATGAACAGCATTTGCGTGGTTCCATTCGCTATGTGGATTTTCGCCCCAGCCATCACGAACAATCAGGACGACGGGTTTCTTTCGGACTTCGGTCACGTTCTTGGTCTCAGGATAATTTTTGGAAAACGAATTGTCACAATCGTAACCAACCAGCCATCGTGCCGAAACGGTAGGTAATTCGCTACGCTGTAGCCATCATGACACTCTTGAAATTCGATCCCACTGGCTGCATCCATCCCGATTGGGGCATCCCTCAGCAATGCCAATCGCTGCGTGATTCATTGACAACATTGCGAGACCAAATGGTGTCCGCTGGCCAGCTGTCACCGGAAACCAGTTTTCTGCAGTTGCCCTGGCAGCAACATAATGCCTACCAGCAGCACCGCAAAGAATCCGAACTGGGGCGGATATTCGGGATCGCCAATTCGATCCATGACGACATCGACGCAGTGGTCGTACTGGGCAGTGAATCGTTAACGTTGGCGGCTCGTGCATTGATGCAAGCTTGTTGTGATCCCTATCACAACGAACTCAGCCGTGCGGATCGAGGCAGCAAACCGCGAATGTACTTTTGCGACCACACCTACGATAGCGATGCCATCAGCACGCTCATCAATCGGCTTGCGACCTGCAAAAACGAATCGAACGGCGCCGCGGGCCGCTGGGCTTTGATCGTTATCAGCGACAGTAGTGAAAAAAGCGAATTCCGTCTTGTGGCCGAAAAGTTTGTAGCGACCTTGAGAACAACACTTGAATCAGAAGCACAGAAACTGATGCCGCGGTTTGTGGTTCCCATCACGAAGCAGACCGGTTGGCTGAGGGATCTGGCCAACACTGTCCCCTGCGAAATTGTGCTTGGACTGCCAGATAGCATTCCCAGTCACTTCGCGACCCTTTCCCCACAAAGCCTGTTGCCTGCCGCGTTGTTGGGATTGGATTGCATGAAGCTGCTTGGCGGTGCGCACGAGATGACGAAACACTTTGCCGAAGCGGACTTTGCAGAAAACGCAATCTTGCAATTCGTTGCCGTGAATCACCTACTGCGATCAAAACACAACCGAAGATTTCGCGCGTTGAAACTTTGGAGCAGCGCAATGTCTGGTATTCAACGATGGTACCAGCAGTCGTTTCCCGCATTGAATTTCGCAAGTTCGGTACACTCATCGCCCCATCACGTGATCCATCAGCTAATCGTTCAAACGCCTCGCTGTGACCGGCTGATGATTGGGCAAGAACGAGACGTCCATTCTTTATGCGAGGCCACAATCGCCGATGCAAATCACAACTGGCTTTCCCAGCAACAACCAACGACCAAAATCACTCTACCCGACAGCGATTTCGTGGCCGTTGGCGAACTACTCCAGTTCTTAATGATCGCATCAAAGATCGAAACCGAACTAATTCGCAAATCGTAAGACCAAGGCTGCGGTGAATTTGATCGGCGCGGCGCAAGATAGTGCGCCATGACTCACATCACCGGTAAGGAAAACACCAACTTCCGCCTTGAGGCCGTGGCCGCAAAGGCGGATATAGATCCACTAAGTTCGATTTGTGAAAGCGAAAGCGAACCCACTGCTTCTGTGCTTCAATCCTGTACTTCAAACCGTCTCACAGGCTCTGGCGGATCACCGAAAGCAACGCGTATTTCAATACCTCGTTGCGACCGTTTCACCTGTGAATTAATCGAATGATAGATAATGACTGCGAGCTAGTTGATCGTTTTTTGACAAGTAACGATCAGGAAGCGTTTAACGAGCTCGTACGACGGCACGAGCGAAAAATTCGGGCAGTTGCGACGAGCGTTTTGGGCAGTACGCCTGACGTCGAAGATGTTCTACAAGAAACGTTCGTTCAGTTTATTCAAAAAGCACATCCTCTCCGTGACCCCGAACGATTGTCGGCGTGGTTACACGGGGTAGCTTGGCGTTTGTCGACCAAGGCTGCGCAACAACGCTACAAACAGTCTTTGGAAAAAGACTCGGAGGCATTATCCGATCCGAGCCAGGATTGGATGGAGGCTCAAGAGCTAGAGCAGATTTTGCTTTCCTGCCTTCAAAATCTCCCAGTGAACTATCGGCAGGTGATTGAGCTTTCGTTTTACAAAGACGAGACCAATGACGAAATTGCTAAAAAACTGTCAATTCCACGTGGTTCGATCGCGGGTTTCTTGAAAAGGGGTTTGCGATTGCTACGCACGGAAGTACGCGCCCGCAATATTTCTGCGTCGATTTTGGCGATGGCGTGGGTATCGTCCAGCACACTTCAAAATCTAAGCGGTGCAGAGATTTCGGTCGTTTCCTCAAATTGCCTGTCAGAAGCTTCACGGCAATCCGGCTCCGCTTCTGGCTCAACTTTCGATTCCGATTCAACTCCGGATTCTGACTTAACCCCCGATTCCAATTCAACTTCCAATTCAGATTCGCAGCCTAATTCACTGGAGCCCAAATCGCTCACAACGGCTGACATCTCAGCGTCTGTCGTCGCCCCGATCGTACAATGGAAGTTTGTGATTGCCGCCACCGTCCTCATCACGGTCGCCTTTGTCTTCTATGCGTTCGATGGAGGTGCAACGCCTCACTCTTTCCGTTCAAAAGAAGCCACTGTGATCCCCCAGCCACAGGCCGCTACCGGAGCATCGTCTTCATGTTGTGAAGACCAACACTCTTTCGATTGATCGGTTGCCATCGTTGGATTACAAACATAAACGACTGGCAAAACAACGCTGACAAAGGACTAGCCACAGCTGGCACAAGACTTCAGGCCGGAGCAGGTGGTTGACTACTTTGGCTTTGGTTTCTTCGCTGATTTCTTTTTCGCAGGCGTTTTCTTTTTTGCAGTGGGCGTTTTCTCCGCAGTCTTTTTCTTTGCGGGCTTCTTCTCTACCGCCTTCGTCGTCTTTTTGGTCGCTTTCTTTTTGGCTGTCTTCTTCTTAGGAGTCTCGGCTTCTTCGGTTACGGTTCCATAGGGCGCCCAACCTTTCTTGACGTTCTCTTCTTTGCACAACGCGTACAAAGATTCGATCTGGCCTTTGGAATCGCTGATAAAGACTTCGCGATCGAGCGGTGCTTTTCGATTGGGACTGAAATCCGTGTAATGCATGACGTACGCTGGATACTCTTTCGTATCGTCTTGCTTGTTCGTTTGGATCAAAACGAACTTGCGGACCATCGTTTTGCCTTTGGCTTCTTTGGTGTAAACCTCTCGGCGAATGATCTCGCTCTTGGGCAACTTGAAACTCTTGGCTTCGCAATCGATCATCGCCACTTCGACGCGATCGGTCACCTGTGAAAAGCTGATATCACCAGGGTGCGCTTGCTTGTCTTCGCGGCGACGTATGAATTGCGGTGAAATGACAGTCGCTAAAGGCAACCGGCGAACCACTTTGTATTCGCTCGATTCGCTTTCGTAATTCAGCACCATGCGGTTGATGTCACCACCACGCGTTGTCTTGGAAATCAAATCCAGGCAACTGATTTCGATCACCCATTCAGGTCGAACCATTTTGTAAGCGACATAGTCCGAATTGACTTCGGCGTATTCACTGGTCACGACCATGTCTTGCAAATCGCTCAGCATTTTGCGTCGTTCGTCTTCGCTGAACCCACCACCAACACGGCAAAGAATCTGCAACGTGCCATCGGTCCTTGCGACGGCCAACAGCAGATCGTGCATCATGCCAGCCCGATCGTCCGTCGATTCGGTAAAACCAACAACGACGGCGTCCAACGTATGTCGTGGTTTGACCTTAAACAGACCCGCGCTGTCACTGCGAACAACCAGACCTTCGGCGCCTTCTTTTTCGACCCACTTGTCGAATAGTTTTTCAATATCGCCAATGCTATTGGTGAGTTCAGTTTCGACGTTGTGAACCAGTTTGCCATCGGCGAACAGGTTTTCGATCGTTTGGAATGTGACCGGGTACGATTCCCCGGCGTCTTCACCATCGATCGAAATGATGTCGAACACACCAAAACGCAGCCGCGACAAATCAGCTTCTGTCTTGGGTTGTCGCGCGACGGTCGAAACGTCGTGAACGCGTGGACGACGCTCGGTGTTGTGCACATAAAGTTCGCCAGCAAACATCGCGTTTTTGATGCCAGCTTTGGTCAACGCCGCGGCAGCTTCGTCTAACCAAGGCAAACCGATTCGAACGGTTCCGCCGGGATTGATCGAAAAACACTCGCCATCGCGCATCACCAACACGGTGAATTCGCCATCGATTTTGCGACTGACATGAAAGTCCGCGCTGGGGACTTTGCGAGAAATATCGGCGCGACCGATGGGCATCATTCGTGACCCGGCGCGGCGGCGATACCCTTGAGCTTCGGCCAGTATCTGCGGATCGGTCAGCATCGTCGCGCTGCCGACTTTGTAATTACCCAGGCGGATTTCAAAACGCCCCAATTCCAGTACTTCAGCAAGAGCGCTCATTTTGTTTCTCCCGCGTCAGAATCGTCTTTGGGAATTTTCAGTTCTAAATTGGAGAAGTGCAGAATCAAACAGTAGCGATCACCGTCAACTCGGCCTTCCAAGAATCCGCGATAGGGCATTCCACCGCGTCGCAAAATTAATGGCTGATTGGATTTTGCTCCGGCGCCCAACAGCATCAAGCTGTCTTTTTCGTGCAGTTCTTTGGCCATCCCGAACAAAAAGTCGTAGGTCAAACCGTTGACGTGTTGCAGTTGTGCCTTGCCGCTGAACACAAACTTGCGAACTGCGTCTTCTTTGGGAATGAAGACCCCCGACCAACGAAGTGGCGTATCGGTGGAAATATTCGTATGGGCAAGCTCGCGAACGCGTTCTTCGCGAACACTGCCATCGGCGTTTCGGACGACCTCCATGAATCGCACGTTGCGAACGATTTCGTTTTCGGCGTCGACGTAGACGCGCGACGTTTCGCTCAAGATACGACCGGCGTTTTCCATGTCGATCTCGGGATCATCACTGATCAAGGCGTCCGCGACTTTATCCAAATCACCGTGCTCTTTCAGTAACACATCGATATCGTGTGCAACAGACGCTTTGATAAATCGAACGCTGTTCGCTTGGCGGTTCTTTGGATCCAGCCAGCGAATTTGTTTGTAGCGACCGACGCTTTCAGTACCGACGACTGCGTCGCGGCCAGCTTCGTTGCTTAAGTTAATCTCGGGCACGGGTGTGTCTCGCTAAGATCGTTGAGTGGAAATTTGTTCGGTTTGTTCAATTGGTTTTGACGACAACGCACTAGATCATGTCAAAATCCATCAAGCCACCATCGGCCGAGTCGGCTTCCTCTTCGGTGACAACTGGCACGGCCGCTTGCAGGCCGATGAATTCGATTCGCGTGGGATCGCCGACGGCCATCATCAATTCGCCCGCGTCGTTCAGCAGCACGAAGCCCATGTCGGCTTCTAATCCACCGCGATAGCTGTAGGGAAAGGAGAAAATTGTGCCGCGTTCCAATTCTGACATGATGTCCTGGATGTCGTTGCTTTCAGTTTCCAACGCGTAAACCAAACGCACGTTGCATTCCAAGTACTCTTCGGGTGTGGCCGTGTCGAACAGTTTGATCGGCTCGGCAAAGGAACTTGGTACGGGTGTGATCTCGTTCCCTTCGGCATCAACGGGTTTCAAATCGTCCTTGTCTTGCCATCCACCGTCGACATCCAACCAACCCAACCCAGTGCCACCGCGGCCAACCAACGTTCGGCCATCACCAGCCAAGGTTGCCAGTTCACATGGTTCATCGGATTCATCCAACACCTTCAATTGCTTGTAACCATACAGCTTGCTGCGATCAACTTTGGCCATCTTGAAGGAATAGTCGCGATCACCAAGTTGGAAGACGAGAGACCTAGGCATAGCGTTTTTTCAGGTGTCAGGAGCGAGGAAAGAAATCGTCTCAAGGATAGTAGTTTGTTGTTCAAATCGCCACGAAAAGACGCCCGAGAACCGGATAATCGTTGCTTAGGCCCGATTACAAGAGCTACCACCGGAAAAGGCCGCCCGAATTGCCCCGAGTGCCGTCATTTTGTTTTCAGCAGCACCACTTGGTCAGCGACCTTTTGCCAAGTTGCATTGAGACGTTTCTCGGCTGGTTGGTCTATTGTTTTAAGCCCGTTAGACTGCACGTCACACTTGACGTTCACGCCTCCTTCTTGCTCACCGCCACATGTCTGCTGTTGACGATCTGTTTGCCAACCTCCGCGCCAACAACACCAAAGCGCTGATGCCGTTTTTGACCGCTGGTGATCCAAACATCGAAACCACTGCGGCGATTCTGCGTGAGATTGGATCCGCCGGGGCGAATCTTTGCGAAGTCGGTGTGCCGTACAGCGATCCGATCGCGGACGGTCCCGTCATTCAAGCTTCGTATCAACGGGCGCTTGATAACAAATTTCGCTTGCAAGATGTATTTGATCTTGGCGATCAAGTTGGCGGCGCGGTCGGCATGCCGCTGGTCACTATGGTCAGCTACGCGATCATCTTTCGCGTTGGATTGAAAAAATATGTCCAACAGGCCAAGGCGGCTGGTTACGCCGGTGCGATCGTGCCGGACTTGTTGGTCGAAGAAGCCGCGGATTTTGCTGCGATCTGTCGCGATGCCGATTTCAGTTTGATCCAGTTGGTGACGCCGACGACTCCGCGAGAACGCCAAGTACAGATCGCAAATTCGTCATCAGGTTTTCTCTATTACGTTTCGGTAACCGGAATCACGGGCGAACGAACCGAATTGCCCACGGACCTAGTGCAGAACGTGTCCTGGTTGCGAGACCAGACCGAACTGCCGATTTGCATCGGTTTTGGAATCAGCGGCCCCGAGACAGCCGCTCGCTTGGCGCCGGTGGCCGACGGTTTGATCGTCGGATCCGCAATCGTTCGACGAATTGCTGAAACTTCAAACGCAGCAACCGCAGCGAGCACCGTTTGTGAATTCGTCAAAGAGTTACGGCAAGCGATCGATTCGGCCTAGCAGACCGGTTATTTCCCAATGACCTTTCTCTCAACGCCCTGCAATCTCTGAAAACTCTGCGACCAAAAAATCAAGAGTATTCTAGACCAAACGGCTCACGGCTACGGTACACTGAAACGCTAAGCTTTTCGGGTTCCGCTGGAGCAACTGGAGGTCGCGTGAAGAATCGATCCGGTGAACAATTCTATTGCGGGCTTTTCTCGGGTAGTGTGATCGCATCGAGTGATCAGTTCGCGTTGATTTCGTTTAAAGATCTAGCTGGATTTGTTTCACTAGCGACGCAATGTGACGGAAATTATCCGCTGGTGATGACAGTGGGACTGCCTGTCAGATTTCTAGATACCCAAACGGTCCATGAAATTCAGTGTGCTCTACTGGAGTTCTTCGAGTGCGATCGTCCCTGTTTGATCGTGACGGCAGTGCCGCGACGAGTCGCGTCAATTCCCTCGTACATGGTCTCGGGCACTACACTGGCAATAGCGGCGGGCGACATGACCCAACACGTCGTCGATCCGGAGCCGGTCGAACTGTTCTCGTTTCCTCGACGCTTTGATTTGGCATCGATGATGGCGATTTCGACCGCCTACGCTCTATTGTTCGCGTTCATGCAATTCCTGATGGCGTCGCCTGCGCTTATGTTTTCAACAGGTGGTTTGTTCGCAGCCGTGGCGGTTGGTCAGGCGGTCTTATTCGGAGGAGAATCGCCTCGCGGCGCATCACTGCTTGTCGGCGGACTGTATTGTGCGATCGTCGGTGGAGCTATAACGGCACAATCGATGAGGTACATCCACGAGGTCGTTGGATTCGTCTGCTCTGCATTATTTTGGGGGCCTCCTGCTGGTTACCTTGCTGGCGCTTTGGTGGGCGGCATCTTCTTGATCGCAGAATACGGCCGCCGCGCAGCAGCTGGGAGGCGCGAAGACGAAAGTGGTTCTTGATTGAACGTCTGTAGCAGAAGTCGCCATGACATTTGGTTTTAAGTGGTTTGCCGAAAGTCTTGACGACTGCCGCTACGGGTAATCGTCATAATCGTTCCAGACGGCTTGCTTTTGCAACCACCATCCCTTTTCTAGCCCGAAAAGTCGACCAAACCGGCGATCTTTACGTGAAACGCGTGCTATGTTTTTTTGGCCCACAACACAGCGTCCTCCCAAACAGAGCCACCCGCAAACTCCCGCACGGGGCCACGTGGTTCAAATCTCACGCCAAGGAACACCGCATGCCTTCCTCGAAAGCTGCTAAAAATAAAGTCGCCAAAAAGAAAGCACCTGCAAAGAAAAAAGCTGCCGCTAAAAAGAGTGATCAACTGGTCGACAACGTGTCCGAAGAAGACGTCGTAACAATCGATCGCCGAGGTGAAGAGCGTCGCGTAGGAAACGCAGAAGCACTAGACCTAGGAGTGATGAAGTCGCCACGTCGCAAAAAGCAGCGTCGTCGCCACATTGATCCGACAACTTGTGAACGTGATTACAATGCTGAAGAAATCGAATTCATGCGAGCCATGGACGATTACAAGCAAGCTTCCGGTCGCATGTTCCCAACTTGCAGCGAAGTTCTAGAGGTTGTCCGAGGCCTTGGTTACTACCGGTTAAACGACGAGCAGCGTGAGTTGTTGCAAATCACCCCAGCCACCGAAGAGGGTGACGAAACGATGAGCGATTACGACGCCGAAGAGTCTGAGCTGGAAAGTGCTCTTGAGGTGTAAGTCAACGAGGTTGATTTAGAACCATTTGACATCTGAACGTTAAACGAAGAGCCTGGAGGCATTGATCCAAATGAGTTGGATTGATATCCAGGCTTTTTTCGTTCGATCAAGATTGTTTTCCATTGGACCAAACCAATGAGTTGGATTCTCCGTTTGCTGGCGTACCTGTGGGCATCGCCCTACACCCTGACCGGCATCGGAATCGGTTTGATTTTGGGTAGCCGATTCCGACTGGAGCAAGGCGTGGTCGAAATCCATGGGCCACGCATCGCTTGGGCGCTAGCGAATATGCCCGTACCAGCCATGGCGATGACGTTTGGCCATGTCGTGTTTGGAACCACCGAAGCCGCACTTGATATCACGCGAAACCACGAACACGTTCACGTGCGCCAATACGAACGTTGGGGACCGTTCTTTGTGCCCGCCTATTTGGGAGCATCCGCGCTGTTGTACTTACGAGGGCGGGACGCATACCGCGACAACCCATTCGAGATTGAAGCCTACGCAATCGATACGCCTGATTTCTCGCAATGGGATCAGCAAAGTATTGCTAGCGACGACGAAGATCGAAATTAGAGAAACATTCGTCACACAAAACCTCAAATTTGCTAGCGTGCAGTTTGAATAACAACCTTTGGCCAGCCCTATGTAGCCATCTACAGCGAAAATCGTTCTGCGAGATCTGCCTTTCGCAATTTGTCTGAATTTTCCTAAAGTTCGCGCTCGCTGGTGCCGACGCGGTGCCCAAACACTAAGTCCCATGTCGATGGAGCGACTGCGACTTGATCCGTATTGTCATTCTTTGTTTGCTTGCATCCACGGCGGTCTTGGCTGCGCCCAACGGCGTCCAGCAGATCGTTGTCGCACAAGAAACCATCGTTGCTCCAGAAACAAACGCGACGATTGTGCAGCAGCAGCCCGTCAAACTGCAAGTTGAATCGCTGGAACTGATCGGCGGAGGCCCGCAGCAATGGACCAGCCCCGAAGGACTTGCTGGCAGTCTGAAAGTCGTTTTGATGATGACCGTGCTTTCGATGGCACCGGCGATCTTGCTGATGACAACTTGCTATGTGCGAATCATCATCGTGCTGGGACTTTTAAAACAAGCGATCGGTCTGCAATCGCTGCCGCCCACTCAAGTTCTCACTAGCGTGGCTTTGTTCATGACGTTGTTTGTCATGACGCCTGTTTGGACGCGTGTTTACGACGATGCAATCGGACCGTACACGGATCCCGAAGTCGAAATGTCGCTCGGTGAAGCGTACGAAATTGGATCCGTCCCCATTCGCCAGTTTATGTCGCGACAAATCGACGTCGCTGGCAACCACGATGACGTCCATCTGTTCTACCAATACATGGACCCAGATAGTCCAACCCCCAGTTCTTTCGAGGACGTACCGCTTCGTGTGCTATTACCGGCGTTCATTTTGAGCGAGTTGAAGATCGCGTTTTTGATGGGCTTTCAGATTTACTTGCCGTTTCTAATCGTCGACTTGGTCGTGGCCAGCGTGACGATTTCGATGGGCATGCTGATGTTGCCGCCAGGCGTGATCTCGCTGCCATTCAAGCTGCTTTTGTTCGTCTTGGTAGACGGCTGGCGACTGGTGGTCGAAATGTTGATGAGTAGTTTTGGAACCATAGGCTAAGGCGACAAACGTGGACGCATCTATCGTTATGGACCTCTGCCGCAGCGCCTTGATGACGGCTGTTGTGATCGCCGCTCCGCTACTGCTTGTTGGCATGGTCGTCGGATTGGTCGTCGGATTGCTACAAGCACTGACCCAAGTTCAAGATCAAACGGTTTCCTTTGTGCCCAAGTTGTTGGCAATGGCCGCTGCCCTGATTGCCTGCATGCCGTGGTTGATGTCACGGATGGTGGAATTCACACGCGGTGTCTTTGAAAACGCAGGCATGCCGTGATTGAAACGCTCACACAGTGGACGAACGACTATTTTGTGCTGGGACTATTGGTGCTCACACGAATCACTGTGCTTTTGCTGTCCATTCCAAGTCTGACGACGGGAATCCCGCGACGGATTCAAGCGATATTGGCAGTGTTGATCGCCTGTCTTTTGGTCCCAACCGTCGCTGCCGATCAAGTTGGCGATTTACCTTCGCTGCAACCGTTGCCCGAACTGGTCATCGCGTTAGGTCGCGAGGCGATGATCGGATTGCTGATCGGAACCACCATCCAATTGATCATTACTGGCATTCAAGTCGGTGCGGAAGTGACCAGTAGCAGCGGGGCTCTGCAAAGCGCATCGAGTACCGATGATGCGACAGGCCAACAAATGCCAACACTGGCTAAATTGGTGGGCCTGCTGGTTGTTGCTGTGCTGTTTGCCAGCGGCGGCCACCGAATGATCTTGAACGTGCTGCTGGACAGTTTTCAACGAATGCCGCCAGGAGACGTCGTTCCCCATAGTTCGATGATGAATTTGATCGTTGATCAATTGACATCCGGCATGAGCGCGGGAGTCCGAATTGCAGCACCGGTTCTTGCCGCCTTGTTGTTGTGCAATCTGGTCACTGGATTGATCAGCCGGACTTTGCCGCAATTGAACGTCCTGGCGGTGGGGCTAAGTATCAATGCGCTCGCGCTGTTGGTCGTGACGGCGATCACAATTGGATCCGCAGGTTTGATCTTTCAAGACGAATTGGTCTCCGCCGCCGACAAGCTTGGGCAACTGTGGTAATCCGACATGGCTGATTCCGGTGATGAAAAGAAGCACGTCCCTACACAGCGACGGCGCCAAAAAGCCAGATCCGAAGGCCAATTCGCGCAAAGCCAGGATCTAACGTCCGCCGTCTTGCTGCTGACGGCGCTAGCGTCGCTGTGGCTCTTTGGTGGGCGAGCCGCTGCACAACTTGCCATCGCCATCACCGACGGACTCTCCAGTGCATCGATTGTCTCGCTGACAACGGAGGACGCGACGCATACGTTGGTGCAATCGGGAACCCACTTGGCCGTCGCAGTTGTTCCCTTGATGATCGCGATGATGGCCGTGGGAGTCCTGATCAACATCACTCAAACTGGGTTTCTGCTACTCCCATCCAAGATCGCCCCGTCACTGGAGAACATCAGCCCTGCGACCGGCCTGAAGCGAATTGTGTCTTTAGCAGCGACCGCGCGACTGGGGTTTGGCGTTTTGAAAATCGCCGTCGTGGTCGCTGTCACCTACGCAGCCATTCGCCACTTCGGGGCACAGATCATGCACTTGGCTGGCGCGGAGATTCCGCAGGTTGCCAAAACTCTGTTTGATTCTCTGATGGGCACTTGTACTTGGATTGCAGCGGCTTTGTTTGTGCTGGCGCTGTTGGACTACGGATTCCAGTGGTTCAAGCACGAACGGGATCTGATGATGACCGACGAAGAACTGCGAGAAGAGATGAAAGAAACAGAAGGCGACCAAGCAATCGCAGATCAACGAAAACAAAATCAGCGCACTTCCGTGATTCGTCGTAGCGAGACAAAAGTGATGAGCGCAGACGTCGTTATCACCGGCCCGTCAGGAATCGCGATCGCATTGCAATACAACCCCATGACAATGGCTGCGCCGATGGTGGTTGCAAAGGGAAAGGGACAGGCAGCCGAATCAATCGTAAACGTCGCGCATCGAAATGGAATCATGGTCGTTGATCGCCCGCTGCTCGCTGAACACCAATTCCGGATGTCAGTGGTAGGAACCGAGATAGCCGCCGACCAGTATCAAGCCGTCTCGCAGGTGTTGCGAATGCTGCCGAAAATGCGACAGGCTGCGTAGAACTGCGTGATCGAATTAAAAAGCGCGATCGATCACTGTGACGCGTGCGGTTCGATGTGAACATGCACGTCTCGAATGCGTGGCATTTCTGCCAGCAATCGGTCTTTCACTTCGTGGCCGATTCGATGCCCTTCGCTGACGGTCAAATCGCCAGATACTTGAACGTGAATCTCCACGAAGTACTCCAGCCCGCTTTTTCGTACTCGGAGTTTCTCGACTTCTGCGACCGCGTTGACTTTCTGTGAAATTTCGCGAATCTGGTCGACGGTTGCGTCATCGGCTTGCTGATCCATCAATTCTGCGCCAACGCTCAAGAACATTCGAATCCCGACCACCACCAATAACACGCAAACACACAACGCGGCGATGGGATCCACATATTGGCCAAACCATCCCAAGTACGGCGCGGCAAACAATGAACCGGCAACGGCCGCCGATCCAATCGCATCGCTTCGATGATCCAGCGCCGTCGCGCGCAATGCCGACGAATCCAATCTGCGAGCCACACGATTGGTGTAGCGAAACGCGACTTCTTTCGCGATCGCACAACCGGCCGCAATCCAGGCCGCCAACCGACCTGGAATGTCCAAGGGCCCAAAAAAACGATGAATCGTCTCGAATGCCAAAAGCCCTGCGCTGAAAGTGACAATTAACGCGACACACAAACCAGCAATCGATTCGGCTTTTGTATGACCGTACGGATGATCGGCGTCTTCGGCGCGTTCGGCAACACTCAATGCGCTGCGCACTGCGACAGCGCTGCCGACGTCGCCGATGGAGTTCACTGCGTCGGCAATCAACGCAGACGAAGCCGTTAAGAATCCGCCAATCAATTTTGCGGTGACCAACACTAAGTTCACGCCCAGACCAAACACCGCTGCACGTTTTGCGTCGACATACACTCGCTCGCGCACCGCGATGGTGGCTTCGTCACGGGGTGGTGATATCGACAAAGTCTAAAACGGGGTGATGGGGGATTTTCCGGGACCGTTTTTATACCAAGCAGACAGCACAGACGATATCGGCGCGTAAAAACTCGCTTAACGGGGAAAACGCTGGCGGAAAACACCCAGAACTTGGGTTTCGCGCTCGTTTTGCAACCTATGTTTTCGCGTTGTCCGATCTGGTTTTGGGCAGCCCAGTCATATCATAGAGAGCTAAACACGGGGAAATCGTGTCCAACCCATCATCACAATCCGCACAATCCGCGGCTACCAAGAATCAGTCCATCCTTTGGTTTGCTGCAACGACGTTGATCGGCGCGTTCTTGGTATTCCAAGTCCAACCAATCATTAGCAAATGTGTGCTGCCTTGGTTCGGTGGCACACCGGCGGTTTGGACAACTTGTATGCTGTTCTTTCAAATGTTGCTGTTTGGTGGTTACCTGTATGCGCACCTGCTGCGAACGTTTCTCCGTCCAGCGAGCCAAGCAATCGTTCACTTGATTTTGCTTTGTGCCGCTGCACTTGTGTTGCCGATTGAACCGTCGGACGCTTGGAAACCGATCGGTAACGAATCGCCCACCCTTTATTTGTTGTGGATGTTAACCGTTCACGTTGGGTTGCCGTATTTTGTACTCTCCAGCACTGGACCGTTGGTACAAGCATGGCTCAGCTATCAAGACAACAGCGATCGCGTTTATCGCTTGTACGCGTTGTCCAATGCTGGTTCGCTGGTCGCGTTGCTCAGCTATCCCTTTCTGGTCGAACCCATCCTGTCGGTCACCAATCAATCGATCGTTTGGTCGCTGATATTCTGCGTTTTCGTACTCGTTCAAGGCAGCGTGGCGATCGGGTTGTTTCGAGTGCGAGACAAATCCAAAGAGGCCGAAAACAAACAATCTACTGCTTCACCCCAGGCGAATTGCACCGCCCCTAGCTGGACGACTCGATTCACTTGGGTGGCGTTACCGGCTTTGGCATCCACAATGCTGTTGGTTGTCACCAATCACGTCTGCCAAGACGTTGCGGTGATCCCATTCCTGTGGGTCCTGCCACTTAGCTTGTACTTGGTCAGCTTCATCGTGTGTTTCGATTCACCACAGTGGTACAAACCAAAGTGGATTGCCGCAGCAACGCTGTGCACGTTGGGTTTAATCCAAACCAAAGACCTGTTGCCTGGCAGTATTCAACTGATCGCCGAAGCGTCTTGCTACATGCTGATGCTATTGGGGGTTTGCCTTTTGTGTCACGGTGAAGTGGCTCGTGTCAAACCGCAAGCAAGTTTGCTGACTCAGTATTACGCGTTGCTTTCCGCTGGTGGTGCCATCGGTGGTCTGATCGTTGCAGTATTCTGCCCGATGTTTTTAAGCAACTTTGCTGAATTGCCGTTCACTCTAAGCTTGGTCACAGCCCTGACATTTTTGCTGTTCTTTGCATGCCAAGGTTGGCAAAACACCGTATATGACTGGTCTGCGACCCGTCGACTTCGATATGCAGCCGTGATCCTGATGATCGCTCCGTTTATCACCGTGTTGATTGCGACGAAAGACAAAGAAACAATTGCTTCGGAGCGAAACTTCTTTGGCGTGCTGCGGGTAGAACAAGACAACGCTGGAATCAGCTTGGTCCACGGCAACACGATTCACGGAATGCAACGCTCCGGAGACGCGTCCAGCGAGCCAACGACTTACTTCGGATACCAAAGCGGAATTGGGCGAACGATCCGGGCGATGCAACAGACCGATTCCAACCTGCGCATCGGCATTGTCGGACTCGGCTGCGGAGTGCTGGCGGCGTACGGCCGCGAGAATGACGAGTTTGACATAATCGAAATCAACCCCGCCGTGGTCGACATCGCCAACAAACACTTCTCGTTTTTGAGCGATTGCCCATCAACCATCCGAACTCACCTTGGTGACGGGCGATTGGTTTTAGAGCGAATGACCGACACCAAGTTTGACATTTTGATTTTGGATGCGTTCAGCGGCGATGCGATTCCCGCTCACCTACTGACTCGCGAAGCCCTCGCACTCTATCAAGATCGACTGACTGACAACGGCGTACTGGCAATCCATGTTTCCAACAACCACTTAAACTTGGTCCCACTGACGCACAACTTGGCACAAGACGCCGACATGACCAGTCGCGTTTTCCGCGCAAGTGGCAACAACGCTCTGGGAACCAAACACTCCACTTGGATGCTGATCACCAAGGACAACCACGAACTGTGGCAACAAGAATCGCTGGCCGATGCACAAAGCGCGACTGCTGAAGAAATGAAGGACGCGCCGTTCTGGACCGACCAACGTCACAACTTGGTCAGCGTGCTGCGTCTCTGGTAGCGATCACGTCTTTGGTAGCATCGCGATCTGTGTTCCGTCTGACAACAAGCCTGTCATCAAACCAATACGCTAGCAACATGCCGCTAAACAGACTGATGGTTCGTTTCATACGCTTGGCAACGAACGAACATCTTTCCTACTAAGTATTGGCACGCGGTGTGCACCTTGGTTATACCCCACTCTAACTGACGACGTTTTTGCCACGGATGGTGATCATGCGGACGAATCTTGCAACACTACTTTTCATCGTCGCATTTTTTACAAGCAACAGCGCTCCTGTCCTTGCTGGCAAACTTGGCAGCGTTCGTGACAACGTTCGCGAAGAGCAGCCCAAAGAAGCGTCATCCAAAAAGAAGGAAAAGAAGAAGCGTTCTTCGAGCAGTCGCGATCGGGACAAGTCAGATTTTTCATGGTTGTCGTTCTCACTGAGCCTTTTTGAAGGCAGTTCTTCAAAACCGAGAACGCGGCAGGTTGCACATCAGGATCCGTACTTGGTCGACCTAAATGCACCGGGAGCGCAAATTCCTCCGGGGTATGAAGTCCAGCCGAATCCCGGCCATTTAAGTTCTAATCAACCGTATCTTGAACAACCGGTTTATCCCTCTGCTCCCACGGTTACCACAGCGCCTCAGCGACCACCATCCCATCGGCACAGAAAAGAGGGATGGGGGCACCGATTCACAATACTTGGCGGTACCGACTTTGACACGCTAGACCACGGCCATATTGCTTGGCTGGGACAGATCCCCAACAGCCTGGGATTGGATACAAGCCTGACGACGTTTCGCGAATCCAGTGCGACGATTCGTGATCAACTTTGGCTGGGAGATGCCAACTTAGTTTTCGAGCCGATCTTTGGCGATCTTCGAGCACGCATTGGGCTGGGATTTAATTGGTTGCACGATTCAATTGGAACTGAATTTGGCGGGAACCTCACAGCGGGTTTTGATCTAGAAATTTGGGACGCGCTGATCCTGACTGGTGAGGTTGATACCGGCACGCTGGGAGATTCAGACTTCTTTCACGGTCAAGTTTCGGTTGGCTACCAGATCGGCGCGACCGAATTGTTCGCAGGCTACAACTACTACGACATCGGTGGAGCCGACCTTGATGGAACCATCTTTGGACTTCGGTTTCGGTTCTAGCCTCGGTCGGTTGCCCGTTTACTGATTGCCCTGGTTACTGATTGCCTCGTTTGTTTTTTGGTCACGCGTTGGCTGGTCGCTAGCAAAGTCGACGCAAACGGCCGTTAAAGCGGCTTTATCCGTACGGTTTACTGCCTCTCGAATCACCCTTGCGACCTGTTTCACACGTCTGCTACTTTCGCGTCGATCCGAATCTCTTGCACTGCGTTCCGTTTTAGCGACATTCGACTGAAGTCTCGTGCTCCGGTGGCCGATAAACATAATGTTTCCGTCCGCTTGCGCTGATAAAAGTCTCTTTATCGCTTACGGATTGCATCCTGGGACAAGGATCGCGGCGCTGACGACCGACACGGAAATGGTCCAGTTGTATTGAATCAGGATGATTTGATGCGAACGACCCGGTCAGTTTACTGCGCTACCGCATCCAATTCTCTCAGCCAGGATTAACCTCAATTTTTTTGGGTTAAGCTGTGTGACTTGGAAGATACCCTGTCCCTATTGGGAGCTTTTCGAAATATGCAAATCTACGGACCTTACCGAGTCTCCACGACTCAAAATACCGCTGGCGTCCAACGAACTCAGTCGCAACAGCCTGCCGAAGCAGCTCAACCCAATCGATCGGCACAGCCTGCTGATGAATTGGATTTGTCTTCTGCCGGTGGTGTGAATCGAATGCAAGACACGGCTGCCATCGCTGGTGGCGGCGAAATCCGCATCGATCGCGTGGCTGAAATCCGACGTCAAATCGCGGACGGTGTTTATGAAACGCCAGAAAAAATCGATGCCGCGCTGGATCGTATCCTCGATCAGTACGCCTGACATCAAGTCGGCTAGGCCGGTCAAAACACGACCAGAGAGACGCTGACAGGCAATCAAAACGTGCGGTTGCTGGACGTTTTCGCGTCCGATATCAACGTTTCACCGCCTTCTAACACCCTCGCCGCCAAAAGGTTGATTCCTTTGGGCGGCGATGTTCGTCTCGGCTGCTGTTTCGGATAGAATGGTGGGATCAGGTAACAAGCCTTTTCATTGATTCCACCTTTTCCAACATCGATTTCAAAATTGTCTTCCGGTCGTTCTCAGCCGCTTCCACCCGTCAGTGTCGCTCTCTCACCGCAAGAACGGTTTGAAGAGTACCTGCAGTCGCGCGGTTTGCGTCAGACAAGCCAACGAAAGTTCTTGATTGCCGAAGTGTTTCGTGCTCACGATCACTTTGATGCCGACGAACTGATGGAACGTTTGCCTCGTAAAGGCGAAGACAACTATGTCAGCACCGCAACGGTCTACCGAACGCTTCGTGAATTCGTCGACGCCGGCCTGCTAAAGTGTTTTCAGTTGGATGGTCGAACGGTTTACGATTTCGACTACGGGTATCCCCAGCACGACCACTTGTACTGCACGGTCTGCCGCGAGCTGATTGAATTCCAAAGCGATGAATTGATTCAATTACGTGACAGTGTCGCGTCATCAAACGGTTTTCGCGTCACTTCGCACCGTTTCATCGTTCAAGGCATCTGCCGGGATTGCACCAAGAGTCGACGAAAGAAACGCAAGCAAGACTTGGTCTAACGGCGGTCAGCGGATTTGTTGCAGGATCGCAGCAAAAACCGCCTCGTTCTTATCAAAGTCACGACTCTCCGCTTGTGCCTGCATCACCAACTTTCCTTGCTCGCTGTCCAGCAGCACGACTCGCGATACCACCATCAAATCCAAGTAGTAGAACCGCATATCGACGGCTCGCTCGCCTTCCTTGGCGCCAGGTAATTCGATATCGTCAATCTCCACTTCGTTGTATTCGGCGCGAATCGCATCAGCCACCTGCTGGATGATTTCATCATCACTAAGCCCTTCGTCTTCCATTTCGATGGACAGAAACCCACCGCTGGGAAGGTCTAGTGTCGTTCCCGCGTCCGACTCGTCTTCGGCGCGTTCAGCGATCGTCCAATTGTCAGGGTAAAGGAATTTGATTCCGAATGATTCAAAAGTGGCGGGCACAGAATTCTCGTGGCTGTTGTTAATTCGTCGGATCTAACTCACTTGCTATCACATGTAGCCCAGCTCTGCAAACCTGCCTCCACATCCGCTTAAAAAACGGGACCGTGAGTCGTGCAATCGCATTGTCATTGCATGCGAAAATTTGCTATTGAAAAGGCATGTTTCGTCATCTTTCGCGGTCGTTTTGCGTGTTGTTACTGATCGTAGTGGCGATCAGCGACACGGGCTGCCGCGCGATCAGTCGAATCGGAGAAAGCCGGCAATCGATCGCCGCTCGACGACTCTCCCGACAGGGTCAACAAGCAATGCTAAGCGGCCAGTGGGATGCAGCCGAAAACCTATTCAACGATGCCTTGCAGGTCAGTGGCAACGACGACCGCGCCCACCAAGGTCTGGCGGAATCGCTGTGGCAACGAGGCGAACGCGATGCGGCTATCAAACACATGGAACAAGCCGCACGCCTGAGCGCCGGAGATCCGCAATTCGTTCAGCGTCTCGGGCGAATGTATCTGGATGTTGGCCGCATCACTGAAGCCAACCAACACAGCTTGTCCGCACTCAGCGGCGACCGAGACTCTGCGGATGTCTGGGCGCTGCGAGGCGATTGTCTAAACGCACAAGGCCATCACGATAAAGCCCTGGCGGCCTATCATCGGGCACTGGCACTCAAACCTGATTTTCCCGATGTGCAGCTCCAAGCGGCAGCGATCTATCGCGTCCAAGGCAGATACGACCGTGTGCTGGCAACGCTTGATCGACTGCAAGAAGGACTCGGAGGGATCGAAATTCCGGCGCAAGCCGAAATGCTTCGCGGAATCGCAATGCGCCAACTCGGCCAGAGTATCGAAGCGCGTCGTTGTTTTGCGCGAGCCGCAACGAAAAACCCCGAAGACGCCGATCCGCATCTTCAAATCGCATCTCTTTGCCTGGACCAAGGTGATTTGCAGGAAGCACGCAACAGCGTCAAAGTCGCAATGCAATTGGACCCAATCGCAGTCCGCGAAGGCGGATGGATCGAGCAAATCGAAAACCATCCCAAACGAATCGAGAGAACCGCTCTCCGGGAAAACCCAACCACTCATGATTGGTGAAGCTAGAGGAGCTTACTAGCACGCAGCGCGAGCAAGTGAATCTCCTGCAAGCGCCGAGGATTCACTCGCTCGGGTAAACATCCAGTGACGATTGCAACGATCTTGCTGATGAAAACGATTCTGTCGGCGCGCGATAAAGTGATAGGAATAAAAAACGTTGCTCGAATAGCCGTCTCACCGGCGATTCATGTCGTAGGGTTCGGTGAGCCAGGTCATGCGCAAAAGGTACCCACTTAAACGTGACAGCGTAAAACCGTTGATGGCTTTCACTTCTATGACGAGAAACCGTATGTCAGCTCAGAACCTATCTTCATCCAACAGTTTCACCCCCAATCCAACGTTTGTCGTTGGCCCAGGGGCTGTGTCAAGCGACTTTGTTGACCGTCGAGAAAGCGGCCGTAAGGCTAACTCGGGAGAACGTCGTCAATTCGGCAGTTCCCACAGTGGGCTTTCCGAAGCAGGCCTTGAGCTGGCTCTGGCGATCGACAAATACAAGCTGGAACATCATCGTCGCTATATCACGTGTGATGAAATGTTGGCTGTCATCAACAGCTTGGGCTACGAGCGCAAATCCTAGCCAAAGAGTTTGAAGCTAGAGGTTTTACTAGCACGCAGCGCGAGCAAGTGAATCTCCTGTAAGCGCCGAGGATTCACTTGCTGGCGCTGCGTGCTGATATTCCGAACCCATGCCCATTTCAAAAAGTGCTAGTTGACCAGCGGCTGCAGTAATTGTCGCCGCGTCACGACGTACCTCATCTGGTCACGTTCATCAAACAGAATCGCCACATCGCTGGTCGCGTCATACATACGCAGCAGCGTCTGCAGAT
>CAZZDZ010000039.1:0-4990 GCA_964652675.1 uncultured Pirellulaceae bacterium
CTAAACAGTCAGCCCACTGAACGCTTGGGCCATCCCGAGCGCTTTGATCTCTTCTTTCACATCCCCTTTGCTCGGACTTTCGAGCGTCTCCACCACTTCGTCAGCGATCAGTTGTGCAAACATGGCCCGTGCGGCTGGCAACGTTTGATCCACTTTGGCCGCATCCAATTCGATCCCATACTCATCGTTTATTTTTGACGCCAATGCCTCCGACGTCGCTGACGTGTCGGCTGTCGCAGAATTCAAAACCGAGTAGACGGGAGAATCAGGATTGGAATGTTCGTGCCGTTCCAACGACCGCCATGCTCGCTCTAGCAAGCAATCGCGCCAAACCGTAATCCACTCCTTTGACTCCAACGTGACGGACTCCAACGAAATGCCTTGTCTTTTATCCTCTGGTAGCTCGGCAATCCTGGCTTTAGCACACGACCGAATTCCCCGCACCAAAAAATCTCTCAACCGCCCGCGCTTGTGCTCGCCAAATCCGGCTTGCACCAAATGAGACAACAGGATTTTCAGCGCCGCGTCTGCTTCGGGCTTCGACCCCATCAGACTGGTAAGCTGTCGACGCATCGGTGACAAATACCTCAGCACAAAACCTGCGGCACTGTCAGCTTCGGTCCACGAATGGGATGACCGAACCAAATTGACCGAGGAATTCGGGGTGGAGTCAGGCGAATCAGCAGACATACGAGGCGTTAGAAACCAGACTTTGCGACGAGAAGAGTTACAACGCGTATCAGAATAGCTGAAAAACGGCAAAAAGTCATTCGCAATCGGCGTTGCCCAGGCTCTATTGTTGCCAAGGCTCTATTCCAGTGCTCTATTTTTGAATCGTAATCTTCTTTGCGTTTGAGCCACGAACCGACAGCCTGGAATACCTGCCCCATGCCGCCCTGGCTCAGCAACCGGTAAAATCCTGGCGTTTGCCTCGAACCGGATCCGAAGCCCGATTGTAGTTGGACACTCGGTGCTCAGGTTGATCTGGAGTACTTTCGACCGCACAGTGCAATCGCTTTGGCGACGCACAAAATGACTAAATCAACGAACCGAAACCCTGACGAGTTTCGCTAACATCCCTATTGAGCTCACACGTGAATCGCACCCCCATATCGGATTTGACCGACGGCCAGCAAGTTGACCAAGCCTTTCAAGCCGCTGACAAGCAACTTCGGGTCAACCGACAAGGTGGCAAGTACATCTTGATGCGACTGTCCGATCGCACCGGGACGATCGCAGCGATGCTTTGGAACGCAGACGAGACAATGTTTGATACGTTTGACCGCGGCGACTATATCTTTTGCCGAGGCCGTACCCAAATACACAACGGGAACCTACAAGTCATCGTTTCCAAACTGGAACGCATGGACCCGTCCGAAATCGAACTTGCTGATTTTGAACGGTTTGACGCACAATCCGCCGACAAATTGCAAACTCGGCTGCGCGAACTGCTAACCGGCATTCGCAACGTTCACTTACGCGAACTGGGCGAAACCTATCTTGGTGACGAAAGTCTGATGTCCCAACTGCGTGTCGCCGCCGCAGCCGTTTCCAATCACCATGCCTACCCAGGCGGTCTACTGCGACACACCATCGACTTGATGGAAATGTGCCAAGCCATCGGGCCACGGTATCCGGAGATCGACACCGAACTGCTGATGTTCGGAGCCTTTCTGCATGACTTGGGCAAGATCGAAGAACTCTCGTCCGGTGGCGAAATCTCGTATACCGATCGCGGCCAGATGCTTGGGCACATCGTGATTGGTGTGCAAATGCTGGGTGATCGAATCTCTGCCCTGGAAGAAAAAAGTGGAGAACCTTTTCCGGCCCAGCTGCGACTTCATTTGGAACACTTGATTGTCAGCCATCATGGGCAATTGGAATTTGGTAGTCCCAAGTTACCGCTCACGCTGGAAGCCGTCGCACTACACCACATCGATAACTTGGACGCGAAAATCACCAGCTACCGCAGCGTGATCGAATCGGATGTGTCGGCCGATGGCAATTGGACCAATTACAACCCGTCCATCGGACGTAAACTCTGGAAGAAACGTGACTAAGAACGATTCACGACCCGCCGTTGTCTTGCTGTCCGGAGGGCTGGATAGCGCCACCTGTTTGGCGATCGCAAACGAAGCAGGATTTGCGTCGCACGCGATCAGTTTTCGCTACGGCCAGCGACACGAATACGAATTAGAACTGGCCGCAAAACTTGCCAGCCAATTTGGTGCCGCGTCACATCGTATCGTCGATATAAACTTGGCCCAATTCGGCGGATCCGCGCTAACCGATGCAACCATATCAGTACCCAAAGCGGATACGGTCGACGAAATCGGTAGCGAGATTCCGGTCACGTACGTCCCGGCACGTAACACGGTGTTCTTGTCGCTTGCGTTGGCACTGGCCGAAACCCTTTGCGCCCACGACATATTCATCGGCGTCAACGCGTTGGACTACAGTGGCTATCCCGATTGCCGCCCCGAGTTCATTGCGGCCTACGAAGCGATGGCAAACTTGGCGACCAAATCTGGGGTGGACGATGCGGATCGGATCAAAATTCATACGCCGCTGATTGATCTAACCAAAGCCCAGATTATCGACAAAGGTATCTCGCTGGGAGTCGACTATTCGCTGACCATTTCTTGTTACGATCCTGTCGACGGCAAGAAGCCATGTGGACACTGCGACGCGTGTTTGCTGCGAACCAAAGGATTTAAAGAAAACGGATTGACCGACCCATCGGTTTAGCAGTCGTGATTTTTTTCTATCCACCGTTCGCCTTTGTGAAATCATGTATTCACTTCGTAGTTTGTTTGCACTCACGATGGTCATCGCAATCGTGTTCGGGTTGTGGTTGATGGGCGAACCAAGTCATGAACTCAGTCGCCCACAAAAAAAATACGAACGGCCTTACTGGCGACGGTTCTTTCATTCGTCGCGTTTGCGAGTCTGCTGACATGGATCCGCGAAGGCGAACAGACTCGCGAGCAAAGCCGGTTTGCAACATTCGCAATCGACACGGTCGCATTCTTGGGGACATGTGCGTTGATGATCACCATCTGTCGATTGGCAGTAAATGTTCTTTTTCAGTAGGCGCTCCCCAACGCTCCCTACGATCCGATATGATTTAGGAATTCCAAGAACCTTTTCTCGAATCACGTAGGCCAGTACATGCTTCGATACTCCACAAAACTTCTCCCGACAATTGCCCTACTCGTTGTCGTATGTGCGGCTGTAGCGGAGGACTCGACCGCTCAAAAAGACGCCACAAAAGAACCCGTCAATGAAAACATCGACGTCGAATCACTCACCGAGTTAAAAGTCCATCTGACGGACGATGACGGTAAACCGATTGCCGACGCAGCCGTGACGGTTTATGCGATGCGAATGGAAGAGAGCCATGGACACGGCCACTGGAACAGAGAAAAGCTCGGTCCACCGAAACCTGTCGTCAGCGACAAAGAAGGCATCGCGGTCGTTAAGTATCCTGCTAACGTATTCTCGCGACCCAAGCCGATGACGACATCCTTGGTGTCCTTTTCGGTCAACCACTACGACTTTGTACAAAAACTCGTGCACTTTGATTTGGGGCCTGAGATTGCAGAGGTCACCCTTAAACGAGGTTGCGAGATACGGCTTTCTGCCGTTGATCAAACCAAATCGCCCGTCAATGATTTTGCAGTCATGATTGCCGGGCCCTACGCTCCCGAATTTTGGGTCGACGATGGCAACGGCGGACGACGCACAGGCAGTGCCAGTGATGGTAATTGGCAAGCCATGATCGTGAAGCCACAAGACAGTGGCGTAACCTTGTTCAGCGGCGTGTTACCACTAAGAGTTCGTCCCGAACAAGCCGTTCGCATTCGCAACGTTCGCATCAAACCCGGTACACGGGTTGTTGGGTCTCTATCAGACAACGTGCCGCGGCCTATTCGAAACGGATTTGCAATCACCACAACCGTTCCTAAACCCGCCGCGAACTCTTGGAACAAAACCAATCCGTCGCTGACGTGGAGCGAATGGACGACTATAGCCGCAGACGGCACATTCAAGCTGAAATCGGTTCCGCGAAGTGGAAAAATCCAGATCATCGCGGTGTGTGACGACTGGGTTTCGTCCTCCGTCCCCAAACACCACTTTTTCGTGAAGGGACAACTGTTCGATGTCAATGCTGACGAAATCAATCCAATTCTTCAAATGGAACAAACTGGCAGCGTCGAAGCCAGCATCACAACACCTGACGGCAAACCGCTGCAAAGCGGATCAATTACTAGTTCGCCCAATCAACAATACTACAAAGGAGGCGCGAATTTGCTTGGTACTCTTATCAACACCATGATGATGATCGAGAACCAAATTCGTCCGTTGGATAAGAAACAGGCAATCGACTGGCTTCGGGATCAACCAAAACTCCCGTTCTCCGAATGCCCCGTCAAAAATGGCAAGGCAATCGTCGCTGGTTTTCCCGTCAACACGAAACATTCGATTGTTCTACATCATTCTGATTATCGCCTAGACACAAAAGCGGGCGAGGCGTTTGTAGGATCAGAACCTGGAGAGGCAACTGTGGAAATTAAATCCGCAGATCCACTAGAAGTCACGTACAAAACGAAACAATACAAAAAACCAACTCCCAAGTAGGCGCATGACGTCAATGCTGAGCTAGCCAGGATAAAAACTATTCCTTCGCCAACACTTCTTTCAATGCCGCTGAAAACTGGTCCAAGAACTTTGAACCGCCGCCTACGAATAGGTGCGTGATTTTGCCTTCTTTGTCGACGATCACCGTTTGTGGAATCGCTTTGGCGTCGTAGAACCGCGCGGTTTCTCCATCAACGTCCATCACTGTTGTCGGTTCGATCTCCATTCGCTTGAGCGCTAGCCTCGCTCGTTCAACGGAGTCTTGCAGATTCACGGCCACCAACTCGACTTCGCGTGGATCGAATTCTTGCACGATCGCTTCTACTTTGGGCATCGTCGCAATGCATGG
>CAZZDZ010000039.1:5090-6274 GCA_964652675.1 uncultured Pirellulaceae bacterium
AGAGTCCCGTCTAACATTTTTTCAGGAGCAAATGTCACGCCACGCTTGCTGTCACGCACGGCATGTACCAAGAACGCATCAACCGAGTCATCTTTGGGGTTCGCCGCCACCTTTGGTTCTTCTTTGACGTCATCACCGGCGTTTTCCTTTTCGTCCAACCACGGTCGTTCGTGTAACCAGATGACTCTTGCGATATTTTCTCGAGGAATTTCTTGAACGTCCAAACGTACTTCGACGCCGACCACTTCTGCGTTGATGCCCACCATACGACCGCGCAAATAGTCACCAGTTGTGGAAACAAACAAGTGTGTTGGTGGATCGTTTTTCTTGTTACGAGGCACGGTTAGCAAACGTTTCAATTCCGCGTCGTCAAAGGCGGGACGTGAGATCGTTCGACCAAGCGTGATCGAATCCATCTCGTCGTGAGGCACAAAGGTTGTCTCCGTTTCGTCGGAGGCAAACGTAACGCCGCGCTCATCGACCGATTGTACAGCCCCGTTGACGGTATCTCCGGACCGAAGCACGATCTCGAAATGGGGTAACTTTTTCAAATCAGGCTTGGCTTTCTTGGCTGCGCCGACCGCCGCGTTGCCACCACCGAAAATCCCACCGATCAAATTGCCAAGACCACCGCGTTGTCGCTTTACGGGAGCTGCTACCGCAACGGGAACGCGCGTGGTGCGTTTCTTTTCCCTGTACACAATTTCGCCGCCGTAATCCAACGTGAGCGCCGCTGGCGAATGAGCAGCATAAGGATGCCAAACGAGCACGGATCCATCGACGGGCTGCTGGGCGTCAACCAAACCTCCGCTAAGCCTGACAAAATCGGTCTTTAACGTTCCCTCGGTACCGGGCACTTTTCTTTCAGCACTGAACCGTGTTGCGGACCCTGAGATCGCAACGATCTGGCCTGCCTCACATTGAAAGCTGCCCAAGATGCCATCGCCTTTGAATTGGAACGATCCGTCCTGTGTGTCGGCGATATACCCGACCAAGCGACTGGTATCGGCAAACTCGATTTCCACTTGACGAGGCTCGTCCAGCGGAATCGAAACGAATTGGGGGCCTTTCAATTCAGGTTTGCCGTCGTCATTCTTCTCGTCGTCTTCGTCACCGTCTTTCTCGTCGCCGTCTTTTTCGTCGCTGTCTGTCTCTTCACCATCCTTGTCGTCGTCGTCCTTCTC
>CAZZDZ010000039.1:6374-14141 GCA_964652675.1 uncultured Pirellulaceae bacterium
TCGTCCTTCTCGTCGTCCTTGTCTTCGCTCTTCTCTTCGTCGCCATCCTCTTTGGCTACTTCGTCATCTTTTTTCGCTTCGCCCTTCCCTGCCCCGGACTTGGCGGAACTCTCTTTGTCATCCGCATCTGCTTCGGACGTGTTGACCAGAATGATGCGTCGCAATTCGTTGAGCGCCAACTCTGATTCTTTGCCGTCTTGATCGACCACGATCAGTTTTTGGGAATCCGCGTCGAATCCTTGCACATTGCCTGGCACAACCTCGTCTTTTGTATTGAGCACATAGCCATCGGGAAACTCGGTTGAATCCGGCAAGTGACCATCCCATTCGAATACGTCAAAACCATCCAACGAAACACTTTTGCCATGGTTCTCCAACAAGGCGTATGCGTTGGCCGTTCCCTTTTCTTCGGCGACTTGGATTTTTTCCAGCATCTTGCCGCGTGGCGAATAGACGGCGACCAAACCGGCGACTTGGTCAACGAAGAACTCCAATTCAAACTTGGAAATCCCATCGTCCAACGGCAGCACAGCGATGTCCGCCAAGTTGCCGACTTCACGAACCACGGCCAACTGTGCGTCCCACATTTCCAATCGAACTGCCGCAGTATTTTGGGCCGTTTGCGCCCTCACACGACGAGGAACATTCTGCGCTGGTTTTGGCTTGGGCTTTTTCGGTTCCTTACACCCAAGCGATAAAACAAAGTCCGCCCTACCCTCCCAGGACATCGACAGTGAAAGCCGAAATTTCTCTGGCAAGTCAACTTTGCCAGCCGCCTTGGCTTCGTTATCAGGCGACGTCAAAGCCCCGGCTGCGAATTGCCACTTGTTCGTGTCATCAAGAATCTTCCAATCATCAATCGACTTGGGCCCTGAATACAAACGTTTTCCGGAATCCCGAATCGCCTCGACCGCTCGCAGTCTTGATCGTTGTATCGTGATCTTCCCAAGTGACTGAGAATCGACAACCAGCGATGTTGCGTCCCACTGTTTTAACTGGCCACTGATCCGCGTGCCGCCTTCTAACAAAAACGCATGACCCGAGTTGGGTTCCTCTGGTGAATAATCACCGGCAACACTGCGTATGGCTCGAATATCAAACTCGACCGGCGTCGTGAACTGGGGACTCTTGATTGCGACATGCCCTGGATTGGTCGCAGGTTGCAATTGCCCATCGATAAAACTGCCTTGCTTTAACCACATCCGCAACTGAGGCGCATCGGCAATGGCAACACCAGCAAAAAAAACGAGGCACGCGATTGGCCCGATTGTCTTGGCGAGTTGAACAAGGTCGTTGAGAGTTCTGTTTCGCATCTTTACCGCTCGTAAATGGGCAAGAATCTGTAGTTCAATGCAAGGGCCAGCAGCGCCATCGAAGTGCTATTGGCTGGCCCCAAATCCCCCTGAAAACTACCATCGCCGCTTTGGATGGCTTTTAGTTTTCGGATCAGTCCCGTGTTCCACTTTTCCCAAGCCTTGATGTCTGCCTGGAATAATGCTTGAGCCTGGTAGTACCTCGCGTATTCAACCCATCCTGATCCTTCGCTCAGGTTGTTGACCAAGTACTTTTCGACCGCTTTGTATTGTTTCAAGTCTTTGCGTTTAGCGATTGCATACACCAAACACGCGATCGACGAACGGGCGAGTGATTCGCCAAATCCACTTAGGCCGCCCGAGTAACCGACGATGCCATTGCCGCCGGTCATGCTGGTGAAATACTTAATCGCTTTGTCGATCGATTCATCGGGAACTTCAATGCCCGCGTTGCGAGCTGCCAACAAACCCATCAAAACAGCACCGCTGACAGACGTATCGGCATCACGCGTGTTGGGTGAATAACGCCAGGCACCAAAGGGGTTCTTCTTTTGTGACGTCACCGCACACCGAACCCCCAACTCCAGTGCTGCGCCGATGCTGCGTTGGTTTGCGTGAGTCTTGCCGGTCCAAAGATCGGTTTCGTCCATCGCACCGTAAGCTTCTGAAAGCGCCAGCAGCGCAAAGCCATGGTGATACATACTTGGCCCCATGTATCCGGTGCTCTTGGGTTGCGACTTGATAATGTGTCGCACACATTTGCGAATGGCGCTACTGTAAGGACCAAAATTGGGATCCTCGCCAGACGCCAAAAACGCCAACAACCCCAGTCCAGTGGTTCCAGCACCCCGTTCGCCGCTAGACGTCCAAGTCCCATCATCGCTTTGAGTTTTCAATAGAAACTGCAGTCCACGGTCGTACATTTCGCGAACATCACGGGCGACCACATCGCCTTGTGGCGCAGCAAAGCCTTGCGCGGATACGTCGCGCGTGGGCAATGCGCAAAACGCAAACATCAGCAGCGACAATAAAATCAGAGAACGGTTCATGCGTTGTGCCTTCACTACTTAATCATGTTTTCCCAACCGCGATATTGATCGCAGTATTGGTCGATCACGGCCATTTGTTGCTTGTCCAAAATGCCGCCAAGATTCTTGTCCTGCCTTTTCGCTTTAAGCAGCTTCAAGTAGCCGACATATCCGTCCATGCTCTTATTGATCTTTTTGGGGAGTCTTTGTGCGTCCAACAATTCCAGCAATTTCTCGCGTTGGTCGCCAAGCAACGGCATCGATTTTTCGATATCAACCAAATTGACCCGCGTAACCGATTTCCATTTACGGCGTCGGTTCTTTTCTAACTCCGCGTCGTAAAGATCTCGTTGCTCTTTGCTGAGCGTCGAACGCATGACTTTTTGAAACAGCGACTTGTCGGCAAAAATGCCTTGTTGCATCTGCTGAGCAATCGGAGTAACGATCGGCCAAATTTTATTGATTTCGTTGTTATTGTTTCCTTTTATATCAAGCGCTTCGACCTCTTTTCGAACCTTTGCAACTTCTCGAAAGAACCTTGAAACATCTGCTTCCCCAGCCGTCGTCATCTTTGCCGTCTGTTGCTCTTGCAGGTCACAAATGCGGTCGATCATTGTCAGCCGCATCTTGTAATCTGATTTCAGTTGTTTCTGAACCTGCTCTTCCGTGCGGCCATTGAATGCCCACATCGCAACCCAGTCTTGTTGCTGCTGCACACCAAAAAACTGTGCTGATACGTCTGTCACGCCACACGAGAGCACCGCCGCGCAAATTATCAATCGCAAACTAAACACGACTACTCCTTGATCACGATCGGCTGATTTCCATTATGGAAATTGTCGTCGGTATAGAGGTAACGCTGCAGTCCTTGGTAAATCTTGCGTTGTTCGTTGGTCAATGCAGCCAATAGATGAATCGGGATTTCTGGGTACTGACCGTTGCCGAAGTAGTACATCGTGATCAGGTTTGGATTTCGCTTGACCCAAGGAAGTAGCTTTTCTTTGATTTTGGACCGTTGTTCATCGGTTAAATCGAGCCGATCCTGAAGCGTCTCGATCAAGGCATCTGCAGTCGCTGAACTTCGAAACTCATTGCGTTTTTTCAGTTCCTTGTCGAATGCCGCTTTCTGATCGTCGTTTAACAGGCCAAGCAATTCGTCGTTGATGCGTTTTTTGACATTTTGCTTTTTGACAACCTGTGCTTGTTGTGGCCGCACGCCAAAGAACATCCCGATCAAACCGGGTTGCTGAACCGCTCCGCGTCCGACGACTTGTTTTTCGTTGGAGATTTTTGTCAGCCACTTGTTGTCCATCGACTTGACTTTTTTCTCCTGCTGTTTTGTCAGCTTGCAGACGCGACGCACAAAGGCCCGTTGAACTGCAAGGTGCGCTTGCAGCTTTGCGGTTTCGCGATCAACAGGAAATCCACCCTGCGCGTCCACCGCCCACTCGTCGCCATCATCGTCTGCCGCCTCCTCGACCTCCACAGCCTCCTCGACTGCCACTGCGACCTGAGCATTTGCGGCTGTTGGCATCATGAAGCAAGCGAGCAACAGAAAACACGTCAACAAACCGGGGTTAACAAGCCGGCTCGAAACGTGATTTCCGCGTCGCGGAAGTAAAATACGATGTCGTCGCATGGATTAATTTTCCCGTTCTATTTGGGAGAAATACTCGTCCAATCCCGCACGGTATTCTTCTGGCAAACTGCGTCCTGATTCGCCGGTACTCTGTGCGATCTCGGTCGTACGACGCTTCTCTTTTGCGTTCACGCCCGCACCAATCAGCGCGAGTGCCGAATCCTGCGTATCACCACTGCCTCCGCCGCCGGGACTGCTTCCGCCGCCTCCACCGCCTTTGGGATTGATTCGCTTGCACTGCAGCAACAATTCAATCGCTTCGGTTTCCGCTGCGATCGCTTCGCTGGCTGTGTTAGGCGAAACCAAAATATCAACGGCTTCTTTCATCACGCTGGCGACTTTCGTCAACAGATTGATCTCTTTGACAAAGCCTTCGGGCTCGGGTAGTTCTTCGATCCGATCGACGACTTTGTCGGTACGGTCACGCAATAGGTCTTGGACTTCACTTAAACGAATCGCTTCGCTCATGTGGACGTCTTTTTCGACTCCCGGTTTGGCCTGCTCGGCGACTCGGGTTTCTTCACGTAGGTTCACTTCTCCTTCAAGAATCTTCAGGACTTCTAAGATGACGGATGGTGGCAAACTGCCAGCCGATTTGCCGCCCGGTCACGAGCCACCACACATCGGATCGACTAAGTCATCCGCCCATCGGTCAAAGGAATCGGACCAGAACTCCGCTTGAGCGATCGACATGCCCTGCTTCTTGGGAATCTTTTCCCCCAGATCCGTCAATGCGTTGAGCACCTCGGCGGTTTTCATTTCCTCCAACACATTTTTGAACTGAATCATACGACGTCGTTCATAGTAACTTTGCATGTCGTCCATGATGTACGACACCACCTGACTGCTTTTCTTTTCGACTTCGCTCAGGCTGGACAACAACTTGGCGTCTTGGGGTTGCACTCGTTTGGGTGCACCAAAGACAGAATCGATTCGGCCACCGATTCGATCCGCCACTTGATCCTGCTCGCGAGAGGCAGCCTTGAGCCGTTTGACAAGCGTGCTGCCTTCCAAGTTGGCCAAAACCGTGTTGAGTTCATCAGCGACCTTCTCGAATTCGGCCAACAAGTCCTCTTGTTCTTTGATCGCTTCGTCGACCGGCGGCTCCTCGGGAACTTCGCATTCCTCCGGATTGTCTTTTGGTTTGCCGGGGCTGGCGATGGTAGTACTGGGCAACGTCAAACGAGGAGCACCTTTTTTGGGCGGCTGCTTTTCGTCCTTCTTTGCCAAGTCATCCAGCGGTTGCTGTGAAGATTCTGCGTCGGCGATGTTTGGAATCGCCGGAGTCTCTTTTGCATCCGGATCTTCTTCTTCGGGATCTCCCGCTGCCATCTTGTCGTTACGATTTTGACCGGCTTTGGGAGCATCCTTCTTTGGCTTCGATGGCGATGACGGACCACGTGCGACTTTTTCGTCCGTGGACGCCTTGCTCAACAAATCGGAAACCGATGGCATTCGGTTGGCCGAAATGTCCTTCAAGATTTGTTGCATCTCTGCCCAGCGTTCCAGGTGACCGACACCGATCTCTGGGTTGCGAGAAGCCATCTTGATCAATTCCTCGCCTTTCTTGTTCAGGTTCGACAAACGGCGTCCATTGGATGCTTCGGCGCCGGCTTGTTTGCGGAGCTCGTTTCGCATCGCGTCGTCTGCCAGTTGGTCTGCCGTCATCGCACGCAGTTGTTTGTTACGCTCGAACAATCGCATCTCGCGATCACGAACATCCAACGCGGCTCGGTGCCACTTGCTCATTTGATTGGTCACCCAAATCGCATGCTCTTCGGGGGTCAGCACAAAGAAAATGTGCGGTGCCGAATAAACTCTTTCGCGGCCAGGCAAGTAATCTTCGACCCACATTCGGACTTCAATCGGTTGTGGATCGATGCCAAAAGACGTCGCAGAAAAAGTCGCGTCGGCTTGCACCGAAGACTCTTCGGGTCCGCCATTTTTTAGAATTCGTTCGCCTTTGGCAGGCTTGGTCAATTTGTCGTCCAGTCCTTTCCAGCTCATCCCTATTCGTTTGACGCCGAAATCGTCGGCCGACAAAGCTCGGAAATTCAACTGTTCGCTATCCAACAGCACTGCTTGTCGCGGCAAATCTTGCGTGACAACGCTTGGAGATTCGTCGGCCAATGGTCGAATCGATAATTCAAAAGGTTCCCGCCCCGCCAAGCCGTGAAGATCTTTCCAATCCAACAACATTTTTTCGTCGACGGGTTCGGGTACCGCGACGAAAACAACATCGTCCTCGGAGTACTCGGCGTCTTCGGCGATATAACCTTCGTCGTCTTCGGTGAGCTGGCTTTCCAAGTTAGCTTGCTCCGCTGCGACTACTTCTGCTGGCCGCTTGATGTCAATTGTGCTGGAAGCAAAATCGGCGACATCGACTGCCACAGATTCTCCATTGATCGACGCAGAATCCAACTCACGTGACGCCGTCGCAGCGACACTTGCCGTGCTGCCTTCGACAACACTTAGGGTTCCGCTGCGAACGTCGCGTCGGACTTTCCCTGGGATCTGCAAATACTCTGGCAGTTCGACCATCGCATCGGCGGCGATCAACTCGGGACGAATCTTTGGATCCAACGTGACGCTTTGGTAAAAGTCGCCAACGCGAACCATCATGTCGGTGGGTGCCGTGCGAGGCGGAAGTTCAAATTCGTACTTGTCATCAGAGATCGAAACAACGGTCGGCAACATACCGGGCAATTCGATCGATGCAGTCTCGGGATGCCATCGGCTTGTATCGGCTAGCGAAACGGTCCAAGTGACGTTCTCGCCATGAGGCACAACCATCGTGTCGGGCAAATCGTTAACTGCCGTAAACGTGTATCGAGGCGTGTCGGACCACGGTGCGATCATTCGTGCCAAAGCGTTCTTGGCTGCCGGGCCAGCGAAGATGCCCAATACGATTGCGATCGCGCCGGCGATCGCCAAAACGGTGCTCCAAAGTTTGACTCGCGATTGGGGAGCCGCCTTGTTCAAGTCACGTTTCTTGGCAGAGTCGGCCACCTGTTCGATTGCCGCTTCGCAAAGTTTGCGTGAACGAGCTTGTTCGGTTTCGCTGTCGGCCAATTCGATCACGCCCAACAACTGGTCGCCAATGTTCGGTTCGCGAACACGCAGCAGTCGTGCGAGCTGGTCCAGCGTTCGGTTCTTCCAAACCCAACGGTGCAATGCCCACGGCACCACCATCCAAACCGCCAGCATGGCAAAAAAGATGCCCGCTCGAACGGATTGTGGCGTGTCGACAAATCGGTCGATCACAAAAACGGTCAAGAACGCAAGCAAGACAGCGACCGCCGCAAGCGCGAGCGCTTCGGCCATCTTCGTGGTCCAAACCTTGCCGCGAAAACTAGACAGCTGCTCTTTCAAGCTATCCGGTACTTTCAGCAAATCGGGATTGCGATCAGGTGATGCAACACTCATGGTTTTCGTTACCTCTTCGAACGGACGTTCGCCCGTTGCTTGGGAGTGATTTGAATTTGCAGAAACGGACGTAAATCCGCGCCTAACGTGCATGAAAATCTTAACGGATTCATCAGATCAGCCCCACCATTTTTCTGCCAGTCCAGAAAAGACCTAGGAGGCCGATCATTAACAATGCCACCAGTGGGTGACTCCACAATTGAACGCGTCGCAACTGTCGCGGCGGCTCAGGCACTTGGCCGACCGCTTTGACAATATCTTCGGTCGACGCGTTCTTCAGCACACGGCCCCGTGAGACCCTTGCTAGCTCTTCGATTACTTCTGGCCGCGCAGGTTTACCTGTTTGTTCCAGAATCGCGCC
>CAZZDZ010000039.1:14241-25582 GCA_964652675.1 uncultured Pirellulaceae bacterium
TGCTCCGGCGAATAATACAGACGCATCGATTCACCTTTGGCCATGTTTCGCTGATAAGCCATCCAGCGGACGACTTGTCCCCAAAATCGATAATGGTATTTGTCTTCGACACCACGTCGCCATCGCCACGCACCATCGGTCCCCATAAACAAAACTTTCCCGGCACCAAACGTTCGCGTTACCAACAAAGGCATGCGACCGTATTCATTGGAAGCTTCCTGGTGGACGGCCAACACGTCGGTACCCGCTTTGGCGCGGGTGACGGGAGCGTGCCACTGAAACCCTGGCAAGTTTTCCCAAACTTGCATGTTGTCGTCTTGCGTGTCCGCCAACTTAGTCAGCAAACTGCGCCGCCCCAGTTCCGTCAACGCAAAGTGACTGGGCTGACGCGAACCCCAACCGTTGACTTGGGCGCGATCGAACACAACCGGCAACAGATCATCCAACGGCGTATCCGCAAGTGACATTGCGTTGCCTTGCCATCCGGGCATGAACACCAACCCACTGGCCTGCTGTTCAACCAGACCTTTCAGCAATCGACATTGCTCTTCGGTCAATTGATCATCGTCCACGCCGACGTCACCCAAGAACACGACGTCATACTTCGCCAAGTCCTCTAGTTCTTCGGGGAACGACTGAATGTAATCCCGATTGCCGCCACCCACTTTGCTCAATCCTGGGTGGAACAACAAACAAGACACTTCGACGCCCGGGTCGCGCGACAATGCGTTTCGCAAGTATCGGTATTCCCAACGCGGCAACGTTTCGACAACCAACACCTTCAATTTCTCTTCGCGAACCGCAATCGGCGTCGTCTTAACGTTATTCTCAAAGTTACGTTCTTCGCCGTGCGATGGCACCGACAACGTCAGCGTGTAGTCACCTGTGTTTTCCGGTTTCCACATCACCGCATCGGTCGTACGTCCCATCGCTGTGATTCGCACTTCGCTGGTGACCTTGCTGCCGTCGGACGACTCCATTGTCACGATCGCGGCGTGGTCGCGTGGTAACGAACTTTCGATCGTGAACGGAATTCGCACGGTCTTTCCAACCACACCGAACGATGGCACATCGAAACTGAGCAAATCGATATCCGGCAATCGTGACGATTCGCCGACCGACACTCCATAAATAGGAATCTGCTGTAACCGCATTCGCATCGCCATCTCTACCGGCGGCTGGCCGACATTCCAATCACCATCGGACGCCAACAAAACAGTCCGCAAATTCGGATGCTCTTTACGAGCACTGGCCAAGGCCTCATGCAGGTCGCTGCGATCGCTATCCTCGCCAGTGGAAAACGGCGCGATGACGACATTCAGTTTGTCTTTCAACTCTGCCCACGTTTCTTCGGCCATCAATGGCGCGATCGATTCTTGTCGTGTCTTCAAAACCGTTCGGCCGGACGCGTTCAATCCAACATCACGCGTGGACATACTGAGTGATTGATCGCCAAGTATCACAACGGTTGGTTTCGTGCTGGGAACAAACTGCTGAATCGTCTCGGGCTGATTCAACAGAAACACTGCCAAACAAACCAAAGCGACTCGCAACAGTTCCAACAACCCGATCGATTGTTTGAACCCGCTCTTACGCCATGCCATCCATGCCAACACGCACACGGCGATGATCGCGGCAATCGAGATAAAGATTGTGAAACCGTTGGCCTGCATCGAAAAACTGCTGCGAGTCGATCCCGCTTGCGATGTGGCCTGTGCCAAAAATGCCTGAATCATGCGGCTTCTCCCGTCGGCTGGGGTTCCGGTTTATTGAAACCACTTGCCACCGATTGCGACGACCGACGCGCGGCGTTGCGTCTGGGGATACACAACAACGCTTCTAATAACATTGCCGCAATCATTAGCAACAAGAATATCCGCCAAATTTCGCGGACGATGCCGGACAAACTGCCAGCCGAATCATCGACGCGTGAAAAATCCAACCCCGCAAACAATCCGCTCAACTGGGCTTCTTCGATGGTGTCACGCTGGTCTTCTTTTTCGCTTCGATTGACAGCTAACCACTGTGCCTCTTCGTCTTCGCCAATTTTGTAGATGCCGCTTTGATGGCCGTACTCGCTGCTGAGTGTTTCGGTTGGGCCAGCGATCTGTCGCCACAAATCGGTCGGTTCGCTGACCATGCCGGCGATTCGTTGAGTCGTTTGACCGAGTGCGGACAAGCCTTGCGAGATCGCTCGCTGGACGAACACGTACAACACGATTCCGTTACTGGCGAACGTCGATTGGTCGCTGGATGTGGACGCAGTGCAGAAATAAACACCGCCTTTGTCTGTCGCCACGCGGGCCAACAACGGTTCACCGCCGGTCAGCGTCGCCAACTGGCTGACTTCACCATCAAGTTTTGCGTATCCCTTGATTTCCAATTGGCCAACGGGCAATCCCGTCCCGCTATTGGTGGCGGCCAACAGGTCTTGATCGCCTCGCCAATTTTCGACCATGACTTTCTGGTTGTCTTTGGCCATCTCCCAAGCCTGCCAACTGCATCCCAAGAATTCACCTTGAGACTTTATCCCGCCAACCAATCCATCCGGGGGAAAGAAAATGACTTGGCCACCGTCGTTGACATAGTTCTTCACCGCACCCGCCGTTTTGCTGTCGGGAAGATCTGTTTGCCAGATCAACAGCGACGCATCGTCCAACACCAGTGAATCCAATTGACCGGGTGTGACAAATTCAACGTTGGCACTCGCCTTGCCGTCGGGTGAGACCTTGGCCGCTATCTCCAAGGCTCGTGTTTTATTCTGGTCGTCGCCGACCAAAACGATTCGGCGTTGGGGTGGATCATCGAACACAAAGTAAAATTCGTTGTCGGCATCGTTTGCGTCCGAAGGAATCGACACGCGTCCCCAACCACGCTGTTGGTTGCCCGCCAAAGCGACTCGATGATCTTTCAATTCAACTTGTTTGCCAGAAAGTTCGACTTCCAAAGTCGTCCTTGCTCCATCGATTTCGATTTCCACCGGGATCGTCTTGGCCGCTTCGGATTCTTCACTTCGCGAAAGTCGCATCGACAAGAAAACCGCGTTCCCATCGGGGCCTTTATCCCGGCGAACGTCACTGACGCGGATCGATACGTTCGACGAAGTCGTTTCGGGGTAAGCCAAAAGATGAAAACGCACCGACTGTGGCAGCGAACTGAATGCTTCGCGTATCGCTGGCCAATTGCCGCTATCGGCGTTCCAATCCGGCGAACGCAAATCGCTGCACAACCAAACTTCCGTCGCACCGGGTTGATTGTTTTTCAAGTAATCGACGGTGGTTTGCAACATACCTGGAATATCGGCCGTGCCGCTCGCTCCCCGCATGCCAGGCGAATCCGCCAGTGCATCGATCGAATCAAACGATTGTGCTTCGGCAGAAGTACTGTCGATCAAAACCCAGCGGGTCGAACCAAGCGTTCGGAGCGTTTCGGCGATTTGACGTCGGCCCGTATCCAATTTACTCACACCGGCTTCGCCAACCTGCTGCATGCTTGGCGAACGATCCAATAACAAAATCGTCGTGTCGGCGCGACCGCCGCCGGTCCAACCAAGCAATCCGCTGGCCAACGGCCGCGCGATGGCAAAGATCAATCCGGCGACCACCAATGTTCGTGCGGCAAGGATCAACCACTGTCGCAACTTGGCATAGCCGCGCGCCATCTGGTTGGCCTTCAGCAGGAACATCATCGCGCCCCACTGCTTGGTCTGGTAACGCCACTGATTGATCAAGTGAATGATGATCGGCAACGCGATCAACGGCAGGGCCAACAACATCCAAGGTTGCAGAAAACTCATCGTGCACCTCGCTGACTGGCACGCTGCACCAAGAACTCTGACAACTCTTGTTCGTACGACTGGTCAATGATCACACGTCGATAATCGACACCCGTCTCCAAGACTACTTTCTTGACTTCAGTCAAATAACCCTGCAACGCTTGGTGATAACGATCAGCGATCTCATTGGGTTCGACGAAGATCGCGGTGCCACCTTCCATGTCCAAGAAACGCGTGGGTCGCTGAAACTCGAAACCGATTTCCTCGGGATCCAACAAGTGAAACAACGACACATCATGTTTGCGAAATCGCAAGTGTTCAAAACAGTCTCGCATCGCGGGCGGTTCAATGAACATGTCGGACAAAATCACAATCTGTGCCCGTTGGCGAACCGTTTCAGCCAATTCGTGCAAGACCGATTCCAAATCCGTTTCGCCCTGCGGCTTGGCGTCTTCCAAAGTATCCATCAGCGCCGTCAAGTGCGCAGGACTTCGCTTGGCGGGAATATTCGTGATGATGCCATCGGCCACGCACGCGATTCCCACCGCATCGCCTTGCTGAATGGCAACGTAACTGAGCGTGGCGGCCAATCGACGTGCGTAATCCAGTTTGGTCATCCCGACACTGCCAAAATCCATCGACCCGCTGGTGTCGACAACCAAGACCATCCGCAAGTTGGTATCGGCCTCGAACTCTTTGACGTAGAACCGATCCGTTCGCCCGTAGGCTCGCCAATCCAAACGTCGTAGATCGTCACCGGGAACATACTTTCGGTACTCGGCGAATTCGACACTGGCACCGCGGTGAGGACTAGCGTGTCGCCCCGAAACGCTTCCCAACATGGGCCGCCGCGACATCAAGGGCAGCGCACCTAAGCGCGCAATGATCTTGGGATCAAGAAAATCTCGCTGAGATCGTTCGGTGCTCATGAACAGGTAAGCGGTGCAGTTGTACTGGTATCTGGACTAGATTTCTTGCGTGGCGTCGTTGCAAACGATCACGTTTTCACGCAAAGAATGTGCGTTTGAAATTTCAAATCTGAAATCTCAAACAGTCAAAACTATTCTTGCGTCTCGTCGATCAACCGTTTGACGATATCGCGCGAAGACACCTTTTCGGCTTGCGCCGCAAATGTCGTAATCAGGCGGTGTGTCAGAACGGCTGGTGCAACGTGCTGAACGTCTTCCAAGCGAACCATGTAACTGCCCTCTAGCGCTGCCCGACTCTTGGCACCTAAAATCAAGTTCTGAACCGCTCGTGGCCCAGCACCCCAAGACACCAACGGCATCAACCAATCCGGTGCCGTTTCGCCACCCGGTCGTGTCTTGCGAACCAATCGTGCCGCGTAAGTGTAAATGTGGTCGGGAACAGGAACGCGGCGAACCAAGTCTTGATGCGAAATGATTTCTTCGGCCGTCATCAACGAATCCAAAGTCGGCAATTCACCACCAGTCGTGGTACGCGCGATCTGGATCTCTTCTTCTTCGTTTGGATAATCCAATTCGATCAACGACATGAATCGGTCCAACTGAGCCTCGGGCAACGGGTACGTGCCTTCTTGTTCGACAGGGTTCTGCGTCGCAAGAACCATGAACGGCGATTCCAGACGGAACTCTTTGCCCAACACCGTCACGTTCTGTTCCTGCATCGCTTCCAACATCGCAGCCTGCGTCTTGGGCGGGGCTCGGTTGATCTCGTCGGCCAACACGATGTTTGCAAACACCGGGCCTTTGACAAACTGGAATTCGCGGCCACCCGATTCGGTGTCCTTCAAGATGTCCGTTCCCGTGATGTCCATCGGCATCAAGTCGGGTGTGAACTGGATTCGGTTGAAGTTCAGCGAAAGCGTTTCCGCCAACTTGCTAACCAACAATGTCTTTGCCAATCCGGGCACACCCATCAACAGTGCGTGTCGTCGCGCGAACAAGCAAATCGCTAATTGCTCGATCGTGTCTTGTTGCCCCACGATGACTTTGGCCAACTCGGTTCTCAGTCGCTGATACGCGTCTCGTAGTCGGTCGATTGCTTGAACATCATCTTCGTTCAGACGCTGGGTCTCAGAAAGCTGGTTCTCTCCAGCTGCCGCTTGGCTCATGTTGTTTGCTCAGGTGATATTAGCTGCGATTCGTCATAAATCGCGTCGTGAAAAAATGGTCCCGCATAATGCGGCGTCAAATACAAACCAGGTCGAACGACTTTCCAATCGCCCAAAAGCGACTTCACTATTGTTCAGCCCTGCCCCCAGTCCTGTCTTACTGAATCAACAGTGTAGTTGCCCTATCGAAGTCGCGCGGTGCACCGGCAATATAAGACACATTGTCTTAACTGAAAAGTATAACCTTAATCGGGCTCCGATGACGGGTCAAACTTCCAACTGGCCCAATTTCAGGCTAGAAGCCAATTCTTTTCAGGCGCTGTATTTATTACCCGTAATCTATTTACGGTGAACTGAACGCCCGAATTTCCTTATCAATCAGAACGTTTCGACCACGAATTTGTTAGGCAAAATTCGCAAACGTCCCGGCAATCTAGTCGTTCAAACCCCTAAAAACACTTAACAGTTCTGATCGATCGGGGCAAAATGGTCTCGTTTACGACCCCATCTGTGACTTCCAAGGCGTTTTCGTCCGTCTCGACGTGGGTCGTGCCAATGCATCGATGCAGCAATCGCCCCTCTGATGAATTGCCATTGGCGTTCAAACCCAAGGCATATTTGCTGGGACTTGCCGCCAAATTCCATAGCCGAACGACCAATCCCTGCTCGATCCCCTCTTCGGCAGGTTTCACGCCCCAGACAATCACATCGTCGCTTTGGATGTCGATCAGCGAAAACGTATCCGTTGGTAACGGTCCCTGGCTAGATACGCCGCCGGTGACGCGACCAGTCACCAGTGGATTCTGGTGCTCCAAAGAACTTCTCATCGCATCACCGCGAGATTTCTCGCCAAGATATTTATCGCAACGAAGCGAGAACCGCTGCAGGAATCGATTGTCGCCGCCTTGGCTCTGAATCCCAAGTTTGTTTCCATCAACTTGCCCACCCGCCAAAACATGGATCGTACTGGAACGACTGTCCATCGAATCCGATGTGTTTTCACCAAGATGAAAAAACTGACAGTCGCTGGCCGACAACGTGACCGTCGTCTCATCGTCGTGTATCGCGGCGAAGTGATTCAGCGTCAACCAATCGGTACGCGAAAGTCGATCGGCGTAGTCACCCCCGTCTCGCTGAAAAGCCGCATCGAGTATCGCGCCGACTTCTTCGTGAAACGTCTTCGGGTTGTCGAATTGAAAATCGAACCGCCAGCTCCGCACGTCACCAAAATTTTGAGTGATGATGTTTTCAATATCGATCCGATCGATTCCCTCGTACAACGTGATTCGAGTCGTCCGCGCGAGCGGCCCGCCAACGTCCACGCGTATGGTCGTTGAAATAGGCCCCGAAAATTCGACACTCCTCTTCCCTGCCCCGCCGTCAATCCGATTGGCGACTTGCGCCGACCCGACCACTTCTTTGCCCAGCGACATGCACTTCCACGAATCAATTCCCCCATCCGCCCGAACACGCAACTGATGCGTTGGGGAAACCAAATCTCCCTCGTTCGAAAATGTAATCGTCGGCTTCGATGCCGGTTCGGTTCGTGGTCGAAGCCGAAAGACCTTGTAGCCACACGCCGGAATGTCTTTGGCCAAAAATTGCAAGTAGTTCCTGCGTTCACGTCGAACGATTTGCGACGCTACCGCTTCGCCCGTCACCACATCGACCGCTTCCAAGTCTTCGACGCTGAACGTTTTGAAACTTGCGACATCCGTTCGCTTCCAGCCAAGCGGATTGAAAACGAACACAAGATCTGAATCGGTTGCATTGATCAACTTCCCAAGTTCGTCGACCGCGCGCCTGTGCAGTGCGTCAACATAGTCCGTGATTTGCTTGGCAATTTTTCGTTGCCAGTTGGCGCGTCGGGTCCGAGAGATTGGTCCATCGGCCGTCCAATCGTGCTCCCAATACAAACCGTACGCAATCCAAGCTTGATCGCGCATCGCATTCAAATCCGCCGCAAACTGTGGTTTTTGTTTTGCCACGATCGCCGCCATCGCTTCGGCGGCGCGCAACTTTTCAGTCGCCCGCTTCACACTCGCAGAAACTTCCGCCAGCGACGCACTATAAATTTCCCATTCGTTGCCGTATGCCGCTTTGACTTCGGGCAGATCTTTGCCGTGCGTCTTTTCCATGTCGACAAAGTAATCGTTTTCGTCGCTGACAATCACTCGACGATTCGCATTGGTAGTCGCTTTTGCCACCACCGGAAAACTGCGTTGCGAATTACCCAGCGGCGTTCGTGTGACAAGATCATCCCAACCTTGCCCAAACAATCCGATTACCGAATGAGGATTTCGGCGCCGAAAATCAGGGTTCGTGTCGACGTACTCGATCGCCAGACGCGGATCGCGAGCTTCTGCGTATCCACCGGGGCCTTCGTTGGGATACATGCCGTTTCGCAGCTTCGGCCCCAGCGAATACCACTTCATCAAGATTCGGCTGCCGTCTGGACCAACCCACCAATAAACATCGTGCTCGCGATTGCCCGGCGATTGGATCTTTGTCGCGCAGCTACAGATTCCTTTCCACGAATACCGCACGCCACTGCCAGCCCAAAGCATCCCCAAACCGTACGGCAACGTTTGATTTTCCATCGACACGGCCATCCGCAGCCGCAAACCATATTTGCGTTCGACTTGTCCGCCATAATAAAGTCCGCGCAAAACGGCTTCGGTCGGCGCGCCGCCGTAGCACGAAACCAACACCGTCATCGGAACTGAAATGTGTCCACTCTTGATACGACGGACCAAACGGGCAACTTCGTTTTCATCTCGGTTCTGCTGAAACTCGCGAAACCAAAGCAGCCCATCGCAGTTCCACCGACTCTGATAGTCGCCCGGTTCGTTGTCGGTTTGATCGGCAAGATCCAAATAGTGATCCAACATTTTCAAAAACGCTTGGCGATAAGCCGCTTCATCGGCCGTCCACATATAATCCGTGTGGTCGTCGGCGGCGATGTAGATACGTTTGCGCGAAAGCGGATCTTGCGCACTAACTTGGGCCGTAAGTCGCGTCGCCGCAGCAACAGATACACCAGTTGCCAAGTGATTGAAAAACAGGCGACGTGACGGCAGATCTTTGGGCGAATGATTCATGCCTGCGATTTTAGTCGGTCCCCAAGACACGATGTGGGTTCGTCGCCCACATGTTGACTGATCACACCAACTGGCCGCAAAAATCAATCCGGGTAGTACGCCATGTACGGTCGATTGCCGAGCGTATTGGCGGAACGATGATTGGTTTTGTGTTCGTGCTCCGCATCGACAGACCAAATCTGTTTGCCGTTCAAACTTGCTGTTAACGCATTGTAGTGATACCGCGCCAAAGCGTATTGCCAAGTCGGATTTCCGTCGCCTTTGTCGTCACGACATTCGATGATCACCAATATCTCTGGATCCGTTCCATAGGCAAGCGAATAAATCGCGCCGGCTTTGCAAACGTGATTCTTGGGTTGGTACAACGTCAGCGGTGCTGGGATCAATCGAAGCTTGACGGGGCCAGCCAGTTCGTCTTCCATGTCGCCGGAAAACAATCGTGATAGCTGTCGCATTTGCAATTTTTGGCGATGAAAACTCTCTCCGGGAACGGGTGCATCTGGTATCGGTTTAAATTTCAACCCCGCCGGAGTGCGCCAAACATTCTTTCCAGCCACTTCCGCTTCGATCGCAACGGTCGACAAAGAATGAAACTCCTGTCGGTCAAAAACTTCACCCTCGTTAACGTAAGTAAAACAACAACCGATCACTTCTGGCCTACCACTTCGCATCCAAAGATAGACGGCACCGTTTTCATTTTGCCTGGCCGGATTTGTCCAATGCAAAATCGGTTTCTCGTTCAACTTAAACAACTCGTCCTCACCGGACCGCTGAATTTTGTACTCGGCCGCCGCAACGCGAAACGCCTCCATCGCTTCTTTTCGCTCTTCGGCAACCGCAGAATCGGCCTGCCCCGACTCTTGGGCAACCGCACTACCAGCCAGAAAAAAAGCAATCGTTAAACACCAAAACGTTTTCATGATTCACCTCGACAACCAGCATAGACAACAAGTCTAAAGTTAATGCTAGATCCAATGGTTGTCAACGTTTCGCTTCAACGGAACCCCCGCTAGTGGCTATCGGTAATCCGTTCTCCAACGCCAATTACAGCATCAAACGGCAAACTCGCTACTTGGCGCTGCGTCGAGCTTGGATCGACTGACGCTTAAATGTTCTCGATGCGGTTTGCCCGTTCCCCACGAAACAGCCACAACCACAGTGGCCGCATTGAACTTTTTGATTCAAATACTCCAGCTGAACCAACATCGGCCGGCCACACGACGGACAGGACTGAACAACAGCCGCACCTTCAACTTTCATCGCTTCGTTCCGCCACGACTTCTACGAAATTGTAGATACGATCGATGCCTTCTAGCCTGCCAACCGATTGCTGCGCGATCTGCTTGAGGTGAAAGCTGGTCACTTGACCACGCAAGAACAGGACACGATCAATCAATTCACACTTGATTCGATGCAATTGGCTGTACGCAGATTGACGCAACAAGCGTTCGGCGGATGCACAAAGCGAAGTCGGGTTCAACATTTTTGGTTCAGTAGTCGTCATCACGAATGCCATTGTTTGGATGAACTGTAAAGAGAAGTTTTCTCAATCGAACCTTTTATGCAAACTGTGTTCCAAAGCTGCTGCGCCGCTACAAATCAAGCAAATAGGCAATCCAGGCAAATCGGGTGCGCAAAAATCAGGCATGGCTGCGAATTTAATAGCCAACTTAGCCTCGCAATCACTTGGGTCGGCTTCCGACCGGTGCATGTGCCTTGGTAGCAGGCGGCCTAGTACATTTGAAAGTCACCGACGGCGTCAAACGCCGATTCGTAGTGCTGCATTTTTTGAGGCTCGTCATGATCTTTGGGCCACCAGACAGCGACGACGTCAAAACGCACGGCGGTTCCCAGTAGCTTTTTGCGCTTGAGATACCGTAGTGCCGCTCGAGTGATCCGTCGCTGCTTGGCTTCGTCTACACGGTCGGCAGGGTGCCCTGGTTTGGTCGTGGAGAGTGTTTTGACTTCGATGAAAATAATGATCTTGCGCCGATCGTCGATCGCAATTAAGTCGATCTCGCCACCGCGATCGGATTCACTTTCCGCGATCACGGTAAGACCTTTTCGGCGCAACATCCGAGCCGCCGCTTGCTCGCCCCGTTTACCAATCGGAGCAGTCATATCAATGCTGCCGTACCGCCAATCGGTATAGCGGTCACGCAGTTGGGAAAGAATGTTGGGCATTGACCGTAACTCTCTTTAACACGGGAGTTTTCAGTGTACCGATGTTGAACGACGCCGTGCAAGAAATAGCATCTGCGCATCAGCGCAAGTCGTTTTTTCAAGTTGAGATTGATACCACAAAGTCGGGCTAACAAAGTAGCCGTCGATCTCCGAGCGACGTAGCCCGACCGGAAAGGCTCCCAATCG
>CAZZDZ010000040.1:0-9794 GCA_964652675.1 uncultured Pirellulaceae bacterium
GACCAAGTCGCGAATTGGTTGTACTTCGGGGTTCTTCCCCAACAAGTATGCCAGCAGACGCCACGGCAATCGTCCACGGCTGGCCAAGTCCGCCGACGACGCTGCGTGCAATTGCTCAAACTGTTGCTCGGTCCAGTAAGATTCGCCCGACCGCCGTTTGGGCATCTTCTTTTTCAGTTGTTTCTTGGCTTTCATCAGCCCGGGATCTTTGGTGTCCTCGGGGATCGCGTCGTACTTTTCTCGCCAACGGTTGATTTTCACATCGTCTTCGTGGGCCAGTGCGTACACATAACCGCGATCGTCGAACTGCGGGCGTCCGGCTCGTCCAAAAATCTGTTGTGCACTCGCCGTTTCGACCAACTTTTTCTTGTCGCGAGGGCCTTTCAATAGACTTGGTAGGATAACGCTGCGCGCGGGCAGGTTAATCCCGGCCGCCAGTGTTTCGGTACAAACGCAGACGCTTAGTAACTTGCGTTGGAAAAGTTCTTCGACCATCCGACGGTATCTGGGCAAGACGCCTGCGTGGTGGACGCCGACGCCGCGCATCAAAATTTGTTTCAGCTTTGGCCCAGCGCCACGAGTCATATCGGCAGCATTCAAGTACTCCGCCAACTCGGCCTGGCGCGGCTTGTCGATTAACTTTTTTCCTTTCAGTAGTTCTGCATTTGTCCAACATTGTGAACGGCTGAAACAGAACATCAGCGCCGGAGTTCGTCGCGCTTCGTCGTCTCCGGCCGCGATCTTTTCACAAAAGTCGCCCAAGATGTCATCGTCGACCCATTCATACTGCAGCGGGACTTTGCGTTCGGTTCCCGATACCAATTGCAGTTTGCGGTCATGGGCTCGTGACAACCAAGTCGTAAATTGCAACGCGTTGCCGACCGTCGCGCTCAACAGCAGCGTGCGAACATGCGTGGGCAGCAGTGCGAGCGTCAGTTCCCAGACGATGCCGCGTTCAGAATCATTGAATGAATGAAACTCGTCCATCACCACTGCGGAAACTTCGTTGAAATCGAATGCTTCTGGATTCAGTAAACGGTTTAGCAAAATTTCGGCAACGACAACCAGCACGGGTGCGTCGGCGTTGACCGTACGGTTCCCAGTTACCAACCCAACTTGGTCGGCCGAAAAACCCCATTTGACAGCGGAGTCACGAAGTTCATCCAGCTTCTGATCCGTCAGCGCGATCAACGGCGTGGTGTAATACATGCGTTTGCCCGTCCGCAATGCTTCGTACACAGCGGCTTCGGCTATCAGCGTCTTGCCCGTTCCGGTTGGCGCGCACACCAATACGCCTTGTTCTTGCGTAAAATAGGCCAGCAAAGCCTCTTCTTGAACGGGATACGGAGCGAATGGCAACAGGTCAAAATACTCTGAAGCCAACTCGTCCCGATCTGGAGTCTCTTTTTGATCAACCATGATGATATGGTTTTAACAGCCCGCTGGAGCAGGTCTACCACTGGGACGTTTGTCTGCGAGAATAACCTTTCCTTTTTGTTCAATTCGAATTGCATTCTTGCCAGATTTGCCGCTATGTCTGTCCCGCGCGACCACGCCATCTCCATTTTTAACGCAGCAGTCGACGCAGTCCGACCGTCGCAGTTGGTCCAGCAAGTCGTAGAATTCGCCGATCAAAAGTTGACAATCAAAAGCCACCACCAAGGTCATCAACGAAAACAAGAATGGGACATCGGAGGATTTGAAAGGTTGATCGTCATTGGCGCTGGAAAAGCGACCGCTGCGATGGCGCAAGGATTGGTCAAGCAAGTGGGCCAAACACTACCGGTTGTTGGCTGGATCAATGTCCCCGAAGGAACAGTCGTCTCGGACGAATTGGATGGCATCACCGTTCATCCAGGACGCCCAGCGGGCCTGAACGAACCGACCACTGCAGGTGTGGTTGGCACGAAAGCGATGATCGAACTGGCCTGCCAAGCAACCGAACGTGACTTGTGCATCGCTCTGATCTCCGGCGGCGGGAGCGCTTTGATGCCAGCACCGTGCCAGGGCATCACGTTAGACGACAAATTAGAAGTCACGCGATTCTTAAGCGGCGCGGGGGCAAATATTGGCGAGCTGAACACTGTGCGAAAGAACCTGAGCGAAGTCAAAGGCGGCGGGCTGCTGGAGAAGTGCAACGCTGGTGAGTTGATTACGCTCGTTCTGTCGGATGTCCTGGGAGACCCGCTGGATTTGATCGCGTCGGGCCCCACCGTACCGGACAGCTCCACACCCGAAGATGCTTTGGCGGTTTTGGCAAAGTATGACCCTGAACAAAAACTATCGACACGGATTTATGACGTTTTGACAAAGCCAAGCCAATCAAGCTTGAGCAAATCCAAGCCGTCTTCAACAACAACGGTTGTGATCGGCAACAATGCCGTCGCCGTTAACGCGGCTGCCGCACGCGCGACGGAAATGGGCTATCAAGTGGACAGCGAATCCACCGAAACTTGTGAAGGCAGCGCAGAAGAAGTCGGTGTTCGACTGGCCGACCGAATCGTCCGCGCGGTTGAAGATCCAAAAAATGAATCCGGTGTCTGTTTCGTCTCCGGTGGAGAGCCCACTGTCAAACTTGTTGCTACAAATATTCGCGGTGATGGAGGCAGAAATCAACAATTGGTGCTAGCCGCTTACTTGCGATTGCTGGAGAGCGGTTTGTCTGATCAGCAGTGGCAACGGATTGCGATTTTATCAGGAGGAACCGACGGCGAAGATGGTCCCACTGACGCGGCTGGTGGCGTTCTGGATTGGCAATCGCATTGCCAAATCGTCGACGAATCGGTCGATTGCGCTGACTACTTGCGTCGCAACGACGCCTACCACGCGTTGGAATCGGCGGGCGGATTAGTCATGACAGGCCCAACGGGCACCAACGTATGTGATGTCCGAGTCTTCCTGGTGTTACCGGATCACGGCGAACGCTGAAAAAGCAAAACGGAACACATGCCCTGCATTTCTGTTCGATTCAACAACATCGTAGTCAGTTAAGACGCTACAATTTTTCGTGTTTCGTTTTGATTGACAATTTGAAGAGTAGCACAAAAGGCGCACACCAAATGAGCAGCGAAGTTAGCGGGTACCCTTGTCCTTATTGCAATAACGAATCATTAGAAACGACAGCGTCGGCACCCTACGTGCGCGGATTTTTGGTCGCATACCAAATAGGATCCAAGACGTTCATTGGTTGCACGTCGTGCGTTCGCAAAAAAGTTTGGGGCGAAGCGTTTTTGTCGCTGTTCATCGGGTGGTTCAGCATTACGGCGTTGATCATCAATCCGTTTATGATTCTCTATAACCTGGTCCGCGGTTGTTTCGTTGGCAAAAACGAAAAAGCGGTTGCTAAGAAACTTGAGCAACTCGGTTTGCCTGGTAGCCCGGCGGTCATTGATGTCCAATCAGTCGGCTACGCGTTGGCCGCCAGCATGATATTGGCGGATGGAGTCGTTGACGAAGCCGAATTGGTCGCCGCTGAAAAAGCTGGCGATGAAGTGTTCGGAGAATTTGACGAAGCGGCTCTGCGGATGGTGGTTCAACATGGAAAAGATCTCCCGCCGGTGGAAGACCTTGCGAACATGCTAAAAGACTCGCTCGACCAAGATGCCAAAGAGAAAGTCATGGTCTATTTGTCGGAGATCGCGATGGCAGACGGCCATGTCGCTCCCGAAGAACGCGATATGTTGGAACGCGTTGGCAAATCGCTTGGCTTGCTGCCCAAGGCTGCAGCTCAGGCGTAAGCCAGAGCAACAACCCCTCTAACTGATTGCTCGTTACTGGCGTTTTGCTGTTCGCTGGACGCCATCGATTAGTCGCTCGGTCATTCGTGATCGGTATTCCATCATGCTGGTGGGGCCTTGGAATCCGACAACGGTTTCGTCCCAGTCAAGCTGTTTGCTAAGCATGCGGCCGTTGTCGATGTCGAATCGAATTTCGCCGTTACTTAATTGCTGTACAACTTGAGCTTTGATCGATGCATCATCGATCGGCGTCAGTGGTTCGCTGCGAATCGACAAAGTCGCCACGCCAGTTTTGACTTTTTCCAACGTGTAAAGCTCACGAATCTTGATCGGTTTGACCAACCCATCATCGGTGCGGGTTTTGATTTCTCGAGGAACAGCCCATGATGTGCCAATCGCGATGGGAGCCTCTGGCAACGCCAGCGTCAACGACCCCATTCCCAAAGACGCTTTCGATCCACCATGGTCCTCGCGGTCAGACTCTTGGCCCATTGGATTGACAGTCACCGTCGACAAAGTGCGACCGATGCGCTCGGCCACCTTGGAGAACATCGCCGGAGCTTCTTCTCCGCTGGCACTGCTCCAACGAACTTCTTCTGCGTCACCTTGCTGCTGAGTCATTTCGACCGAATCAATGATGTGGTCAAACTTTATTTCGTCGCTCGCAACAGTCCCGACATCCCAGTGTCTTTTGCTGACCGTATGTGAATTCGATACGTCTTCCGTACCGTTTATGCGAGTCTTTGTTTTCGCTACATGCGTGACTTCATAGTGAATCTTTTCACCTGAGTTTAATTTGTAGCGCAGCAAATAGGTTTGCCCGTCTTCTGCGCTGGCAAAGGGTGCGGTTAGCAACAGGGCCAAACAAAAGAGTGAAATTCGGTGCACGATCGCGGTCTCCATACGCGGCAAAAACAATATTTACCGTGAAACTCGCAGAATGCCCGATCCGTCGCAAGACAAGTTTGATCGTTCTAGGCAGCTATCAAAGCGGGTTGAATGCAAACAACCCGCGTTAGCGGCCCAGCTAAACGGGAACGCTTTGCACGCTGGCAAGATCGCGACACTTCTGCGCGATGGCATTTGGGCTCAGCCCATGGTCATCCAGCAACTGATTCCGGTCGCCGTGCTCAATGAACTCATCGGGCAAGGCAAGCGTTGTGAGATGGCGACAATCCAGCCGTCTTTCGTTTGCGCACTCCAGGAATGCCGACCCAAAGCCGCCCATCTTGGCGCCTTCTTCTAGCGTGATAACGAATCGTCCGTTGGTCAGCGTCCGCTGCACCATTTCTGAATCGATTGGTTTGACAAATCTCGCATTGACGACCTCAATATCCAACTCGCCATCAAGCAAATCGGCCGCTGCCAACGCTTGTTCCAACATTGCACCGAACGCGACGATGGTACCATCGACACCGGGGCGGATGACTTCGCTTTTACCCATCTCGATCGGAGCTGGCGTGTGCTCCAACTGCAAAGCGGATGCTTTGGGGTAGCGGATCGAACAAGGGTGATCGTGTTGCAACGAAGCCGACAACATCGGTGCGACTTCGCCTGCGTAACCGGGCGCCATGACGACCATGTTCGGGAATAACCGCATGTACCCAATGTCGAACAAACCGTGGTGAGTTGGGCCATCCGGTCCGGTCAATCCGGCCCGATCCAGCATGAACACAACAGGCAAATCCTGGAGGGCAACTTCTTGGAAAATCTGATCGTAACTGCGCTGCAAGAACGTGCTGTAGATGTCAACGATTGGTCGCAAACCTGTTTTGCACTGGCCTGCTGCGAAAGCGACCGCGTGCGATTCGCAAATACCAACATCAAAGAACTGCTCGGGGAACTGTTCACGTACTGGTTCCAGCTTGGTTCCTTGGCACATCGCCGCGGTGATCACGGTAACGCGTTTATCCGCCATCTCCGTTCGAATTGCTTCGCGTGCATGCAGTGTGAAAGGTGGCAGTCCATCGCTTGTCTGGTGAACTGGCTTGCCTTCCTTTTCCTCGAACGCAGGCGGAGTGTGAAAGAAAACGGGGTCGGCCGCAGCCGGTTTATAGCCGTGACCTTTTTCAGTCACAACGTGCAGCAGAACGGGGCCCTTCATCTCGCGGACCATCGCCAAGTATTTTCGCATCAGTGCGATATCGTGACCGTCGATGGGGCCGACATAGTGAATATCCAACTCCTCGAACAGCATTCCGCCCAACAACCCTGCTTTGACGCTCTCTTTCATCTGAGCAAGAAAACGTTCGGCCGGGTCGCCAAACATGGGAACGCGTTCTAGCAACTTGACGACTTCGCTTTTCAGCCCGGTGTAGAACGGATTGCCGCGCAAACGTTCCAAGTAGTTCGCGACCGATCCGACGCGGGGGCATATCGACATCTTGTTGTCGTTCAAGATGATTGTCAGATCGTCTTTTAATTCACCCGCGTTATTCATCGCTTCAAAGACAATGCCGCTAGGAAAAGCGCCATCGCCAATCACGGCAACCGTGCGACGATCCGCTTCGCCACGCAATACATCGCCGCTGCGCAGTCCCACTGCCGTGCTGACGCTACAGCCCGCATGACCGGTCATGAACAAATCGTATTCGCTCTCGTGAGGATTGGGGTAACCCATCAAGCCACCACTGGTGCGGATCGATGGGAACTGTTCGTATCGTCCCGTTACCAGTTTGTGCGGATAGACTTGGTGACCCGTATCCCAAATCAAACGGTCACGGCGAAAATCGAACTCGCAGTGTAGCGCCAAGCAAAGTTCGACCACACCCAAGTTGGATGCGAAATGAGCCGTTCTGGTCGCCAACAAATTGCACAAGACATCGCGGATTTCACTGGCGGTTGATTCCAGTTGATCGGGCGAAAAGTCTTTCAGCGGTTGAGCATCTTTTAAGCTAGCCAGTAGCGGGTGTTTATCAGTATTCAATTCTTGGTCCAGTTGCTTTTCGTTTGAATTGGCCTCACCCTGGCCGGCGTCTTGATCAGATTCATAGTCTAGATCAGGCATCCTTTAGTCTCCATCGTGAATCCGTCCCCTCACGTATGTTTCCCCTCACGTATGCTTTTGCCCTCAAGCGATCCAACTGCAGATTAATGCGTTCGCTTGAGAACATACTCTGCCAACCACCTTAACCGCCAAGCGGCGTCTCCAAATAACTCAAGGTGGCTCATGGCCGATTCGATCAAATGTTCTGCTTTCTCCCGTGCTCCGTCTATTCCCAACAAACCAGGGTACGTCAGCTTGCCACGATCAATGTCTTTGCCGACCCGTTTGCCAAGTCGATTTTCGTCCGCAACATGATCTAGTAAGTCGTCCACCACCTGAAAGGCCAAACCAAGGTCACTGGCGTAACTTACGACACTTTGGCGTGCATTTGCCTGGGCCCCCGACAATACCGATCCCATTTCGATCGAAGCGGTAAAAAGGGCACCCGTTTTGCGACGATGGATCGACTCCAAGTGCTCAACGGTACGTATCGGCTCTTTACGCTTTGCATCGCAAAGCAGTTCGGGCTCTGAGTCAGAATTTTTGTTTTTTGTTGATGATTCTGCGGCCAAGTCGTCTGCCTGACCGCCCACAAGCCTCTCGGGCCCGGCTGCGGCTGCCAAAATCCTGATCGCTTCAACGGCGCGAACTGGATCCGAAACCCGTTGGCTTAGATGCTCAAAGGCCAGTGGCTGGAGCGCGTCGCCGGCCAAAATCGCCGTCGCCTCATCGTAAGCAATGTGAACTGTTGGCCTGCCACGACGCAGGTCGTCGTCGTCCATCGCAGGTAGGTCGTCATGGATCAGCGAATAAGCATGGATCATTTCGACAGCGACCGCTCCGGGCATCGCCTCATCGATTTCCCCACCACAGGCTTCCGCCGCCATTAGCACCAGCGCGGGACGAAGCCTCTTACCGGGTGCAAGCAAAGCGTAGCGAATCGCCGAACCCAACGTCTCGGGGCAGCCGTCTCCAAACTCGCAAGCGGCTGAAAGTGCTTTTTCAATCTGTGGACGCAAGTCGTCCATTCCAGATCGCGCCTTTTCAACTGGCTTGCTGGAATCTGTGCCGTCGGAGTCTACGTCGGACGACTCCGGGTCGATTGGCGACGAAGCTTCGGGAGTTGGAGACACAGACTATCTACGGTGTGAAAAATCTATCATCGCGGAACCAGAACACGTGATTCTAATCAGCCATTTTAGAACAGACCTGGTGAATCGTCCACGCTTGCGTCTTCACTGCCAGAACCCCCCTTGGGGGTGGTCTTACGGGATTTTGGCTTACCTCCTGTTTTGCCAGAGGTTTTCGCACGCGAGTTTGCTGTCTTTGGCTCCGAATCATCGGCCTGAAACTCGTCCGTGACGGGATTGCCATCAGCATCAAAACCGGACAACAAAGTGATTCGCCGCTCAGCATCATGCAGCAGCGCATGGCACTGCTTCAGTCGCTTGATACCCGTTTCATAAAACCCCAGTGAATCGGTCAATCCAGCTTCGCCGCTTTCCAGTTTCGCAACGATCTGCTCGACCTCCAAGAGAGCCTCTTCAAAGTCAACGGTTTCGTCGTCGGTCTTTTGTTTCTTCTTCGCCATACGTCGTTCGTGCAAAATTGCCAGTAAAACTTTTCGTTGCGACTGACACAACGCTCCTCCAGTAACTTTGACAACGTTCCCAGGGCAACCTAGAGATAAAGGTACTTGCGCTGCAACATAGCTCGATCGAAATCCAAACTTTCGATCGTAGTACTTGGATCGACTGTAACTCTACCGCAAATGACAAAGCCCCAGAACATGGCTAAAAAAACCAGCAAAACTAGCCGTACTCGAAAAACCAGTCGAACCCGCAAAAGCGCTACAGCTAAGACAAAGTCAACGACAGCGAAAGATACGCGGGTACCCCAGTCAGACGATTCCAAAGTGGTCGCGACAAAAGAATCAAAAAAGCCGACCCGAAAGCGCTCGACACGCCGTAGTTCCAAGCAGTCAAAAACCGCTCAACTGGAAACTCAGATCGAGACCAAGCTGGACGAGGCATCCGCGGCACTTGAATCTTGTCTGGAAGCCGCCAAAACCAAGCCAGCCAAAAAAACAGTTTCGCTACCGATCGTCGCCGATGACTCCAAGCTGACTACCGATGGGACGGACTCCCAAACGACCGACCCTGCTGAAAACACTCAGTCGATCGATCACGTCGTCCAGCGCATTGGCGAACTGCAAGGGCAGCTTGCAATCGAAAACCGCGAAAAGGCCGAGCGACTGCGCCAAGAACTCGCTGAAACTCAACGCCAAAACGATCGAATCGAACAGCTCACACTGCAGCTCACTGGAACTCATCGACTTGACGCAAAAGTTGAAGAGTTGAGCCTGCAGATTGCCGGAACCCAGAAAGAAGAAGTCGAGCAGCTTAACGAAAAGCTCCAACAAGCTCAGCAGCAAACCAGAGACGCAGAGCAGCGACTTGCGGAACTAGCAGAATCCAAGCAGCACAACGAAACAGAAGCAAAACGGTTGGCTGAGCAACTGGCCGAAGCAAAGCAGCAAAACGAAGCCGTAGAGGAGCAACGGCAGCAGTTTGCCGAAGCTTACAAGCTGAGCGAAATGGACGTGGAACAACTGAGCACGCAGTTGGGCGATGCCAAACAGCAATGCGAACAGGCAGAGCAACTGCGACTGAAGCTGGCCAAAGCTCAAGAGCAAAGCGAGAAAGAAATTGAGTCGCTAAACGAACAGCTCGTTGAAGCTCAAATTCGCAATGAGGAGATTGAGCAACTGCGTTTGCAGATAGCCGAATCCAAGAGCAAGGCCGCCGAGGTCGACGTTCTGAGCAGCCAACTAGTCAAAGCCGAATCGCAAGTCGAGGAAATGGGTCTGCTCCGCCAGCAGCTTACCTCTGCCATGGAGCAAGCGGTCAAGGTTGACTTCATGAGCGAGCAGCTCGTCAAAGCTGAACAGCAAAGCAAAGAGCTCGAAACACTACGCACACAGCTAGCTGAATCCCAAAAGTCCAGCGAACAGGTAGAGCGTTTGAGTGAGCAGCTAATCGAAGCCGAGCAAAAGATAGAGGATGCCGAGA
>CAZZDZ010000040.1:9894-25551 GCA_964652675.1 uncultured Pirellulaceae bacterium
GAGGCGGCTGAGAAGCAAAGCGAAGCCACCGAACTGCTCAGCGAGCAACTCACTGAAGCTAAACAGCAAATAGAAGACATCGAACAGCTCCGTACGCAGCTTACCGAGACTCAGCAGTTGCGTGAAGAAGTAGAGTTCCTAACCGAACAGCTCGCTGAAGCCGAACAGAAACACGAAGACGCAGAACAGTCACGTCTTCAGCTCGCTGACTCGCAACAGCAAAACGACAACCTTGAACAGTTGGATGAGTTAGTTGCAGAAGCGTTGCTGAAAGATGAGCAAATCGAGCAATTGCGTGAAGAACTTGCTGCTGCCGCAGAGCAGTCAAACGCCGACGAACACAGCGATGAATTGCAGCGGCAGGCCGACGAGATTCAGCAGCTTCGCCAAGAGCTAGCCGAAGCGAATGAACGCAACGAAGAGATCCAACAGAACTTGCAAGCCGCTGAATCTGATTCGGCAAGTCCGGAGGTCCAGCAACTGAAAGACCAACTGGCGGATCTTGAGCAACAAAACGAAGAGTTGACGCAACGGGTTGCCAGCGAGAAAGCTCGCAAGAGTGTTTCTGATGCAACTTCCAATCCTGCTCAAGCCCTCAGTTGGGAAGAGCGAAAGGAAATAATGTTGCGTCAAATGGAAGACGACACGTTCGATGCGGCCGCATTCATTGATTCCATTGACTCGGGTTCGCCAGAAGACGAGACAATCGATCCGATTGAGTATGTCACTTCATTGAATTCTGAATTGGATCGACGATTGGAAGAAGTCCAACGACGCGAAGAAGAGGTCAAAGAACTTCAGACACTGCTGCATCAACAATCTGAAACTCGCGACGAAAGCGGTGTCGCAATTGGTGCCGCCGCCATCGCTGAAATGGTCGACTCCGACGAATTGATTCGCGAAGAACGTGCGAAGTTGAAGCAGATGCAAACTGATTGGGAAGAACGATTCCGCGAAGGCGAAATCACTGCTTCGCTGGAACGAGCCAAGTTGTCACGCGAACGACGCGAACTGGCGCAACGAAACGCCGAACTGGAAGAGCAGCTTGTGCACTTTCGACGCGAAAGCGACCAAAGTCGCAAAGCTGGTGTTAGCGGTTCACGCCGCTGGCTCGCAAAACTTGGGCTGAGCGATAACAAGGAATAAGCGACAGCACCGTCAGCGCAAAAAAGACGGCCGGGCAAAAGGTTTGCTCGACCGTAAATGAACGGTGCTTTGAGGCTAGGATTCACCACAGCCGCACAGCAGAACGTTAGCGACGCTTATTTCTTGCGGTGGCGGATCTTCGCTCGCATGCGTCGTTTCTTTCGTCCTACTTTTCTTCTTCCTTTACCTGTTTTTTTGGTACCCACCTAGTTCATTCTCCAGACTTTCGCCATTCACGCTTTCGCGCTGGCCATTTGAGTAAATTGGTTGTGTTTTGAATATCGTTTGGCGAACAATCTTGGCCGCCAAGTAACCCAAAGGGTACCAGAACGAGACTTTGGGACAAGTCGAAATTGGATGCCGCATTTCACTGCAAACACCAGCAGCACCACAAAACACGCTGTTTCGTCCCAAGCGGGGGTATTCTGCGCACAAAGTCGCGAAACTCACAAATTGGCAGAAACCGCAGGTTTGGCTACCACAAGTGCCAATTGCCAGTCATGCACAGATAGACGCCCAGAATCAAATTGGTAACAGCGTGGGCCAGCACGCAATTCCAAAATTTGTCCGTTCGAACCATCAGCCAAGTCACCAGCGAGAACCACACTGCCGCCGCAACGATCTCGCTGGGGTGCGATGCAACGCCGTAGGCTGTGCCTGCAACCAGGCCAGCGGTACCAATCTCCGATAGTTTCAATTCTTGCCAGTTGGTTGCGTCGATGTACCGCATAAAGAACCCTCGCAAAAACAATTCTTCTGCGATCGGCACGGTGACAACTAACAGCGAGAATCGGAAGCACAAAAACAGATTCCGAGTGCCTGTGTCAGCGTAGACTTCCCACGGATTCACTCCGCTGCGCTCACCAAGCAAATCGGGAGCCAACCCCAGCAGGGTCAGCGTCTTTTGTTCTAACCCAATCGCACACAAACCGATCCAAGCAGCGCCGCCGATAACCCCAACGATCAATCCCCAGTGATCGACCTGAAACGAAAAGTCTTTCAAGTAGATTCGCCAAAAACCAACAATCAACAGCCCCATCACAATGGCGCGGGCCATCACCAGATACAGAAAGGCTGTCCCGTCGACACCTCCGTCGGCCACGTTGGATTCATAATCGATAAACGAACCAAACGCAAAAAAAGCAACCAGCGGAGCCAGCAGTGCGATCATTTGCAAGTGCTGGCGAAAAAACTGCATTGTTTGCTCTGTCTAACCTAGTGCCAACGTTGGCAAATAACCTTGATCAAATAAGCCTCGTAAAACGCGTAGCGAAAGTCGTCAAAACTTTCGGTCTATGTGATTTGCCGAAAGTCTTGACGACCTCCGCTACGGCCTTTCAATCAAGTTCGTGCTTGGCGTTAGCCAGCCGTTGGGTTGGCTTCGCGCGTGTAGACGGCGTGAACCGTCTCGAACGTCTCCGCCTGAATCTTGAACTCGGGCTCCGAATCGGTGTAGCGGTTGCAGTGATCAACCAAAACGCGATACAGGAAACGGAATAGATGGCGTGGTACTCGTAGTGCTTGGTACGACGCCAGCAGCCGCTTATAGTCGACTTCATCGGCGAACAGATCTTTTGGCTCTGGCGATTTTCCTTGCGCGGCACAAGCTTTCATTCGTGCGCGTGCGAGATCGTAGAGGGCTTCGCCGCTCCATTCAAAAGCGGGGATCACGTTCTGCTTGTCCAACCGGGCTCGTTCATGGAATTCGCGTGGTTCGCGTTCCATGTCACGGTAAAGCTCCTGAGGCAGCATCATCTTGAAACCAAGACCTGGGTGCTTTAGCAGTTTGTTATCAAGGAGCGGCCACACAAAACGACGCATCAGTTCTGGCTTGCCGCCCGTCAAATGAGGTTCGTCGATCCGGTCAAACAAAACGATTGTTCCCGTGAATCCCAGTTGCTTCAAAACGCTTTGGAATTTCTGTAGCAATTCGTAGCGATCATCCGTTCGGTCGTATCGCGGCAACGGCTGCGACGCCATTTCTTTAGCAGGAATTTGCATCAACGTTCGCCGGACGGGTCCGACTTCACGTTTACCTACGCGCATATGCTTGCGGATCCCCAATGCCATCGAATGGCATTTGATCCAACGGACGATGTAAGGCAGCGAGCCTAGTATCATCAACAACGGTGCCAACCAAAGCCACTTAAACGCTGGGCGCTGGTTACCGAAAATCGAATTGAACCACCCAAAGAAAGTTGCCACTCCGCTTCGGTTGGCCTTAACGGGTTCGTCCTCGCGGATCAGCAGGTGGCCGACCAAATGTGTTTCAGCGTCATTGGTAACGCGTACTTCAACCGGTGCAGCTTCGCGTGGCTGCTCGTTCGCAATCGGTCGCAGGAACCAGAGAGCAAAGAAAATCACGACGAGTGAGCTCCAGACGACCGCCAACAACCATCGCTTCTTTGCGCCCAAATTTCCGTAGCGCATTTTTTTGCGCAATGTCTCCCAGCGTTTTTTGAACGACCCTTCGGATGATTGGTCGTAACTGGATGCCAGCATCAGCATGTCGCGGGCAGCGGTTCGATCAAGGTTCTTGAGCGTAGCTTTGTCGATCATGCCGTTGGGGTCCTTGCTGGACGCGACAATCTCATCTCCCAGCTTTGTCACTCCCAGACAAAGAATCGCGTCCATGTGATCCCAAAGTTTCCACGCATCAAGAACTTTTTCTGGTTTGCGACTCGTACGCTTGTTCATCCGTTCGCAAAAATGATCCAGGAACGGATTGAAATCGTCGTAACGAATGATGAATACACGTTTGTTGGGATTGTCTTGATTGTACTTTTGCAAGTGACGATCAATTTGTAATCGCATTGCCGTTTTCCCAGACCCTTTGGGGCCAAAGATCATCGCAGTGGATGGCTCGCATGGATCCCCATAGACCTTGTCCCAAATGGGATGATAAGCACTGCTGATACAGTACTCTTTGAAAACTTGGTCAGTCTGAGCGTCTTCTTCGGCGAACGGATTGCGGACAATCCCATGGTGTTCAAGAAACGATTGAATGTTCATTAGCGGTAGATTACTTACCTATTGGGATCTGAATGGAGTCACCCCTGAAAGACAGGGCTACTTCTCGATGCTTTTGATCATCTCGACAAAGGCTTTGCGATTTTCTTTAACGACTACCGAGGGGCCGATCATTTTCACGAAATACTTTCGGCCTTCGGGATGAACCATGATTGCACCTGCCATCGCATAATCTTTTCGTTCGACAGTTTTTCCTCCCGCAAAAGGTCCGCCGCCCATTCGCTCGGAATAACTGCCGTTGACATCAACGATATGCACAGTCCAGTCGCCCAACTTCATCTCTTCTGACTTTTGCTTTTCAGCGTCGCCGCCAGAGAACTGGCCTTTCCAACGTTTGATGTTTGCCGCGACGTCTCCGCCAGCAGCCATCATCGTGACGCGTGCCGTTTTTGCATCGTCACCTTCGCCCTCTTTGGCTTGGAATTCATGTTCGATGATGCGTGATTTGACTTTCGTTCGTTTAAACGCAGCGGGCACCTCTATCTTGCCAGCGCCGAAGATATCGATGCTCTCCGTCTTCGCTTTGGTCGCATCCGGATTGTCTGCGAAAGTGAAAGTGGCCATCGTGATGGTGGCAAGGCAAATCGTCAGCAGATGAATGGAACGCATCGAACGACCCTTTGTGTTAGGAACATGGTTTTCTGAACAGCGGTTGGCTTTAAAGCCCGTTGATAATCTAAACGAAATATTGGCGAATGGGTAAGGTGCTGACGATTCGGCGCTGGTTCCCACCGCAACCGGACACGAACGCCATTTTCACGCGCTGTAAGAGTGATTTACGGGCTGGATTTCTGATATGTGCGTAATCTGCGTTGAAAACCCGTCCCAGTCAGGATCACAGAACGCCAGCTACCTGGTCGTAACAATAATCAGGGCTGCAATCAGAAGCACTGAGAAGATGCCCAGCAAGACGATTGATAGTGTGCGTCGGGTCGCACGAGCGCGACGAGCTTGGCCCACATCATCACGACCATGCAGCTTAGGTGTTCGCGTCGAATTGGAGGTGTAGCTGCTATTGTTGCTGGCAAACACTGAATCTTCGTAGCCGAATTCTTCACCGGCCAATGCGGCGCGTTCTTGGGCGGCGATCGCGGCGCTGTTTTTTGATCCAGACTGACGAACCGGTTGAGTGCGCGGGCTGTTCGTCGTCGCGCCGTTTGCTCTTGAAGCTTTGGCGGTTTGCCTTGCAACCTTGGCGGTTGGGCTGGACGAAGGACTAGAGGAAGATGTTTGAAAGCCAGATTTGGCGGTTGGTGTTGCAGCTTTGTTGTTTAACGTGGCGGCGTTGTTCGCTGCAACAACGCCGGGACTACCGCTGGGACTACTGCCGGACGGGTTTCCTGGCCCGCCGTCGGTTGGTCCCGATGCATTGGGCTCTTTAGCATCAGGATCGGGAAGCTTGCCAGCCAATTCCGGCAACGCCTCGCTGGCTTCTCGCCATTGCGGCCAACCATCGCGCCACAGCAATGCGGTTGTCGCCACACGACCTTCGGCGATCCACTGCCGCAGTATTTCACCAGTGGCCGGTCCGTACTGGCCACCATTGGGCGGTCGCACATACCAAGTTGACGTTGGGTCGCTGGTCAGTATGTCCAAAGATGAAATTTGCGATTTTGGCGCTGCGGCTGCCGAATCGGCTTGGGGCAGCGTTGCCGCTGCAGCGGGACTCGCGTCGCTGGAAACCGTAGGCGAAACCCGCTTAGGCTCTTCGACTGGAGTCGATTTTTCGGTGTCCTCCGTTGGGATCCGAAACCGACTAGAACAACTGGGGCAAATCCCACGACGACCCGCAAGTTCATTCTTGATATTCAAATGCTTGCCACATGCATGACAAGCAAAGCGAATGCCCATGAAAGCCAGCCTTGTTGGATAAGTCGAAAAGGAATGTATCGCTGTTTGGTACGTCGCGACACCGACGAACCATGATAATCGATTCTACAGCGATTTGCCCAGTCGATACGAGTTCTGCCGAAAAGCGACCTACCTGGGCTGCAGAAGCCACCAAACTCTGGCCAGAGCCAGTGTTTGATTGCGATTATTGTCACCCAATTTCATCGCAGCTTGGCGAACGGGGGCGGGGACTTTGTTCATACCCGCCAAATAACCCAGGTGATCAACACGTTCTTCGTAAGATTTGATCGACGATAACCACTGCACAGGAAGACTGGATGCTTTGAAAGGATATCCGGTGACTTCTACTTTCGCAGCTGGGTTTCTACCACTCGCTCCGGTCTTCGTGCTGCCAATATTTGCGAGCAATGCATCGGCTCCATTGAGGTCACCGATACGGCCACCAACGGATTTCATCACGATGTCCAACCGTCGCCCCATCGACAAATCCGACTTGGGCGGCATCGCAGCGGCGAATGCATTGACCGTATTCATCGCAGACCGGATGTCCGCGTCGCTGGCTGTCAAAGCGTTTTTCGTCAACAACGCTTCGGGTACGCTACGACGTGTCACCGGCGAACCGATTACCAACGCCAACGTTCTTGCGATATCAAAATTGCTTTGCATTAAATCATCAGCCAATTGATTTTCTAGCTGATCCAACATCGCGTCGTGCGGTGCAGTAATCGTATCAATCACATGTCCTCGCAACGGACGACCATGAACCATTTGCCAAAGCGAATTGACCAAGGCACGAGCCAGTTCGGGCGAAGCGGCCAATTGATTGGACCATTGACTGATATCCCTGGGAGTTGCATCACTGGGAGTTGAATCCGCTTGCGACGGCATCCACTCACTTGCGATCTTGGGTTCAACGAGCCTTTGTCGCCCATCGCTTAATTCGTAGAAAGCAGATTTTCGTGACATCTTGTCCGCATCAACGACTGACCAATTACCAGAGCGCGAACGTTTTGTTCCACGACGAATGAATGTCGAGAAAGACCAGTAAGATTCCTGTTGGCCACTGCTTTGAATTTTTGCATCGTGACATTTTGTGCAACGCAGGTCCACGTTCATGGTGACCGAAGCCAACCGGCGTACCATTGAGTCATGGCCGCCCAAGGATGCCGCTGAGTAAAACGCTGACGAAACGTCTTTCTTGCCGCCAAGCAAACCTGCAATGGTTTTTCCAAATGACTTTTTTGGCTGAAAGCCCTTTGCAATTTCTGCAACCAAGGAATCACGCGTTTGGGCTTCCAACGAACCCACACCGCCGTCGGTAATTTCGTTCAACCAGCGTTTGGCGATTTCTTTCGGCATGTCACCCGCGACCAACTCGCTTCGAAGTGCCGCCGGATCCGAAATCACATTGGCTGGAATCTCCACGCCAAGTGAATTCGCCAAGCGTGTGACAATCTCGTCGCTAGAAGCTTCATCGGTTGGCTCAATACCAACGGCTTTCCAATATCCATTTACGCTTTGGTCCACCTGCTGCGATACATCCGCGATCGCCTGCAACGAACGATTGTGCTGCCGGGGAGCGGAACGAGGCGTAATCAAATCGGGGGTGCCTGGATCGTTATCAGCAACCAACGGCACGTTCGATCGCATCGGAACGGGCACTCTTTTTCTTGGCCGCAGTTTCTCCGGCGGGAACGTCTCCAGTTCTTGCGACTGGTCTAATTCGTTTGCATCACCAAGAGGTCGCGGGGCGTTGGCGACGTCCTGGACCGGCGCAGTGATTGATCCGGGGTCGACGTTATTGGCAACTTTTTCGTCTTCGCCGCCGCGCATCCACACGACCACAACGATGCTTGCGGCGACTGTAGCGATGACAGCTGCGATCGTTCCAAGCGAACGCTTTGGTTTGCGACGCCTGGGAGCCACTCGAATACCAGAATCACCGGCGAGTCGGTCATTGGAACGTCTAACATCGGTGCCAGCTGTCAGCGGACCCAATTGAGCAAGGATCTGTTTTGACAAATCCGGTGCCGGAGCTGCGTGGATTTCCGCGAGCAAGACGTCTAGCGCCTGCGTCTCTTCGGCGCTTAACTCAGTGTTCAGCTCAGCGTTCAGCTCGTTGTTCGATTCGGGGTTGTTTTTGGAATTCATTCTTGTGTCAATCGTTTCAGCTGCTCGGCGACACACTCGCGAAGCTGCTGTTTTGCACGCTGCATTAAATTGCGCGCACCATGGTCGGTAATGCCCAATGCTTGCCCGATTTCGACTCGACTCGACTCGTCGGCAAACCTCATTCTCAAAGCAAGCTGCGCCCGCTCCGTTAAATTCTTCAAACAGGAACGCAGGGCTTCCACCGCTGCGTCACCTGACAAATCTTTTCCTGCCCAACGGTTCCATATTTCATCCAACAAAACAGGCTCGGCAACCGTTTGCACCCGCCCATGTTTTCGATGGTTGGACACCAGCAAGTTGTAAGCGGTTCGCCGCAAATAACTTGACGTTGCCGCGTCGTTGTGTTGAACAAAACTGTCTTTTCGCAAGACGCGCAAAAAAGTCTCTTGTGTCAAATCGTCCGCCGTCGAACAGTCACAGCCAAGCATCCGCAGATATCTCCAGATGCCTCGTTGATGACGTTCGATCAACTCGCCGGGGGAAAGCTGATTGGCTGACTGTTCTTTGTTCAACGATTTTGGATCTATATCAGGCGCATCGGCTGATGAACCTGATTGCTTGATTGGGGCATTTCCCGAATCGGCGTCAAGTGCGTCATGCGACTCGGACAATGCTCCCTCCGTTTCTGATCGACAACCTGCATCAAAAACTACGAAACAAGTTCGTTGATAATTTTGCCACCACCAGCGATCTTCATCGGTCGTCCGTTTTTACTGGTAAAGGTCGTTTCGGTCGAAATGCCCAGTCCTTTGCAAACGGTTGTCATCAAATCTTCACTGCTATAAGGCTCCGTCACGACCTTGGTTCCGTCTTCGCTGGTCGCTCCAACCGCCAAGCCGCCTTTGATGCCGGCACCGCCAACAACACAAGACCAACTGCGTGCCCAGTGATCGCGTCCCGAGTTGGCGTTGATACGAGGGGTTCGGCCGAATTCGCCCATCCACATCACAACGGTGTCTTCGATCAGGCCGCGATCGGCCAAATCTTCGACCAAAGCACCCATCGCTTGATCCAGTTGCGGCAACTTGGTGTCGGCGAGCGTCGCGTGAACATTCTGGTGGAGGTCCCAGCCGCCCAAGTCGACTTCGACAAACGGCACACCAGCTTCGACCAACCGTCGCGCCAACAAACAGCCTTGCCCAAAGCCATTGGTGCCGTACTTCTCTTTCATTTCAGTCGGCTCTTCGTCCACCTTGAACGCTTTCATCTGATCGCTTGTCATCAGCGCCAGCGTCTTTTCCAAAACCTTGGCGTGCTCGCTCGCGGGCAAATCCTTGGTCTTGTTGGCAAACTTATTTTCGATGGCACTCAACGCAGCCATTCGCTGCATCAAACGGCGATCGTCAATTTTCATGTCCAAGTTGCGAACACGGCCGTTACTGGTCACCGAAAAGGGAGCCCACGCCATGCCCAAGAAACCGGGGCCAGCACTGGCGCCGCCAACTGAGACAAACGGTGGAATATCCAACTCTGGACGTTGGCGAAACAGTTCATGCGAAAGCACACTGCCGTAACTGGGGTGTTCAATGTTCGGATTAGGAACATAACCGGTGTGCATGTAATAACGACCACGCGAGTGATCCGCTTCGCGAGTCGACATGCTGCGAACGATCGACAAATGCTTCATCTGCTGAGCGACTTTGGGCAAGTGTTCGCAGATTTGCATGTCGCCCGTTGTCGAAATTGGCTTGAACGGACCGCCGTTGTTGGTGCCAGGTTTCAGGTCCCACAAGTCGATCGTTGGTGGACCGCCGCCCATCCACAGCAAGATCGCCGACTTGCGTTTCTTTTTCATCGTATCGGCGTTTGCAACAATCGCGTTGCCCATCAACGTCGATGCGCCAACGACAGCCGACGAACCAGCCAAGTGGTTCATGAAGTGTCGGCGTGTCATGCCAGCGGGAGTTTTCCAGTTTGAATTCATGTTGTCCTGCCTTTCAGCGAAAGGTTAGTTGTGGTTTGGATAATTGTGTTTTGGTTATTTATCAGCCGCGGCTGATTTCAATTGCACTCATCAGCTGGTCGCTCTAGTGCTGCATAATAAATTCGTTGGAGTTGATGATCGCCCACCAAAGGTCTTGCATCATCTCTTTTTCGTTTCCTTTGCGTGCGCCCATCAACTGGCGTGCCATGTTGACTTCGCCTTTTGACGGTCGTCGCGCCAGTCCCGCCATGAACAATCGAGTCAAACGATCAGAAGGCGACTTGCCCGCTTTGTAAATTCGATCGATGAAACTGCCAGCCTTGGTGGACGTTGTCATTTTGGTTAATTCACCGTTGAACAACATCAAAGCCTGTGGAATCGATCCATTGAACGTCGTCGACTCGTCGCCTTCGTCGGTACCAAACGCCATCACGAACTGGGACAACCATTTACGACGCTCCTGTTCCTGTTTTTCGTAGCTACCGGACGCCGCTGCACCGGTCGCTGTGGCCAACGATTGGTACAACTGTTCGGCACTCATCTGACGCAAGTAGAATCGAGAGAATTGTGGCAATTCGCCAATCGATGGATCGTCGACTTTGTTGTTACTGCCCAGGACAGCGGCCAAGTGGTACGGCTTGCTTAGCGTGATCCAAGTGATCAACTGTTTCATGTCGTAGCTTGCCTTGCGGAACTCTTTGCCCAACGCGTCAAGCAACTCGGGGTGTGACGCAGGATTATGAGGCCCCAAGTCGTCGATCGGCTTGGTGAATCCGTGGCCCATGAACATCGACCAAATTCGGTTGACAGCCATCTTGTCCAGGTACTCGCTTTGAAGCATCAAGCGTCCCAGTTCGTTGCGGCGGTTCACATCGCTAAGAAACCCGCTGACTTCGATCTCCGTACCGTCAGTGAAAACAGGATACGCGACCTTGGTCAGGCCATTTCGCAATTCGTAAAAGATCAAAGCGTCTTCGGCATCGTTCGCTTCGCCTTCGAAATCTTCATTTACCAGTTCAACCGATTCGACGTCCCGAGTGCCTTCGGCGAAATCACGCAGGGCGCGTGTTTGACGAAAGAACGAATTGAACTCCCAGAACTTTTGTTGTTTCCATTGATTGAACGGATGATTGTGACACTGCGTACACTGGACTTGTTGGCCCAGAAAAATCCGCGACGTTGTGCTGGCAGCCAGAACGCCTTTTTCTTCGTTGACTTTGCCGACCAAGAAATTGACTGCGCCATTGAATCCCGGCAATCCAGGTTTGCTTTTTCCTTCGGCAGTGACCAGTTCGTAAACCATTTTGTCATACGGTTTGTTCATCGCGAACGAATCACGCAAGTACTTTTGCATGCCGCTGCGGTTGGTCAGGTCGCGTCGGTCTGTTCCACCGCTGCGTCCAATCAGGATATTGGTCCAAATCGTAGACCAGTGTCTGGCGTACTCTTCGGTGTACTTGTCATCGTGCAACAACGTGTCGACCAATTTGGCGCGTTTGCCGGCACCACGTTCTTTCAAAAACGCTGCCAGTTCAGTTGTGTTGGGAATGCGCCCGATGATGTCCAAGTAAACACGACGACACCAAGTCGAATCATCGACTTCTGCTGCAGGCCGGATCTCGTTGTCGTTCCAGCCTTCTTCGATGCCGTCGTTGATAACGGTAACTTGAGCAGGAACAGCAGGAGGTTGAGCGACGGCGTTTAGCGACGTCACAAGCAACACAAGCGGTGCGAACAGAACCGGGATCGAACGCATTGCAGTACGGACCATGATCGAAAGGGGCATAATCGTAAGGAATCCTAGGAAATGGGCGTCTGATATATGAAACGACCGTGGGGACTTAATGTACCCAGATGCCATTGTATTCGACCGATTTTAGCGTCCGGTAGAGCGAATCGAGCCCTAGGATTGCTTTCCGTGGTGGGATTCACGGGAATTCACGCCATTTTTGGCAGATGAGAAGATTCCTGGCCCAATCGGTTTTCCGTTGCAACGACGCCCCCACAGGATAACCAAGAGGTAGACGGGCAGGATCATTTGGAATGCGATGACACCAAGAGAACTGCCGAGTGTTTGGGTGGTGACGCCAAACAAAGTGGCACTGAAGTGGGTAAGTTCTGTCGAACCAAAGACACCCATTAAACCGAAAGCAACCAGGGCCAAAGAAACTGCGATTGTACCGGCACCACAAACGAACAAAACCAATCGACGAACCTGCTCGACACCAACAAACAGGCCAGCGGCAGGAAAAACAAAAAAGGCAGCTTCAACAACCATATCGCCCTGCAAGACGCTGTACCCGGAAACGAAGATCGATCCGGTAAGATAAAACAGCCCCCAACCGAGCAACCAAAAGCAAGCAACTTTGCCCGGCTGTGCTGGTCGCAAAAGCGAACCCGCGAAAGCACTTTGGCTTTCAACTGCTTGAAAGTCATCGACTTCGGCGGGCGCCTGGTATGGATTGCCGTTTGTATCAACCACAGAAACCGCCCACCGTTTTTGCTAGTGCCAAAGTTGGCAAATCGCCTTGATCACTTAAGTCTCGCAAAACGTGGCGCGGCTTTTCAATCGCGGTCAAATTCGATCAGGTTCCAACTGCCGTTGTCGATTTCGCTGGACCAGATGTCGTGCAGTTCGTTGCCGTTGATCATCGATTCGATCACGGCTGCCATCGGATCAGAAATCACAAACGCAACGACGCCATCGCGGCTCTTTTTCAAACACTTCTTCAGTGCCTTTGCCGAACGTTCACGCGCTTCGCGAATCGGTTCACCTTCGGGCGGACACAGCTCCTCGGGCGTATCGATTCCGGTTCGATAAACTCGCGGATGGTTCCGACGCACTTCATCGATCAATTTACCGTGCCAAAGACCGTGATCGACATTTCGAAACGCTTCGATGACTTTGATCTTGGTTTCCCCAGCCCTGGAACCCCTGATCTTCGTGCCTCTGATCTTCGCACCATTACTCGCTGCGATTTGCTCGGCTGTTTCCCTAGCTGATCGCTCTGGAGCGACAAAAATCGTCTTGATGTTGATATCCGACAGTTCTTCGGCCATCGCTGCGATCTGTTTTTGCCCTTTGACGCTGATGGGCATATCCAATGATCCCTTCATGCGTTGCTGGTCGTCAAACTCGGTCGCACCGGGACGTATCATCAATACGTGTGCGATTGGGGGTGATTTCAAAATCATGACGTTGCCTCCGTTATCGCTGCATTCAATCCATTCATCGCTGCGCCATAGTCATCATGTTTAAAGATGCCCGAGCCAACGACAAACAAATCACAGCCAGCTGCCCGGGCACTGCCGATCGTTTCCAAGTTGATGCCACCATCTATTTCCAGCAACAGATCTGGATGATTGGCACGCAGAGTCTTGAGCTTTTCCAAAGCAATTGGGTTGAACGATTGGCCCCCAAAGCCCGCATTGACGCTCATGACCAATGCCATGTCCACATCTTTGATACACGGATCCAACGCTTCGATCGGCGTATCGGGATTCAAGGCCACGCCAACGGCGACACCCAATTTTCGAAACGCTTTGACCACCGCTGCCGAATCATCAACCGCTTCGATATGAAACGTCAGCATGTCCGCGCCCGCTTTGACCATGGGCTCGGCGTATTTCAACGGATCGCTGATCATCAGATGGACATCAAGCGGCATATCGGTGTGCCGACGCAATCCTTCGACAATGGGCATGCCGTAAGTGAAATTGGGGACAAAGTGCCCATCCATCACATCTAAATGTAAAACGCGTGCACCCGCTGCAGCCAATCGCTCGACTTCGGTTTTCATGTCACCAAAGTCACACAGCAATAGGCTGGGCAACACTGCCGGAGCAGCGTCGTGAATCGCTTGAAGCATGTCGGTTGACATACAAGCCTTCGTCGTTGAGTCAGGAAAAACTAGCCAACTGATATTCAAACAATATCAATCACTAGCGTTAAAATTCATGAGCCATCGGGAGCTGCTGCAGCAGCAATCGCAATCGACGACTCCTTGAATCGGGCCGCTAGGGTCGTCCAGCGCGGGCACCATTGTCAATCACTTCATTTCCGAACAAACCCCTCAGAGAGGGGGACTGGATTTCCGTTGGCCTTCCCATTTATTGACCAAGAAACGAATGTGATCGAACCAAGGGCTAATAAGCCGCCGCTAATATTTTTGGCGGTCACGCAATTTTTGACTTCCGGCCGGGCCTTTGCCACTGCCCGCGACGGGCTTCACACTGCCAAAGCCCAACCCTGTCGAAGCCAATGGCATCTTGAGTGCTAAGCCTCTCTGATTAACACGAAGCCTCTCTGATTAACGCAGTGTGACTCGAATACCAGAAAAGATACTGCTGTGGTAAGTGCTCGCTCTAAAGAACCCTTCTTCTCCGTCTCCTGGGTCACTGAAATCAGCATCGATTCCATAAGTCGTCAGCCCTCGGTATTCAACAAACCATTCTGCTCGATCATTGATTGGCGATGATACGCCTGCAAACCACTGCAGGTTTGCCCAAGGAAATGCAACACTGGATTCTGAACCTTCTTCGTCCCCGGTTCCCGTCGCGTCAAAACCGACAAGATAAAGACCGGTTCCAACCCCAACGTACGGATTGAACTTCTTACCACGTGTAAAGTCGTACGCGATGTTCCAGTTCAAAGCAAACGTGCTGACGTCGGCAGAACCAATTACATCATCATTGTCTAAGTCCAAGTCGTTGATATCATCCAGACTCTGATGTCGAAAAATGAAATCGCCTTCTAAGCGAAATCCGTTGTTAAACCGACGTCCCAAAACTGCACCTATTCCGAATCCGGCGTCAGAAGAGAACTCTTCGTCAAGAATCTCATCATCATCATCGAAGAAAAAACCCGACGACTCTCCCGAAAAACTTGCTTCCGTTTGCCCAACCCAGCCTCCGAATCCACCCACGTACCAATTCCCACAACAATCATTGGACTTAAGCAGGTGTCCAAAACCCATTGCTTGTGCAGACGCAGTGTCGCAACTTTGACAAGATTCAAACTGTGCACGCGCTTTGCTAGAAAAGGTTACGATAAAGCCGATTGCCAGCGAAACTGACAGCAGTGAACGTAATATCATTTATATGAGCTCCAAGGTTTATGTGGACATTTCGCCAAGTTCCGATTGTTTGTAGTCCTATCGAATACAAACATTGTTTGGCTTAATGCCCCCCTGGGTTCGTTAGGTTTTTATCTGACAGAGCCTGCTTCTATCGGAATATTCGACACGGTTTATCAATTGACTACTGTACGAATCGCTACGGTTCTTTTGCTGTTACATCGCTCCAACGAACTAGACGTGCCGGTCCGATCAAGTCAGGAACCAAACCCATGCCCCAAGACCAAAAAATTGATTACGTCGAGTTTCCGGCCTCAGATTTTGATGCGATCCGCCGCATCGGAAACGACCACGAATTCAACCGGTTGAAGCCCATACGAAGTTGCCGCGAGATTACCTGCTTAGAGAATGGTCTGCAGATCTTGGGGGCTGACGGATTTGTCGGGGTCAAATTTCTTG
>CAZZDZ010000041.1:0-1671 GCA_964652675.1 uncultured Pirellulaceae bacterium
GTGCCATCCATTCCATGTCACGACGAGCCAAGTAGTCGTTGACCGTAACGACGTGAACGCCTTTTCCTTCGAGCGCGTTTAGATATGCGGGCAGCGTCGCGACCAACGTCTTGCCTTCACCGGTGACCATTTCGGCGATGCCACCTTCGTGCATCACCATGCCACCGATTAACTGAACGTCGTAGTGACGCATGCTCAAAAAACGCTTTCCACCTTCGCGACAAACCGCAAAAGCGTCCGGCAAAATATCGTCCAGTGTTTCGCCATCACGCAAGCGTTTGCGCAGAAGCTCTGTTTGTTTGCGCAGTTCCTCAGCCGACATCGCTTCGTACTTTGGCTCTAATTCGCCGATTGATTCAGCACGAATACGAAGTTTGGCGACATGACGTTCGTTTGCCGATCCGAATACTTTCGTAATCGCTCGGTCGACGGATCCAAAAAGGCCGCCAAAGAAAACGCCCAATAAGTCCCACAGTTTCTCGAGAAATGGCATGTGATTCGGTCACGCGATGGTTGTCGCACGACAGGTCAGAGTGTTGAAAAGGTAAGACAGTTATTAAACAGTGTGTTTGTATTCGTTGTTCGCAGACCAGTCTTGCCGAACCGGTGTTTGTAAATCCGATGGTCCGACTGCGCACCTTCATTGGGCCACGCAACTGGCCGTGGTTCAAGAAGTGCCTGATTTGCTTGCGAAAAGCACCTAAATACTTCGCAGACTTAAGGTTACGTGTTGTTGCAAATGGGGTCAACTGCGCTTCAAATCAGCCCGGTTTGTCGGTAACTTCGAACGCTTTGACAATCCCAAAAACAACCAACCCGAACAGGCCCAGGATCACATTAAGCGTGTAGCCATGGATGATCGTTCCCAGGAAAGCCGCTGCGATCTCGTTTTCCACCAAATCCGTAAACTGTTTCCCCGTAATGGCTTGTGTCGCGAACGTGGTAAGCAGGCCGCTATAAAGATCAATCATGACCCCAATCGGAAAAATGATGGAAATCACAATCCGCGTGCCGTAAGTGATCTTTAGCGTTCGGCGGATCGACTTGTTGGACCGCCATCTCATCTGCGACGAACCGTAGTCGATTGCCGAGTAAAGGGCGATAAAAAAAGCGATTCCGGCAAGCATTCCAATACCTTTTGATTGGACCGCCATCAACCCAATTGCAAAACTGGGCGTAGCGCTGATCACACAAACGAACGTCCACCTCAACATCGTCGCCAAAAGACTGGCTGGTTGGTATTCGGCGATTTCAGCATCGTCGACTAATACCGGTTGATATGGATTACCCGTTTCGCTGTTCACTTTTTTCGCCTCGATCAGATCGGTTCACTGGCAGATTGGTTCACTGGCAGACTGGTTTACTGGCGATCGGTAGCGCATCGAAAAGTTCAATCCCCAGTTTCGGGCGGCGGTACACTGAAAAGTCACGAAAAGACTTCAGGAGATCCCTTTTTCAGCCCTGTTTGATTCGACGCCATGCTACTGGCGTCTTAACATAGTGGGATACCCTGTCGGACTAACTGCTTCGGTCTTTTTCGCGAACCGAGCCTACTGGCTTGGCAGGAGTTCCACTGTTTTTCGTGCTGCTCTTCTCCCAGCGAACCAACATCAGTGAATCTCATCATGACAAGACTTTCTGGCTGCGCATCGCACACCGATCATTCTACGC
>CAZZDZ010000041.1:1771-25446 GCA_964652675.1 uncultured Pirellulaceae bacterium
AATCTCATCATGACAAGACTTTCTGGCTGCGCATCGCACACCGATCATTCTACGCGTTGTCGGTGGCGTTTGAACGTCGCGTTATTTGTCGCGGGTCTGTTTGCTTTCGGTTTTTGGGCGCCCTTTGGTGCTTCATCGGCCCTGGCTCAGTTCACGCCGCAACTACAAACGGCTGCGTATCCATCGGAAGACTATTACACGGGGCTGCAAATTTATCGCACCGGTGATCTTTCCAGTGCAATCAGAGCGTTTGATTCGGCGCGGCGACGAACGCGGCGAGACATTAATGGGCATTGGATCGACGCGATTCCAGTTTATGCGATGTTGGCCGAATGCCATTGGCACGCAGGTGACTTGCAGGCGACGCGTGAAAACTTAGATCAAGTTTTTGCAATTGTAAAACGTCGCCGTGGGTGGTTCGGCCGCGTTGAATGGGGCGAAACACTGCAGGCAAACGCAGCCCGACAGCGCGTCATTGGGCTTTGGCCCAAAGCGACCGAGGTCAACGTAGTTCCCACCGCACGCAAAATGAAGCTTAGCTCGGGCGAAGTGCTGACCGAAGCCCGTATCGCTCGAGGCGGCCCAATCGAAGCTCGCAATATTCTGACGATTGACGTGATCGAAGTCATGCGTGGATTGGCAGCGGCTTCCTATCGGCGGCGCATGCTAATGGGGCCACTTGCCGATCAAGACCCGCTGATCGTGGACGCACTTGAATCGACGAAGTTTCCTGCAGGGTTGCAGGTTGAAATTGCCCGTACGTTGATCGGAGCGGTTCGGGCGACCGAGCGGTTCGCGAACTTGGAAGACAAGCAAGCCGTTGACGGTGTCACGAAACGAAGCATGTTCAACCGGGGCGCCCACCCATTGTCGGCAGTTACGTTGCTGACGGGTGCATCGGCAATCGCGACCGCAGAAAAAACCGATCCAGCCGTCGCGTTGGCGGCGACGGCCGTGAACGTCGCCGCAGCCTTGGAGCAATACGAATACGTTGGTGAAGCGATGCAACTGGCGGCTGGCTGTGCCTCGCGAGTTCAAGCCGAAACCGTGCGAGCGTCGGCCGAAGTCGCAGCGTTAGCGTTGGTGCGCAAATCTCGCTTGGCGTCTTTGCATTGTTTGATCGCTGGCGCGGATGCGGGAATCACCGCCGGCAATTTGGCCTCCGCTGCAACGATGCTTAACCAAGCCCTTACGCTGCTCAAACGTCGCGATGTCCTGCAGCCACGGTTAAATGCGTATGCCGCGTACCAAACGGCTCGACTGGCCGCTGCTGGTGGAGGCACAATTGGAGTCGTCGCGGCTTCGGATGTCGACAATGCACTGGAGTCGATGAACGAGTTTGCGTTTCGACGTCGAGACCGCAATCGCAAACTGATTTCAATGCCTCGGCTGTATCAAATGGAAGTGATCATCGGCGCGTTGGGCAAACAACTTGGCGGTCAATCAAGCGATTCGCTGTTGCAAAAGTACTGCGAGGAGCCGCCGCTGGTTACCTGGCGACGTGATCCCGTGGACGCATTGACATCCGTTATTTCGGATCGCACTCGCGCTTTTGCTGCACGTTTGCAGATCGCGGCTAGTGCCAACAACGGCATCGACACTTTGGCGCGCACAAACGATTTGCTAAACCACCGTTTCTCCAGACGTTTAGCCTTGGGCGGTCGTGTCACCCAAGTCCGATCGCTTGTCCGAAGCGACGAAAAGTTGATTGGAAAAGAAGCGTCGAATTTTCGCAATAACGGACCGCAATCGATCAAGGATCTTCGCAAAGCAGCGTCCGCAAACCCGCCTGCCGACAAAGAACAACTTTTGGCAGATGCAAACAAAATGGAATCGCAGGCAACCGCGATCGCGCTCAGCCGCGTGAAATTGCCACAAACGATGTTGCCAACGCTGAATCCCAAAACGTCGGTGTCCCGATTGCCACCGCGAACGGGACTGCTAACTTTCATTTCAGTAGGCAATCAAGCGATCGCGACTCTGGCCGCCGACGGAAAGGTAAAATCTTGGCCGGTCTCCGGTGTATCACGTGTTCCCGGCGAGATCGGAAAACTGATTCGCGGAATTGGTGTAGGAAAAATTCGCGGAAAACGACTGCCCGAATCTCCTCAATGGCGAGCCGATGCGGAAAAGCTGCGTCGAAAACTGTTTCCCGAGAACACACTGTCAGCCGAGGATTTTGACCGGCTGGTCATCGTGCCTGACGGTTCACTTTGGTATCTGCCGTTTGAGTTGTTACCGACCGGCGGAGAAGATTCTCCGTTGATGGGTGACAAGATGGAAATTCGTTACGCCGCGACTCCTGGATTGGCGTTCAGCCCAACGGCCGATCCCGCTGTCAGTCGTGTTGTCGGGATCGCTTCGGACAAGTTCTTTGCACCACGAGATCCGGAGCTAAACGAATCGATCACACAACGGATTGCCGATTCTGCCACCGAATCGATCCGCATCCCTCAAAAACTGAACGCTCCCTCCAGTCTACTGGCCGACAGTATCGGTCATCTGCTGGTCGCATCGGCGATATCGTCGGCCAATGAGAGCCCGTTTGCACTGAACGTTGCATCGTATGATCGTCAATCGCCCGCTGGGACGGTGGCCGCGTGGATGCGATTCCCCGCGCGGGTCCCCGAATCAGTTGTAATGGCTGGTTTTCGGTCGGCAATCGACGGGGGTCAAGTTGGTGACGGAAACGAATTGTTTCTGACGCTTTGCGCGTTGCATTCTGCCGGAGTACGCAACGTGATGATCAGCCGCTGGATTGTCGGTGGAGAATCGACCGCGTCGGCACTGGGCGAATTCGTTCAAGAGTTACCGTTCGAGGGAATGCACTCATCTTGGTCAAGGTCCAAAGCGCTGCTGCGAGCAAGCGATTTAGACCCAACGACCGAACCAATGTTGACGCAAGCCGAACACAATATTCCGGCGCTCAAAGGCGATCAGCCATTCTTTTGGGCGGGCTACATCGTCGCGGCACCGTTTGGCGAATCAGAACTGCAGGCACCAGGCGTGTCTGCCAAATAACGCATTCGCTGCGACACAAAGCGTCACGCTTAGCATCCCGCTAACTGCATCTCGTTAACTTGGGTCGGCAAGTTCTGGAAAGACGCCTTCGTCCAGATCCATCCGTTTGATGATACTGCGCAGCCGTATTTGAAAATCGCTTTTGTAGTTGGCGACTTGCTGTTCGGTCAGATCGCACTGGGCTGCGACTTGTTTGTTGGAGATGCCGCGGACGAACAGCGATTCGACCGCACGCAGTTTCTTCCAATCACCGTTGCGTTTCCAACGTTGGATTTGTTCGGACATGGCTTCGCGAATCGCGTCTTCTTCGATTCGTTTGCGTTCTACACTACGAACAATTGAACTGGCTTGTCGCGCCACGCCAGCGGGTTCGATTTCCCCGCCGCTGCTACTGCTGCGACCGTGCATTTGAATCGACGGCCGCCTGCCTTCGCGTCGCAGATGGTCTGTCAATTTATAGGCACAGATTGTGAACAAGTAACTTTCCAGTGGTCGTCCGCCATCGTAGTTTGGCAAACTGATCAAGAAACCAACAAAGGCGTCTTGGACGATGTCTTCACTGGAGGCTCGATTTCGAATTCGGCTATCGGTAAATGCCAACAACCGGCCTTCGTAGCGATCAATCAACGCTTGCCACGCATCCGAGTCTCCTTTGCGGATCCGCTCCACTAAAATGGCATCGGCTTCGTTTTTTTTCTTGGCTGGCTGTGTCATAGGCTCAAGGTTAACGGGGTTTGCCGCTGGTTTCCAGGCACGAAAATGCACTTGGATCCACGACGATTCATGCTGCCGGAGCGATACGACGTGCTTTGTGTCAGCGGAGCTTTATCCACAGCTATTCGTCGTATCTGCGCAACCTTGGCTAATTCGGCTAGACTTATTGTTTGACAGGAAAAACAAGCTTCTATTTACCAGCAGGCAAAACCGATCGTGAAGACCATGATTCTTTGTGGAGGGCAAGGCACGCGTTTGCGAGAAGAAACCGAGTATCGCCCCAAACCATTGGTCGAAATCGGCGGTCGTCCAATCCTGTGGCATATCATGAAAACGTATGCACATTTTGGTTTCAACGAATTTGTGCTGTGCCTGGGTTACCGCGGGCAAATGATCAAAGATTATTTCCTGTCCTACGAAGCGATGACGAACGATTTCACGGTCACTTTGGGATCGGAAAGAAACGTTCAATATCACGGAGCCCACGACGAGCAGAGCTTCAAAGTGACGCTGGCAGAAACCGGTTTGAACACGATGACCGGCGGCCGCGTGCAACGTGCGTCGACCTACATCGATGATGATATTTTTCTGATGACTTACGGCGACGGCGTTGCCAACGTTGACATCCAAAAGCTGGTTGATTTTCATCACAGCCATGGAAAACTGGCGACGGTCACCGTCATGCGTCCCATGTCACGCTTTGGCGAACTGGGGCTAAATGATGACGGAGTGGTCAAATGGTTTGTCGAAAAACCACAAAGTGATGCGTGGGCGAGCGCCGGCTATTTCGTTTTAAACCGAAAAGTGTTCGACCAGCTCGATGGCGACGAATGCATCTTTGAGCAAAAACCATTGCGGAGTCTCGCTGAGCAAGGCGAATTGGTGGCCTATCGTCACGAAGGTTTCTTTTTCGCAATGGATACGTATCGCGAGTTTCTTTATCTGAATGATCTTTGGGACAACGACAAGGCTCCATGGAAAATCTGGTGAGCACATCTCATTTCCAAACCGCTTTTGCGGATCGCTGCGTCCTTGTGACTGGTCACACTGGATTCAAAGGTTCCTGGTTGACTCAGTGGCTCTTGTCACTTGATGCCTATGTGCACGGACTGGCGCTTAACCCGGAATCAGAGCCCTCGTTGTTTTCGCAATTGGAACTTGACGCACCAGTGGGTCACAGAATCGGTGATGTTCGTTCACGCGAAATCCTGGACAGCGTGGTCACGAACTTGCGGCCGGATTTTGTCTTTCATCTTGCCGCCCAACCGCTGGTTCGTCGATCTTACGTGGAGCCGGCCGAGACGTTTGAGACGAATGTTCAAGGCACGATCAATTTACTCGAGTCATTGCGAGTCTTGAACAAACCCTGCACGGTTGTGATTGTCACAACGGACAAATGCTACAAGAACCGCGAGTCACCAACTGGCTATGTCGAATCCGACGAACTAGGCGGCTACGACCCTTACAGCGCAAGTAAAGCGATGGCTGAACTTGCTGTCGACTCCTATCGCAATTCATTTTTTGCCGATTCGACGATCCGAGTTGCAACAGCACGCGCGGGAAATGTAATCGGTGGCGGCGACTGGGCAGAGGACAGAATCGTTCCTGATTGCATGCGATCACTTGGCAACCAGGAACCGATTGTCGTTCGAAACAAACACGCAACGCGGCCGTGGCAGCACGTCCTGGATCCGCTTTGTGGTTACCTGGAATTAGCCAGGCAAATCGACGCAGCCACGCAAGACGATGCCGCGAAACTGTGTTCCGCGTTTAATTTCGGACCCGCCGAAGACGCCAGCAGAACCGTTGGCGAACTGGTCGAAACCGTTTTGAAACACTGGCCTGGCAAATGGCTAGACAAAGCCGAATCAAATGCGCCGCATGAAACAACACTCCTACGACTTTCCACCGAAAAAGCAAAACGATTGCTGAACTGGCAGGGGACTTGGGATTTTGAACGAGCCGTCGCTGAGACCGTCGCCTGGTACCGAGCGGTCAGCGAAGGCCAGTGTCCAATCGAATTGACGCAAAACCAAATCAAGTCGTTCATGCAATCCGAGCGATAGGCAAGCTGTTGACCCCAACGGGTTTCGCTTTTATCGCAATTCGGTTACCGTTGGCGAGGGCACGACAAAGGTTTCTTTACAAAGAAAGACTCAGCACTCACACGTTTTGGTGCCAAGAAAGATGACGGCAAGACCCAATCACAATATTGCTTCGGGACCGAGTAACAGTTGCCAAGTTTGCGGCAACCAAGATCTCGAATTGGTTTTGGACGTTGGACATCAACCACTTTGCGACACACTGCTTGAACAAAGTGATCTGCAAAAGCCCGAGACGTCGTATCCTCTGCGACAGGTTTGGTGCCCCAAGTGTACGCTCTCGCAACTTGACTACGTCGTTCCTGGCGAAGTTGTTTATCACCAAGAGTATCCGTATCGAACGGGCGTCACTCGCGAGCTGGCTGCCTATCAAGAAAAACTTGCGACGTCGATTATTTCCAAGTTGTCATTGGCGCCCGACAGCTTGGTCGTTGATGTCGGGTGCAACGACGGAACACTGCTTGGCTATTTCCAAAATCAGGGAATGCGGGCCGTAGGCGTCGAGCCGACTCAGATTGCACAGTTCGCGATCGAAAACGGAATCGACACCGTCCATTCGCCTTTCAACGTTGATGTTGCAAAACAAATCGTCCAATCGCATGGCAAGGCCAAAGCCGTAACCGCGACGAATGTTTTCGCGCACATGGCAAGTCTCGGTGACGTCGTCGAAGGACTCGAAACACTTATCGCCGACGATGGGCACTTTGTTTTAGAAAACCACTACATTTTGCCAGTCATGGATCGGCTGCAATTCGACACCATCTATCATGAACACCTTCGCACCTACTCTCTTCGTTCGCTCGTGACACTGTTCGACTACTACGATTTCACCGTCGTCGATGCCGAACAAGTTAGTCGTTACGGCGGCAACATTCGCGTCTTTGTTGCGAAAGGCAAGAACCGAACGGTATCCGAAAACGTCCGCGCCATCTTGGCCGAAGAAGATAAGAAGCTGACCGACCGCGAGTATTACGCAGATTTCCGACGCAAATCGATTCAGATCAAAAACGATCTGCTGAAGTTGGCCGTCACGTGCGCTGACGAAGGCAACCTGCTGGTTGGTAATTCTTGTCCGGGACGGTGCAGCACCCTGTTGAATTTTGCTGGAATTGGCGCTGATTTGATTCCCTACATTGGCGAACAACCAGCGTCGTTGAAACTGGGAAAGTTTCTGCCCGGCAAACACATTCCCATTGTCGAAAACAGCCGAATCATTGACGAACAACCCAAGCATGTGATTTTGCTGGCTTGGCACTACGCTCAACCGATCACCGAGCAGCTTCGCGAGCGAGGATTGAAATCGAATCTGTACGTCCCGATGCCGCAAGTAAAAATGCTTGAGGCGTAGTTTGTCATCACGCGACCTTCGTACAGTCGGTTTGTTTGGTGGCGGACGCTGGGGCCGCGTGCTGGTACGTGTTATCCGCTCGCTTCTGGCCGACGACGTCGCGATCTGCTGGGTCACCAAAGCCAGCCAGGAGACGTCAACCGACTGGATTGCAAAACATCAGCTTGCCAACACGATTGTTCGCGGTGAGGTCACGGATTACTCAACGTTCGACGCAGCCGTGGTGGCCCAGCGACCCACACAACATTTCGCCACCGTCAACAAGTTGCTTCAAAGCCACGTCCCGACCCTGTGCGAAAAACCGCTCGCGGTTACCTTGGAAAACACAAGGGACTTAGTCGCTCTGGCAAACAGAGAGCAAACACCCCTGGGCGTCAATCTGGAATTTCACTACGCCAGCTACCTGGATTCTCTGGCAGATCAATTGTCAAAGACCAAGCCAACCGAAATCGAATTGGTATGGCATGACCCTTGGATCGAAGAACGCCATGGCGAGATCAAACGCGGCGCTCGCTATACAAGCATGGCCCACGACATGCTGCCGCATTGTTGGTCGATCATCCGACGAATTGTCCCTGACGCGGCCGAAGCAACGGTTGAATCAGTAAGCTACTCGCCATCCGAAACGGTGCTAAAGTTCAACTACGGCGATCTGGCGGCAACGGTGTCATGCAGTCGACGCGCATCACAACGAATCCGGCGAGTCGTTGCAGAAACGGTCGACTCCACCACAACGATCGATTTTTCGATCGAACCAGGTCACACGATTCGACAGGGTGTCCGCAAAGAAAATCAGTGGACAGGAGCTGCCGGGGCTCGCCCGCTTGGCCGTTCGCTAGGATCGTTTTTTGATGTCGTTCGTTCCGGCGGTTTTGACTGGCCACTTGCGGCCCATCAGTGTGTCGGTTGCTTTTCCTTGTCGGATGCTGCATCCAAAGAACTGATTCGTGACCAAGATCGACAGATTCGATCACACCAGAAAAAGGGAATCGACTTTGACGATCCCGCCCAAATTGCCTTGATCGTTGACCGCTACGCGCCGAACGTTTCGGATCGAATTATTCTTGATACGCCCCAGCAACTTCGTGCTGCCGCCAAAGACTGGCTGGATCACTTTGCGGATCGGTGACGCAAAATCGCTTGAAAGACAGCGGACAACCACTTGGGTGCGTGCTCGTTCGCCGAAGCGATACAAAACGCTTTGAATAGTAGCCAAGGGTAGGTCCACATCATCGCGATGAATCGCAACGATTGTCGCCACCCACCACGCGATTTAGGATTCCAGATTAGATGCCCTAAATCCACGGCGCGGTTGGTCAACTGATATCGGAAATACGGTGCAAGTTTTTTTCGATCCACGCCATGCTTCTGGTACAGCTTTAGGAGCGCAGTGCAGTGAATCACAGCAACCAATGAATGGTGCGATGCCCAGCTAAAATCTTCACTGGCGAATTCGTAAATCATCACGATCGGCGTTGAAATCAAGCCAACGTTGCTGCCGGGCACCGACGTGGCGATCACGAAGGCATGAGGATAGGTCGAACGCACATCGACAAACGCCTCTCCTTGAAACAGCTCCGGGAATTTTTCATGCCACAGACTTTGGCGTAACACAACGGAATACATCGCCGTCAAATCGGCACAAGGTCCTTCGAATAGATCATCAAACGCAACCACTGCGTCGGAGGTTGATTGACGTAAAGTCGTTGCTGGCGTGTCGGACACTCCCGCAAACGCACCCTGGGCATTTGGCCTTTGGTCGCCCGGCAAAAACCCAACATTCAATGCTAAAAGAGGGATATCCGGATGATGCTGTAGAAACTCAACCACTTGCTTCACCGCATGTTCGCACAGAATATCGTCATCGCCCAACAACCAAACAAATCGGCCTTGGGCCAACGAAGCAGCGGTTTGAACAATGTTTGCCAAAATGCCAATGTTGCTTTCGTTGCGATGAACTCGAATCGAGTATTTTTCTGCGTACTTTTCGATCACTTCAACGGTGTGGTCGGTCGAATGGTTGTCCGAAATCACACATTCAACCGATTCCGCGTAGGGCTCAATCTGAGGCAGGATTGATGCCAGGCAGGCGTCAAGTAAGTCGGCGCGACTGTACGTTGGGATGCAAATCGAAAGCAGTGGGCGACTAGGCATAAATCGATCGTTCACTTCGCGTGTCGGTAGCGATCGACCAACACGCCTCGTTCTGGCCCGAACAGAATCGCCAGCGTCAAAATCGCGGCGGCGGCGACAACGATCGATCCGGACACTTTGACGCTATCGACAAAAGGCAGCCCGAGTGCACTGGTGATCGGCGCCGGCAACGTTGTTGCCGCGAACAAACCAAGCACTGATGCAGCCAGCGATGCAATCACGGCGACCACGATCATGGGACGCAGCCGTCGAGTAATAAAAAATGCCGTCGACGCGGGGATGACCAGCATGCCAATCACCAAAATACTTCCGACGACTTCAAAAGCCGTGACCAACGTGGCCGTCGTCACCGTCAACAACGCATAGTGCATCATTCGAGGGCGAAAGCCCAGCGCTCCTGCTAGTTCAGGATCAAAAGTCGTGATCATCAGTTCCTTGAATAACAGAAACACCATCGCGATATTCAAAAGCAACATCACACCACAAACAATCGTTTCGCTAGGGATGTCGTAGGACAAACCGATTGTTTCCAATTGCCCATACAAGACGCAATCAACATCGATGTCACTTTTGTCCGCAAACAATCGCATCATGATCAAGCCGATCGCGAAAAGAGTGGAAAAGACAACACCCAAAGCCGCGTCGCCGCGCACCCAACCGCTGCGCACCACCCACTCGGTCAAGTAGGCGGTCAACAACCCCGTCACCATCGCACCTGTGAACATCAGCGTTTGGCGAACGGCCCAACCGCCGTCGTGGTCGATCCACTCCCACGATTCAAAGAAACCAGCCAAAACAAATGCCGCGATCACTCCGGGAAAAGCAGCGTGCGTCAACGCATCCGCAATCATGCTTTGTTTTCGCAAAAACAGGTAGCAACCGGGTATCGCGCAAGCAGCCGACGCCAGCGATGCCGTGATCAGCATCCAAGTATCGATTTGCGTCCAATTGGGAAACAGCAAGAAAATCAAGCCGCAAGGTCTGCCATTGTGAGGTCGAAAAGTGAAAACGAGGCGTCTGAAGTATAGGCAGGATTGCGAAACAGGCCAACGACGCGACAAACGCGAGCGACTTTCGCCTATACTGCCTCGTTACGTTCTTGCCAGATCGATCCTCGTTTGAATCCTACCCAAAATGAAGAATCAAAGCCCGATCAATCACCCAAACACCGACCGCAGAAAGTTCCTGCAAATCAGTGCCGCGTCTGCTGTCACGGTAACACTCGCAGCAGCCACATCCAAAGCGGAAAAACCGGCCGAGACGCCAGCGACCGCCAATCAACCTTGGCTGCGAAAAACACTCAAGATTGGCATGATCAAGGCGCCAACACTTATGGAGAAATTCGAACTGGCGATCGAAGCCGGATTCGAAGGCGTCGAACTGAAAGCCCCCAACATCAATATCGATCAGGCTTTGGCGGCCGCAAAAGCAACCGGTTTGATCATTGACGGCAGTGTGGGTGGATACCACTGGAAAACCCGACACACAGACCCAGATCCAGCTATCCGCAAGAAAGCGATGGAGATGCTGAAGAAAGGCCTGGAAGACACTGCAGCGGTCGGCGGCGAAAGCATGCTGCTGGTTCCCGGTCACGGCAAAGACGGAACGGACGCAGAAGTCTACGAACGCGCCGTCGCAGCCGTCAAAGAAGCCCTGCCGGTTGCTGAAAAACACAAGGTCGCGATCCTGATCGAAAACGTTTGGAACGATTTCTGTTTTGACCAAGAAGGCGACAGCAATCAAACGGCGGATCGAATGGCAAAGTTTGTCGACGAATTCAATTCACCACTCGTGGGCATGCAGTTCGACATTGGCAACCATTGGAAATACGGCGATCCGGCTCAGTGGATTCGAACGCTGGGTGATCGAATTAAAAAACTGGACATCAAAGGTTTTTCTCGCGAGAAAGGCAAGTTCACGAAGATAACCGAAGGCGACATCAACTGGCCGTCCGTTGAAAAAGCTCTGCGCGATATCAAGTTCACCGGTTGGCTGGCAGCCGAAGTTGGCGGGGGGAACTTGGAGCGATTGAAAGAAGTCAGCGATCACCTGGAAGAATCCCTTCACTGCAGTAAGAGTCTTGCGAGTGTCGGCTGACTCAAACGAAAACGCTGATTCCACACCGAACGGCTGTTCAACAGAAAAGACATGCCACGTATCGGTGATGCCAGACGAAATCGTCCAGTGGCTCAGCGAGGTGTCTCCAACCACTGTCGTCGACGGGACCTACGGCGGGGGTGGCCACGCGCGTTTATTGCTTGACGCATTGCCAAGTGAAAAGGTGCGAGTGATCGGACTGGATCGTGATCCCGCGGTCAGTGAACGCGTCGAATCGGAGGAAAACGATCCGCGGCTCACAGTGTTTTTGGGTAGCTACGAACAAGTTCCCAAGGCGCTCGCGGCGATGCAATTGCCTGAAGTTGACGCGATGGTCTTGGACCTGGGTTTGTCCAGCGACCAGTTGGCTGATCGTGATCGTGGATTCAGCTTTGCCGCCGATGGGCCACTGGATCTGCGTTTTGATCCCGAAAACGGCGTCCCCGCCTATGATTGGCTTGCCCGAAACAGGGAAACCGATATCGCCAATGCGATCTACAACTACGGCGAAGAACGATTCAGTCGCCGGATCGCTCGAACGATCGTCGCGCGTGCGAAAGATCGTAACCCAGTCAAAACGGTGAACGATTTAGTCGAAATCTGTCGCCGCTGTGTGCCGCGCAGCAAAAACCACGACATTCATCCCGCCACGCGAACCTTTCAGGCGCTAAGGATCGCAGTCAATGATGAACTTGGAATTTTGGAACGAACGCTCAAGGAGGCGGCCGATTGGTTTTCACCCGGCGGCAGATTGGCGATCATCAGTTTTCATTCACTAGAAGACCGGATCGTCAAAAACGCGTTTCGCGACGATGATCGTTGGGAAATTTTGACCAAGAAACCGCTGCGTCCGACCGATCAAGAAGCCGCGGAGAACCCAAGGGCACGTAGCGCGAAACTGCGCGTCGCTCAGCGGAGAAAAGACGCTTAGACAAAAGCGTTTTACTTTACCACTGCTGAACTTTCTTCCGTTTCAGCAAATGCCCAGCCGTGGCCGGTTGGAATGGTTGGCTCGCGCTCTCGATTGTCTGGAACTTTGCCAAGTGGTGCGAGTGTCTGTGACCAAGTTTTGTGCTTCGCAGCCATTTGCGTGACAATATCCGAGTGTTTTGACGCGATGTCGTGTTCCTCTCTTGGATCCGACTTCAGGTCAAACAACTGCCACGGATCCTTGTCGTATTTCTTATAGAGTCGCCAGTCACGCCACCGAACAGCGATCAGGTGACGGCGCACCGCATCGCCAGGCTCGTTGTTTAACCAGAACAAATACTCGTGGGCGCTGCCGGTACGCTCACCCTTAAAATACTCAACCAAATCGACTCCGTCACAATGATCAGGAATCTCGTGACCGGTGATTGATGCAATCGTGCTATAGAAATCAAAGTTCGCAATCAATCCATCGTACTGTTTGCCTTGTGGAATCACTCCAGGCATCGAGAAGATCGTGGGCACTCGAACCCAGCCTTCTTTTTGTGTTCCCTGACCTTTGCCGCCCAGGTAGGGAGTCGATGAACCACCTTCGCCACTGTTGGCACCATTGTCACTTGAAAAAATAACGAGTGTGTTTTTCCGCAACTCGTGAGTTTTTAAAACATCCAACAATTTGCCAACCTGATCATCCACCGAAACAATTGCACCGGCCAACTTTCGTCGCTTACCGGTTGCTTGAGTTCGCTTCATTAATCGACCGGGAACTTCTGTGTTAAAAGAGTGAATGGCTTCGGGTGACCAATACAGAAAGAACGGCTGGGCTTTGTTGCGTTTGACAAAATCTCCGATGCGATCACCGTCGTAGTCGGTCAGCCAAACGGTCTTACCAGCATCGTCGAGGCAGAAGTATTTTGATTTTGGACTTTTCTTTTTTGTGATCTGCTTGCGCAAATCTTCCGAGGCATCCGCAATTTCTTCTTTGGTGTACTCCTTAGGCGGCGGCTTCTTTCGGACTTCGCGAAAACCAACTTCCAATGGGCCTTGTTGTTTGGTTCCGATATCCCATTTACCGATCTGGCCGGTCACGTAGCCACGCTCGGACAGAAACCTTGCCAGCGTCGGCCGGTCTTCGGGGATCGCAAGCCCACGCGACATGCCGTACTTTCCAAAACGCTGTGCGTATTGGCCCATCATCAAACTGCACCGACTTGGACAGCAAGGAGGGTTGGCTATGTAGGAGGCGGTGCACCGAACGCCCTCTTTGGCGAGACGATCGATATTGGGAGTTGGAATGTCCTTCGATCCGTAGCACCCAAGATCTCCATAGCCAAGATCGTCGATGTAGATCAGGACGACATTGGGTCGCTGGGCTGCTGTCACGATCCCCGTCGTGGGTAACGCCATCAGCATCAATGCCAGAAAAAAACATCTTATCATCATGTTGCCGTCGTCCTATTTCGAAAGACTTTCAGGGAACCACGCAGCTTGAGCGGGGGTTAAGTATACATGCTGGCAACGGACGCGGTCCAACTAAGGATGATGTCGTGACGTGATGTCGATCATCGTTTGATGCAATTTACCGTTGCTGGCGACGACGCTGGTTTGGTCAATCGGCAACGGTTGACCTTTTGCGTCCGTGACGCTTCCGCCCGCTTCCTCGACAAACAATCGACCAGCAGCAAAATCCCACGGCGACAACTTGTATTCAAAGAATCCGCCAAGATGCCCCAGGCCGACCATGCATAGGTCTAACGTCGCTGCACCAAAACGCCGGATGCCGTGAATGTCTCCTTCAAAGAACTCCTCGATCGCCGACAACGTACTGCGCATCATGTCGCCTCGGTCATAATAAAAACCGCAACCGATCAAAGTGTTCGCAAGCGTTTGAGCGTCGTCCACTTGAACTGGTTGGCCGTTGAAAAATGCACCGCCACCGCGCGATGCTGTGTAAAGTTCATCGCGGGCTGGGTTCAGGATCGCCCCCGCGATCGGTTGACCATTGTGATAGTAGGCTACCGAAACGGCGAATTGCGGGACCTTGTGCGCGTAGTTGTTTGTACCGTCCAGAGGATCGATGATCCAAAGGTGCTCCGCATCCGGGTTACCCTTCAAGGCTTCTTCGCCCAGCAGTTCGTGTGATGGATGACGCTGGCGGATACAACTGGCGACCGCTTTTTCGCTGTCCAAATCAGCGTCACTGACCAAATCGTAACTCTTGCCACCGTCGTCGACCTTGTTGCGCATTTGCACACCGTCACGCAAGTAACGCATCAAGACGTCACCGCCAAGTCTGGCAGCGGTGGAAGCGGTTTCTAAGTATTCGTTGGGAGCGGTCATAGTGCTGTCGCTGAATATCAACGGGGTTATTTGCCTGAATACCAAACGCCGCGCAACCAGTTATGTCGACGCAATTGGATAAGTAGTGATTCAGGAAGATCTTTTAAGTCACTGGTGCGTGTGTTCTTTTGCACTTGGTCAATGTTGCGCATCCCGGCGATCACCGTACTGACTTCTGGACGTGCCAAAGCAAACTTTAGTGCGACGTCCGCCATCGTGTACTGTTGTGCGACGCCAAATTTTTCTAGGTCCGCTCGAATGGCTTCGACTCGATCGGTCGTTCGTTGCATACGATCACCGGCAAAGAACTGGTGGCGAAAATCGTCGTCGGGAAACTGATGGTCCGCAGGGTACTTTCCAGTCAACGCACCTTCGTCCAACGCGACCCGTACGATCACGCCGGTACCGGTTTCGGCGGCGACAGGCAAAATCTGCGCGGCAGCTTCTTGATCAAACAGGTTGTAAATGATCTGAACAACATCAACCAAGCCATCACGCATCAGTTGGATGACGCACGATTGATCTTGTTCGGGGGTGCTAACTCCGATCAAGTTAATCTTGCCTTGTTCGCGCAATTGCCGCAGCACCAACAGCGGCTGCGGATCGTCGTTCCAAGCGCGCGTCCAAGTGTGCAGTTGCAACAAGTCGATGCGATCAGTGCCAAGCGTTTTCAGTCGGTTCTCAACGTTGCCGCGCAAGTAGGCGGCCGAGTATCGGTCTTGCCAACGACAGTAGGGGCTGGGTGGCCACGGTCCGGCATCCGGCGGAGTCTTCGTAGCGACGAAAACTTCTTCGCTTCGATCTTTTAAAACACTGGCGATTACACGTTCACTGTGCCCATCCCCGTAGCCTTGGGCGGTGTCGATAAAATTGACGCCCAAATCAATGGCTTTGTTCAATGCTGCGATTGAATCTTGATCGTCCTGGGCTCCCCACTGGCCGCCTATCGCCCAAGCGCCAAAACCAATTTCAGAGACTTGAGGGCCGGTGGCCGCGAGGGATCGTAGCTGCATTGAATCGAGATCTTTTGAAAAGAAGGCTGGGCAAAGGTGTTAAATTTTGCGGATTGGAGGGCTGAATCGTAGGGGTCTTCGCCAAACTTCCTGGCTTTCCACTCACTCGGCATGATCTCTTGAACAAACGGAGTGCTGTGAACCGAAATTTCTAATCAACGACGTGATGGATGTGAACCATCAATTTCCACGTCAAATCAATCTCAAAACACTCCCTTCTACCATTCGGGTGTTCGTCGGTGCCAAAGATCCCTTCGATTCCACGAATTTCGATCGTTGTCCCGTTTGGGTCTGAGATCCGGTCGATTGACAACAAACTAGCGTTTGAAGATACGCTGGTCAGCGTTCTTGCAAATCGACCTGCTGGATGTGAGATCTTAGTAGTTCACAACCGCAATTACGACGACCCGTTTGAGCTAAAAGACGAAGTTCGCTTTGTGTTGGCCGATTCGCCAAGCTCCATTGATTTGATCGCAGCGGGTGCCAAGGCGGCTCGCGGGCGGTTCGTTCATGTTTTAGCACCTGGTTTTCAAGCGATCGAGGACTGGACAGAACCAGCGTTGCAGAAGTTCGATGACCGAAATGTTGGCGTGGTCGCTCCGGCGATTCATAACTTGACCGACCGGCAACCAGATGGGGTAATCGCAGCGGGCTGGCAAGACACACGCACCCGTCTGTGTCAGCCAATCAAAGCACATCCTGGCAACGCAAAAGCGGGATCGATCGGTGCTTATCTTCAGGCAAGCTTTTGGCGCCGAAACCTACTGCGTTCGCTGACAAACGCGTTTCAAAGTCATTCGATGGTTGAATCGACCTACGCTTACGGGCACTTAGCACGCACAGCTGGCTGGCGGTGCGACGTTGCTGATTCGTCGATCGTCACGACAGAACTGGCGACGGCTGCTTGGGACCCAAGCTCCTACGATCGCGGACGCAAATTGTCTGCCGTCCGCGCAGCGATCACACGATCAAATCAGAAAATGCCTCTGGTATCAAACATCTGGCATGTGCTTAGAAACCCCCGTTCGATTGGCGAAACGTTGGGGCAGGTCAGCTACCGAGGCCGATTGGCTTCGACAAAACGTCGACTTCAAATCAGTGAAGTCGAGACGTGCGTAGAAAGCAGCGTCTTGGCAATGCCGAAACGAACTGCGGCATCAAAAATCAATCGACGCCGCGCTGCTTAGATTTCCTACAGCTTAGATTTTTGCCGCCTAGATCGATCAAACGATCTTGTAGGTCACCAAGTCATCGGTCGGCACGACCATCACGGTTGGCTGCGCTTCGTTTGTGCGGTAGTACTGCGGCGCCCAGCGATTCACTTCGATGAACATTGCGACAACGGCGATGATCAAGAATATCATGCTCAAGAACAGCAACACCGTGTAAATGCTTGGTGGTTGCTTACTATTCGATGGTTGTGTCGACACGGTCACCCTCCTTTAAAATACCTTCGCTGTAGTCACGTTGGATTTCAGCGACGGATCGATTCGGTTCTACGCGAACCACTTTCAGCTTGCCAACATAGCGTCCACCTCGAGTGACTTCCAAGAGATGGCCACTGCGTAGACCATCATCGTGGCCAATCGAAACTTCGACCAACAATCGCGGACGATCGATGACCAAGATATTGCCATTTCGTCTTGGTGGGGCACCATGAAGTGGCTCGTTGATGTCGACGTCAACTGCATCGACAACTTCTTTGTATCGGGTAATTTGCTTTAGCAACGCTTGGTTGCGACGTTCCAGTTCTTGGCGAACGCCTCGTAGCTCGTTCATGTTGTCGGTCAGAACCAACGTTTGGGCGAACAACTTGTCACGGTCTTCCTGCTCTTCGCGAATCTGTGTACGGAGCACTTTGTTTGCCCCTGTGATCTCTTCCAAAAGTTTCGCACGGCTCAGGTCCAACTGAGTCAATTCAGTATTCTCGGCTTCCAGCTGCTGATTGCTTGACAAGCTGTTGGCCAACTGTTCGGCAAGCTGATCTCGTTGTGACTGCAGATTTCCCAAAGCTGTACGTCGAGCAGCCTGCTCACGAACCAGCTTGGCTTCGATTCGCTCGCGAGCGTCAACCAACTGTTCGTTTTCGATCGTAAACGCTTCGATCTGGCTCTTGAATCCGCCAGCTCCCAAGACAACATCTCGCCAGTTACGGTGGGACGCATTGACAGCGAGTGCCAAGAACATGAAGCCACAGCTCAGGATGAAGATGGCGACCGAAAAACACTTTCCAATAAAGGTCATCGAATAGGCTTCCTAAGGCAAATCGCGCAAAATAGCGGTCGACCAAAACTGCTTCAACCAACACGGCTGAGCGGCGGCCAAATGGGACTAGAAATACAACGTAACGACTTGAACAGCCGCTAGAGAAGTATAGTTACGTGCAAAAACAGATGTCAACGAAATCGGCCCGAAAAGCGTCAATCTCCCAGCTTGCCTAACCGGAGGCCGGATTGTGCGGAATCGACCAATCAGGCGGCTGACTTAGCATTTGGGCACGGGCAAACAAATCAAATTTTGGTCCAACGTCCTACGATTCCAGACGTCAAAACCCGTTCAGGCCGAACATCCAACCTGCATCTTTTACACAAAACAGCTTTCAACGCTGCGAATTGCCTGCAAAAACTGCTCGATTGACTTGGTTCTGTCGTCAACCTTGGGGTTCAACGCGTGCATGACAGCACGCGCCAGCTTGGGATGCACGTTGGGGCACAGATCCAGCAGGTTCTTGGGTTCCTGGGTGTCATGGTGCAACGCGGCTCGACCATTAACCAATTCGCCTTGCCAGGGGTGGTCGAAAGAGATCAAACAAAAACAGGTAACGCCAAACGAGAAAATATCGACACGTTTGTCGGTTGCTCGACGCCGCACGATTTCAGGCGACATATACAGCGGCGTTCCGGTACGGTTGCCGGGAGTCATGAACGGGGGGGTTGCGGGCACCGTCAAACCAAAATCAATCATTTTGACCCCCTCTGTCTTGGGCAAACAAATGAAATTTCGGGGGCAAATGTCGCGGTGAATGAAATCTTTTGAGTGCACGTACTTGAGTGCCTCGGCCATCTGGCGAATCAGCATCAAACGTTTTCCCTCAACGTGGTGCTCCTGTTTGTTCACCACGATGTTCTGCATGCTTGGCCCCGACACATACTCCATGATCAAAATCGGCTGGCCTTTAACAGTGGTTCCGATCTCATACGTTTCGGCGACCAGCGGATGCGTCATCTGCATCGCGATCTGACCTTCGCTGGGCTTGTTCAATCCTTTGAATCGATTCTCGAACAGCTCGACTTTTTCTGGGTCAAGCAATTTGACGCCAACCAGTTCGTTGTCACGTTTTCTATCTTTGGCGACAAAAAAGTGCGCCATCGTGCCTGTCGCTGCGGTTCGTTGTCGTTCAAAGCGCGCTTGAACATCAATCTTGCCGCCACCGGCGGATCCGAGCGCAGATTTAAAGGAGTCGAGCAGGCCCATGAGCAGTACCAAAGAAAAGTCTGATGAGTTGCCTGAATTCTACTTTCCGCAATAGTCAATCGCGCGAGCGATTTCTGATTTTAGATTCTGGCGTGTCACGATTCGGTCGATGTAACCGTGTTCCAAAAGAAACTCGCTCGTCTGGAATCCCTCAGGCAATTCGATTCCAATCGTCGCTTTAATTGTTCGCGGTCCCGCAAACCCAATCAACGCCTTGGGTTCCGCAAAAACCAAGTCGCCCAACGAAGCAAAACTTGCTGCGACACCGCCCATGGTTGGGTTTGTCAGCACACTAATAAAAAGTCCGCCCGCTTCGTCGTATCTGGCCAATGCAGCCGACACTTTGGCCATTTGCATCAAAGACAAGATTCCTTCGTGCATCCGAGCCCCACCTCCACTGGCGCTGATAATGATCAGAGCCAGATTCTGATCTGTCGCCCGCTCGATCAATCTCGCCAGTCTTTCGCCGACAACCGAGCCCATGCTGCCCATGATGAATGCACTATCGGTCACCGCAAACGCAACACGCCGAGCACGCACCATCCCGGTGCCAGTCATCACCGCGTCGCTCAGCCCGGTGCGTTTTTGTTCGCCCGCCAATCGTTCCACATAAGGACGGCGGTCGGCAAATTTCAGCGGATCAGTTGGCAGTATGTGTTCATTCATCGGCTCGAACGTTCCTTCGTCCAAGACCTGAGCGATACGTTCGAGCGCAGACACATAAAAATGGTGCTCGCACTTGGGGCACACATTCAATTGTTGCTGAACTTCTTTTTTATACAGAGACTCTCCGCAGCCAGGGCATTTCAGCCATAGCCCTTCGGGGACGCCGCGTTTTTTGGGTGGCACGTTCGTAACGGTTTCTGCCTTGGAACGAGATGCTTGCGAATCGATAGTAGACATACGCTCGATGATAATCGCCGAACTGAAGTGAATCGAACACCGATGTCGCCCTGTCAAGCTTTCACTCGGACGCCTCGATGACTGATGAACGACACAATGTGCCGACCGATTCTGACTAATTTAGACTGTTTGGCGGTTTTTCGCTGCCTCAAATCAAGCCAACTGAGCACCAATTCTAATCTCTCTCGCAGACTGCCCTTTGGTCAATCTGTAGGGGTGATTGAAGTCCCGTTAGCTTGGATCGCACGTTTTTCGTGGTGTTTGGCGTCGTCCCCTTTCAGCTTGTTGACCGGTTTCGCGCGGTCTATAACTAGTTAAACCGGTTCACTTATATATCAGGTGCAGAAATGTTTGATCGTCGAACCCAGGTAAGTTTGGTAGCCGTTTTGATGATTCTGACGTCAGCTTGCTGGGCAATGACCGCGGGCGCCAACGCGCCACCCCCTGAATTATTTGAGAGGGGTCCAAACCAAATACCCAAAATAAAACCAAAGCAAGCTTTGCGTACTGCCACCATGCCTATGACGGTAGTCCGCGGCGATGCGAAAGAAACACGAATCAAGATCCCCGTCAATTTGCTTGGCAAAGGAAACAACAAGCTGGGATTGGTCGCTCCAGCATCAAGTAAAGTTTCGGTTCAATCGACACGACCAAACACGGGACCACTGGGAACCGTGGTTGCCGGAATAGCGTTCTCCCTCGCTATGGGATTTGCTTTTGTCGTCTTAGGAAAACGCCTTTCCGCTAACAAGCTTGTCGTCACGACAGCAACAATCCTCATTGCCGCGATTTGTTTTGTCGGTGGTGCAACGGCAGACTTTCCGTTGCCCGGCGGTCAAGGTAACACGGGCGACAACAGGCCCAGGCCGGATCTAGATTCAATTGTTCCAGATCCTTTCGCGAAGAAAACAGAAGACGCCGCAAAGCAAAAAATCGCAGAGCATAAAATCATTGTCGAGATTGTACGCGACGGAAAGGCCGTCGAACTGGTGCTTGGTGCCGACGCGACTTGGGCGAAATAGTTCAAATGGCGTCCACTATCACGCTGGACACTAACTCCGTTCGCTCGGCCCGTCTGTTCGGCGCTGTTGCGGTCGCGACGATCCTTGGCTCTTGTCTGTTGGCGGGTTGGTTGCCGATTGGTTTTTCGATCGTCATCGTGTTTTTGTTTGCCGGTCCGCACAATTGGGTCGAAGCCAGATACATGATGACGCGGATGCCCGCGCGATGGGGAAAGCTCCGCAACTACTTTCTACTGGGGCTGTTGGGTGTACCGCTACTGACCGCGCTCTCGGCCAGTTTGCCGTACGGAATGCGATCTTGGGATGCGTCGCCAATGATCTGGTTAAGCGGCATTGCAACTTGGAATTCACTGATGGCGCTCTGGATCGCAACGCTTGCTCACATGCGTTGCCAACAAAATCCGCGACGCGATTGGCCTTGGCTGTGGCCTGTTTGTTTCATGGTGATCGCTGTCAATTGGTTGTGGCCATTGGCGTGGAGCATTGGTTTGGTTTATCTGCATCCACTGATCGCGTTATGGTTTTTGGATCGTGAACTGGCAAAACGCAATTCGCAGTGGCGATCAGTATTTCATCGCTGCGTCGCATTGATTCCAGTTTTGATGGGCGTGCTTTGGTGGCGACTTGCCGGACAACCGAATCTGCCCGGCGAAGGGATCTTGAGCATGCAGATCACCAATCATTCCGGTGGCCATGTCTTTGAAAATATCTCGACGCACTTTTTGGTTTCGGCGCATACGTTCTTGGAAATGATTCATTACGGCGTCTGGCTGATCGCGATCCCACTGGTCAGTCGATCCGTTTCAGTAAAATTACAAAACGTGCCGCTGGCCAAACGATCCATTGCGTGGCACCGAACGATGACCAGCGTTTTGGCGTTCGGCGCGTTTCTGATGCTGGTGCTGTGGGTCGGATTCCTGCTGGACTACTCAACAACACGCGACATCTATTTCACCGTCGCGACGATGCATGTGTTGGCCGAAGTTCCGTTTTTGCTGCGGTTGCTGTAATCCATGGTCGATTCAGCCTACCTGTGGAGCTTCTTTCCGCTGGGATACTTGATCACCATCTTGATCGAAACGCCAATTTTGCTGATCGGATTGTCAAAGCAACACTCATTGCCAGTTCGTTTCTTTAGTGGCGTAGGGCTGACCGCGTTCACTTACCCGATCGTCGTTTTGGTGTTGCCAATATTGCTGTTGCCTTACGGTCAAGTGATGTACCTAACGGTTGCAGAAATTTTCGCGCCGGTCGCCGAATGTCTGCTGTTTTTGTCAGTGTTTGGTAACAACGCTAGCGACAAGAACACTCGTGTATCCTATCGTGACTGCGGCGCGATCATCCTTGCCAACGTCGCATCATTTCTGATCGGAATGTGGCTGTTTGGCTAGCGCATTGCCACAGCCATAGCTGGGCTCGCCACCACTCAGTGTTGCGCTCAATCGAATCCCCAAATCTGTCGATTCCGGCTACGCTGAAATGAAACCGTGATAAAGCAGCAAGAACTATTTCTGCTTTGTCATCCACGAATCGTATCGCGCCTGAATCTCGTCCACACTTGGCGATTCCCCTTCGCTGACGATCAATCGGTAAGCCAAATTCAGTGGTCTGTCTGCTTTTAGCGTCGTCTTGAAAAACGTGCCGAAGCGTCCGTATGGGCGTTCTGAAAACAACACTGGTTTTGGCAAAATCGGATTGTCAAAATACTCAATCGTGTAGCGTTTACCACGTAGTTCATAAGTCTCCGCAAACCACTTCAAATTGATGTGCGGCGGTGGATCGCCTTTGTCGTTAACCTGAATCGCCTCTTTGCCTTGTGGAAACTTGGCCGGACGCAAGAAACGTGCTCCATTGGAATCTGCAACCGCTTGGTCGGCGCGAAACTGAAAACCAGCGTGTTGTCGGTCGCCGTTTAACTTGATATCGCCAACCTTGCTCTCCAAGTTCGAGTTCCAATCAATCCGCCAGCCATTTGTGCTTGGCTCTTTCGTCACGTGTACCGTTCGCTTTTCGACAATCACAGGCTTTCCATCTGGATCATTCCAGTGAATCTCTGACGCCATCGCGCCGCCGTTTTCGCTGGTCGTTTGTTCCAGGAATTTGACGTGGCGCAAATGAGCCCCATTTTTACAGTGCCAAAAATCGTACTGTTTACCATCGCCAAACGAAGTCTTGTTCCAGCCAATGAACATGCCGCGATGATGCGTGAATTTTCCGCCGGCGCCTTTGGTGATCACGTCGCCCGATTGTGGTCCGAACACGTGATGAAACACTTTGTAGGTGTCGTGAATGCGCTCTTTGCTGGAGTCGTCGTAAGCGAACATGTATCGCAAGACCGATTTGTCACCATGCATCAAATCGCTTGTTCCGGCCGCTTCGTCGGTTTTCCAACGGAATGTTGCCTGTGCGAACGCGGTTGAACAAGACAACACAAGTATCGTCGCGACAAGCAAAGGAGTGATGCGTTTCATACGTTCGTTTTCGTGAAGGAGTAGAGCGTCAGTTATCTGGAGCGAAGTGATTCTAACTGCCAACCGTCATGCGCAAAACCGTTTCAACC
>CAZZDZ010000042.1:0-6552 GCA_964652675.1 uncultured Pirellulaceae bacterium
AGCTGAGACTTAACGTATGAACCACTGGGTCATGCATTTGTCGATCCAACATTCTTTTGATGGGCCAATGAAACCGTTGTGGCCGCCACCGTTGGTGATCAACAATTTGGTCGTTGGCGGCAATGAATCGGCGACTTTGGTAAAGCAATCCACCGGGACAATCGGGTCGTCTTTGGCTGCGATGATCAAGGTTTCGATCGGGTTGGCAGCAAGCACATTTTTTGACGATGCAAATTCATAATACTCCGCCGCGTCCGAAAACCCGCTTAGCGGCGCTGTCATTTGATCGTCCAACTCACGTAACGTTCGTGGCCGGCAACCGGATAAAAAACGTTTGCAATCCTCTCGCTGGCCGACCAATTTTGGGGTGCGAGCGAGCAACTGTCGGATGAAATAAAAATTGTACAGCCGACGTGACCAACGCTGCATGTTGTCGCTACAGGCCTGCAAATCCAATGGAGGCACAATGGCGGCAAGGCGTTCGAAGCGACCGAACCAATCCGGTCGCTCGTCCAAACCTTGGCCAATCCGACCGACGGCACGCAACAATTGATTGGCGCCAAGCGAAACACCAATGGCATGCATCGGGCCGTCTTGGGTCCAATTCGCAATCTGCTGCATCGCGATCATCACATCGTCACTGCGACCGGCGTGACTAAGCTGCTTGGCCCGCGCCCAAGCCGCACCGCAACCTCGCATGTCCATCCTGAACGTCCGCCAACCAGCGGCCATGAACCGATTAGCTAGGCGAATCATGTACGGAGCACCATGACAACCCGATAAGCCATGCAGCAGAAGTAGCGACGGATCGCCAGGATTCCAATCAACTGGCTTATCTTCGTGCAAAACGATCGCGTCGGAGTCGGGCAATTCGACGACATGTTGCAGCGTATTTTCCGGGGGTGACTCCGATTGGCCAACCGAAAAAATCGTTTGCAAGTGCCCGCCCCGGATTAGCCAGTGTGATCTAAATTGAGGCGGTTCAAAATCAACCATGTTTCCGTGTACGATTTCACTATGAGAAAAATCAGAACCTTCATCGCTCTCCCGCTGGCAGGCAACGTGTCTGGAGGCGCGGCAAAGCTGATCCGAAAGCTGGCTGCATTAGACAGCCAAATCAAATGGGTGCCCACCGACAACTTGCACCTGACGCTGAAATTCTTGGGCGATGTGGAAAATGTCGAAGTCCCCGATATTTGCAACGTCTTGTCAGAAATCTGCGACCAATACGATCCATTCATGTTGGACTTTGTTGGCACCGGCGCTTTTCCGGACTTGCAACGTCCGCGAATTCTGTACGCCGGCGTTTCAGACCCCAGTGGTTCATTGGTCAAAATGGTGGGTGAGATCGAAACAGGGCTAGCCGACTTGGGATTCAAACCAGAACCTCGCGACTATCGCCCGCACTTAACCCTTGGACGCAGCCGTAGCCGACGACTTAGCGAGGAAGCGTTGGAGGTAATGAAAGAGCACGAAGAAACCAGCTTTGGCGACATGGAAGTCGACGCGGTGGAATTGATCGCCAGCTTTATGGAAAAATCCGGACCGACTTATCAAGTCATGGATACGATCGAACTGTAACGTCATGCGATTATCTGTTTCTCTGCTTCCGTCACTCCGGCCCGTTGATCCGTCGACAGAGGTCGCCGTTGTAATTGATGTTCTGCGTGCCACGTCGGTGATGACGACCGCCTTGGCCAATGGCGCGTCCAAGATTGTTACTTGCCAGCAAATCTCCGAAGCGAAAGAACTTGCCAGCGAACTTAACAGTGAACTTGCAGCCGCTCCCTTGTTGTGCGGTGAACGAAACTGCGAACCGATCGAAGGGTTTGACTATGGCAATTCGCCAAGTGAGTATTCCTTGCCAGCAGTCAAAGATCGCACGCTTGTGTTGACGACGACAAATGGAACACGTGCAATCGCCGCAGCCAACGCGGCCAAACGGATGATCATTGCCAGTTTTTTGAACCTAACCGCGACCGTTGATTACCTGCTGGGTACTGAATCGGTTCACTTGGTTTGCGCGGGAACCAACGGCCAGATCACTGCGGAAGATGTTTTGTTGGCGGGGGCGATCGTTGATCGTTTGTCCAAAACGGAACCGGTCGATTTTGACGACGACGCGGCTTTGGCCCAAGGACTCTGGCAAAGTTGGTTTCAGAAAACATCGCCAACGCCTCAAACGCTTGCAAATCGGCTAGCCCAGACGCAGGGCGGCCGGAATTTGATCAAAGTTGGTTATTCCTTGGACCTTGAGCGTTGCGCCCAAATTGATTTATCCAACGTGGTTGCCGAGCGAATCGACCATTCACCCAACACGTTCGCCTTGAAAGCAAATTAGGGTTTTGCAAATCCACCTTGCGTTACGATCGGCTGCCGAGTATTTCCGGTGTTGTTGAAATTTCTGTCGCTAGAACAACCGAATGGAATCGGAAGCGAACTATGTCAAACAATTGGATTGATCCAGACGCCTGCAAGTACCTTGCTGTTCTGGTGGAAAGCGTGACGGCCCCTCTGTTGATTCAACACGAGTCGCCGGTTTGCTTGGAATTAGACATTCCCACAGACCTTACAATCCCAGCCGAACCGAAACAAACGGCAGAGCTGATTCGAAAACTGGTCGTGCAATCGTTGGCCGAAATGGGCGGCGCTGGTGACTTGTTGATCACTGCATGCGAAACGCCAAACGGTATCGAACTGGAACTGGCCGATAGCGGTTGCGATGTCAACGCACGAGCCAAAAGTCGGCCGATGGTTGCTGCCGCGATCGGCGCGTCGCTCGATTGGCAAAATTGTCCACAAGGTGGAGCTGCTGTGACGATTACGTTCCAGCGCGAGGGTGAATCTGGCCGCATGGCTGCCTAAGGCAAGCGGTCTCTAACCACACTCCTTCTTGCCCTGCCCACATTGCCTCGGCCTTATGACCGATCTTCGCGAACCGATAGATTCTAGCCGTAGCCAACGCCGTAACCAGATTCACGGTACTTTGGCTGAGATGTCACCATCATCGCGAATCATCGCGTCGATCCTTGGCGTGTTGGTGATCGTGGGTGCCGTTTTGCTGTTTCGCGGCAACAACGCCCCCAACCGTGAACTTCTGTTTGGCGGCCGATCGCTCAGCGAGCAAGAACTTGACAGCATCGAAATGTCGTTCAGCCGCAGCGGGCTGAACAATTGGGTTCGCGAAGGACGCCGGATCAGCATCCCCATCGAAACACGAAGCGACTACTTGTCATCGCTTCAAGATGCTTCTTCGTTGCCGGTATCGATACGCAGCAGCGTTCAAGACGCAATCGAAAAGACCACCATCTTTGAATCCAGCAGCCAGCGACTCGCGCGTGAAAAGCACGCCAAGCAGCAAGACCTGGGGAACAAGTTAACTGCGTTTCCGGAGATTCAATGGGCGAGTGTTGAATACGACGTAGGCGAACGGCAAGGTTTGGGTCGTGATCGGAAACAATCCGCCAGTGTCGTCGTTCGGCCCGAGGGAGTCGAAGCGTTGTCAAATGCGCGGATTGAACGAATCCAAGATTTCATTCGCGGATCTTACGCTGGCATGAGCCGCGAAGACGTGGTGGTGATCGACACGAACGCAAACGATATCCAATGCCAAGACCCTCTGATGCGAAGAAAGCTGGAGCAACAGGCACGCTTGGAAAAAGAAATTCGCGACATCCTTTCCGCTTACGGTCCGATCCAAGTTGCCGCGTACGTGGACATTGAAAAACCGCCTGCACCGCCGGTTGAATTGACTACAAAAGCCGCCGCTCCTCCAACGCAACAAAGTGACCACGGCATCATTGGTCGGGTGATCAACTCGGTTACCCAGGTTCGCAGCAACCGGGCGGCACGAATAGAACCGCCTCAAACGCCACAGCCGATTGCAACAGATCGATCCGATTCGGCGTTCAATCATCATGTTGCCAGTGTGCGCAACGTTCGCGTTTCGATCGGACTACCGGAAAGCTACTATCACCGTGTCTGGGAACTTGCCTATCAACGCCAGCACGTCAATAAAATTCCCAAGCAAATTCCCGGCATCGATCCCGACCAGTTACAGTCGTTAAAAGATCAGACAAAGGCCAACATCACTGCCGCAGTCACCCCAATCGTGTTCGCATCGAACCAACAGCAGGCTGCGGCGATCGAAGTTTGGACGTTTCCCGATTTACCTGGCAGCGTTGACGTAGCACCCGATTTCGCCAGCATGTCTTTCTCTTGGTTGGGCGATCATTGGCAAAAAGCTTCGCTGGTTTTTATGGGACTGATTTGTTTGTGGTTGGCTGCGTCCAGCTTGCGTGGCGGATCAAAAAACGAACGATTGGCCGCAAGCGACAAAGTCCCTGTCGAGCCTTCGTCCCCGGCGCCCACGATTTTGCCCCAAACCTCTTGGGAAACCGATTCCAGCCAAGCCGATTTGCTTGCTTTGATCGATCAAAACCCGGACGCAGCCGCCGATGTCATTCGTGACTGGATCGCCGAAGCTGCCTGAACAAAGCGGGCTATCCTCGCGTTGCTTGCTTCTTCTATAAGCAAACCTGTGTCATGAACTGTTTTTGGCAGTTTGTTTGAGTTTCAGTTCATGAACACAAAAAGCAACACAAGGACTGATATCCATGGGCGAAGCTCAACCGACAACTGCGCCATCGACCAATCGGTCGACCATTGCGCAGCGCGAGTTGATGCTTCGGCGAGTCGCGGTTGTCCTGAGCAGTCTTCCTGCGCCGACAGCCACCAGATTGCTAAACAAGGTGAGTGCCCAAGCACGACATATTGTCCACCAAGCCGTCGCCACGCTGCCGCCCATCGATGCCAGCGAAAGAGAAAAAGTCGTTGATACGTTCGCCGACCGTATCCGATCGGACGTTTCCGCCCGCATCATGTCGTCCGTTGCCGATGTAAGCGGCGTTCAAGACGAAATCGTGATCGGCCAAGACACCGCAACGATCGACCATCACGACTCTGCGCACTTACGTTCTTTTGGACAACTCGGTTCGCTTGAATCGGAACCCGTCGACAAATCACCGTTTGCGTTCCTGGAAAACACGTCCACCGATTCGCTGCTTGAACTGCTGCAAAGCGAACACCCACAAACGATCGCACTTGTGCTGGCATCCATCTCGCCCAAACAAGCTGCGGATGTACTGCCAGCACTCGATTCGAAACTGCAGGCCGAAACGCTCAGCCGGATCGGGCGTCTGGACGAAGTGCACGAAGAAACGGTCGCAGAACTGGCCGACCACCTGCAAAATCAATTGTCGCTGATGACAGCCGAACCCGTCTCCAGTGGCAAACGGGCACTCAAGGCAATCATTGCTCAGTTGCCGGAACTGGCGCAGCACACTGCTGCTGATCAACCCGACGAAACAACACACGCACCGATCGAAACAGAACCAGCACACGAACTGCGCATCGCCCCGGAAACTCGATCGATGGAGTCCGTTGGTGCTGCGATTGAACCGGTAAACCAAGTTCAGACCAAAGATCGCCCCGCGTTGAGTGTCCACAATCCAGACGAAACCGTTGCCAAAGACCAAGCCGCCGACAACGGCTCGACCGAAGTCGCTATCGATCACGAAAAGGTCCAAAGCTTCCTTGTCGGGCTGCCGCCGGAGGAACTGGTTGTCGCCCTGGGCCAAGTCTCAACGCGAGAAGCGTTTTTGACGCTGTGTGGTTTGCCCAATGCAACCTCCGAACGCGCGATCGCACTGCTGCCGCGTGGAAAAGCCAAAACAGTTCGACGGTCGATGGCCCAACTGAGCGATCTGCAACTGTCCGATATTGATGAAGCAAAAATGACGGTCGCCCAAGTCGCTTTTAAAACAGAATCCAAACATCGTAAACGAGCGGCCTGATCCGTTTTGTCGCCTTAGCAAAACACCTTCGCAACTATTTCTCCCATTTACTGTCCTTCATGGCCACCATCTTTAAACGCGGATCGACCAAGCAAGCACCTGCCGCGCCATCGACATCGCTGGCCGGTTTCAACTTGCAAGACTTGGCCGACGAAGGCCGCGGGCATTTGGACGCCGCCCGCCAACAAGCCGAACAAATCTTGGCAGAGGCCCGCGCCCAAGCCGACCAAATACGTGACGAAGCAAAACAGCAGGGCTACGAAGCGGGCTTGCAACTGGCGATCGACGATGCAGACGTCAAACTTCAAGCCGCCGCAGAACAACGCGCCCAAAGCGGAATCGAGATGATCCAAAGCATCTTGGACCAACTGCGAACCGTTCACGAACAATGGATGAACGATTACTCCGAATCACTTCACACAATCGCCTTGGCCGCAGCAGAGCGAATCGTGGGTCGCGAACTCGCAATCGACCCACAATTGATCGTCGCTTGGGCAGACCAAGCCGTTCGCAGCACCCGGGCGGCTTCCCGACTGACCGTCGCGGTTCACCCCGAAACACTGGCGCTGTTGGGACAATCGCTAGATGAAATGCTCGCGTCTCCCGACCTTCCCGAAGAAACCCATGTCGAACCCGACGCATCGCTGGGAACCACCGACGTCGCTGTCAGGCAAAGTGGTGGCCAGATCAACGCCGG
>CAZZDZ010000042.1:6652-11062 GCA_964652675.1 uncultured Pirellulaceae bacterium
CTGGGCGAGCGCAAACTTGCGAGGGTGATTGGATTTAACAATAACCGAATCGTACTGGCGCCTTTGGAACGATTGACTTCGGTCTCCGCGGGCGACACGGCGCGACTGGTCGATTCATCAGCAAAAATTCGCGTCGGCCCGTCGCTTTGCGGTCGCGTGATCGATGCGTTTGGTCGACCACTTGATCACAAACCATTGCCGCTTGATTTAGTCACAGTCGATAGCGAACGGGCACCCCCGCATTCACTTTCACGACCTCCCATCGATACACCGTTGCAAACGGGCATTCGTGCAATCGATGCGATGCTGACGTGTGGTCAAGGTCAACGATTGGGAATTTTTGCTGGATCCGGAGTTGGCAAAAGCACGCTGCTGGGCATGCTGGCGCGTGGATCCAACGCCGATCGAATCGTGATTGGACTTGTCGGCGAACGGGGCCGCGAAGTGCAAGAGTTCATCGACCACAGCCTTGGGGACGAAGGATTAAAACGCAGCGTCGTCGTGGTTGCGACCAGCGACACACCGGCAGCACAACGGGTCGCGGCAGCGTCCACCGCAACTGCGATCGCCGAGTCGTTTCGAGACGATGGTGAAAACGTATTGTTGCTAATGGATTCGGTCTCGCGATACGCAACCGCGCAACGAGAACTTGGGTTGGCCGCTGGCGAGCCACCAACTACGCGCGGGTATCCGCCAAGCGTCTTTAACATGTTGCCGCGTTTGGTCGAACGGGCTGGACGATCTGCCAACGGATCGATCACGGCGTTTTATAGTGTGCTGGTCGAAGGAGACGATCCAAACGAACCGGTCGCCGACACTTTGCGAGGGTTGTTGGACGGGCACATCGTTTTGGATCGAACTCTTGCCAGTGAAGCTCATTGGCCGCCGATCAATGTCGTCGATAGCCTCAGTCGCTTGCAACCACATCTTGTCGACCAACAAACTTTGGCTGCCTCGACCGACGCCCGGCGTTTGCTGAGCGACTATCGCCACAATCAAGACTTGATTTCGATCGGAGCGTATCGACAAGGTAGCGATCCGGTTTTGGATCGAGCGATCGAGATGCGTCCAGGCTTGAAAGACTTTTTGACACAAGACTCAACCGAAGTCGCAATGTTGCCTGAGTCGCAAAAAGAACTAGCATCGCTGATTGGGAGAAAGTAGGCCGGACTGCTCTGGCCTGCGAAAAACCGCATGAGTTCTCGCTTCCGATTTGAATCGATCCTCCGACAACGTCTGACTGAGAGAGACGCCGCTGGTCTTGCGCTGGCCGATACGCAACAGCAAATCGACCAACTTGACGCTCAGAAAACTCAATTTCAACAGCAACGCGAACAACTTCGCAGCACTCGGGCGCGAACCGGGCGGATCTCCATTGCGTCCCTGCAAACGGCCGATCAGCACGACGCGTTTTTACGCAAAACACTGGAAACATTGGCTCAGCAACTTTCGGAATTGAATTCCAAATACGACGAACAAAAAGCCCAACTGCTAAATGCCCAACAAGAAGTCAAGAAGCTAGAAAATCTACGCGATAAAGAGCGGGCCGCTTGGTTGGCCGATCAGCAGCGGCGCGAACAGCTACGATCTGATGACCAGTCCAATGCAGCTCATTATTTGACCAAACGAACGTCAACTTCTGCACCAAATGCTGCTCTGTGAAGCATTCGCAATCATGTGGGCTTGGCATTTGCAGCCAAGGTCGCAAAATTGGCTTCATTCGAGCACTGAAAATTTAACCACTTCGAGAACGCCATCATGGCAAAAGCACCCAAGACCGCCATCCAACCTACTCGCGAAGAAGACTATCCAGAGTGGTACCAACAAGTGATTCGCGCAGCGGACCTTGCCGAATCGTCGCCCGTTCGCGGATGCATGGTGATCAAGCCTTGGGGCTATCGATTGTGGGAGAACATGCAACGCGCCCTGGACGACATGTTCAAAGCCACCGGGCACCAGAACGCTTACTTTCCCCTGTTCATTCCAATGAGCTTTTTGGAAAAGGAAGCTGAGCATGTTGAAGGGTTCGCAAAAGAATGCGCGGTCGTCACGCACCACCGATTGGAACCAGATCCTGACGGCGGACTGCGGCCAGCCGGCAAACTAGAAGAACCACTTATTGTTCGTCCCACCAGCGAGACGATTATCGGTGCCACCTACGCCAAGTGGGTGCAAAGCTACCGTGACTTGCCAATCCTGATCAACCAGTGGGCCAACGTCGTGCGCTGGGAGATGCGGACGCGAATGTTTTTGCGTACCGCAGAATTTTTGTGGCAAGAAGGCCACACGGTGCACGCGACCAGCGACGAAGCGATGGTCGAGACCGAACAGATGATCGACGTCTACGCTGACTTTGCCGAAAACTGGATGGCAATGCCAGTCACGATCGGCAGCAAGACACCAGCGGAACGTTTTCCAGGTGCGTTGGAAACGCTGACCATCGAAGCGATGATGCAAGATCGCAAAGCATTACAAGCTGGCACGAGCCACTTCTTGGGTCAGAATTTTTCCAAAGCCCAAGACATCATGTTCCAAAGCGAAAGCGGCGAACGTGAGTACGCGTGGACGACCAGTTGGGGTGTTTCGACGCGACTGGTTGGTGCGCTGATCATGTCGCACAGTGATGACGACGGATTCGTGTTGCCACCCAAATTGGCGCCGGCCCAGATCGTGATCTTGCCAATTTACAAAAACGACGAACAACGCGGTCCCGTTCTGGAGTACGTCAATTCATTGCGCAAAGAACTTTGTGCGCAGCGTTACAACGACGTTCCAATCCGAGTGGAAGTCGACGATCGCGATATTCGCGGTGGCGAGAAAAAGTGGGGTCACGTCAAACGTGGCGTGCCGATTCGCCTTGAAGTCGGCCCCAAGGACATGGAAAAAAATTCCGTGTTTGTCGGTCGCCGTGACCAGCCAAAAAGCAGCGGAATGGGGCGCGATGAATTCGTTGCCAACGCATCGTCGATCTTGGCCGAGATGCAACAAGGCCTGTTCGATCGCGCATTGCAGTTACGCAAAGACAACACCGTCGACATCGACAACGAAGCGGATTTCCGAGCGTTCTTTACTCCCAAGAACGCCGATACGCCAGAAATTCACGGCGGTTTCGCCAACTGCTACTTTGCCGACGAAGAATCGATTGACGCGTTGCTGAAGGAACTGAAGGTAACGATCCGCTGCATTCCGCGAGACAACAACGACAGCCCAGGAACCTGTTTCGCAACCGGCAAACCAGCCGAGAAGAAAGCGATCTTTGCAAAAGCGTATTAGTTCACGCTTTGGTTTTTTTGAATCCCTTTCAGGGTCTGATTTACCAACGCCATCGCGACAGAACACGGCCCTGTCTAGGGCCAATTCTTACGAGATGATTTCGCGTCGGTTCTGAACGTAGTCCCATAACACGAACCGATCCAGATCGTTGCCGCTGGTAAAGAACACGCGGCCTTTGGTTGTTTGTGCCAGACGATGGGCAAACCGCACATCCTCTTCGCTTTGCGACCAACTTGGAATCAGGAAAATGTTGATCGTGATGCCTTCTTTACTGCACAATGCGGCTTCTCGCATGGTGGCTTGTTCGGTCCGTGGATCAGGCGGATACAACATGTACAAATCGTTGTCATCGAAATGGGCGGTGGGCAACCCATCGGTGATCAAAACAACCTGACGGTTGGGCGTATCGCAGTTAGCCAAATTCTGTCTGGCCAAATGCAATGCGCGTTGGATATTGGTGAAGTGCGGTGGGATCTGTATCTCGCTGATCGACGGATCGCTCATGTCCGCTTTCAGCGCCACAAAAGGATCGTGAATCGTCACCTGTTTGGGCATCAAATCGATGATCTCGCCAGGGCTACAGATCTTTGCGAACGTATACATTTCGATGAAACGCAAAAAATCGCCCGGGTACTCGCTTTGGATCAACCCTTGCAGGGCCAATGCCATGCGTTTGACGTTCACATACTGGCCTTCGTAGCGCATCGAACCGCTCATGTCCATGATCACTGCGGTCGCACACTTGGGGTGATTGCGTGTTTTGTGAACAACGATGTCTTCACCACGCAATCGGATCGGGCGTTCGTCGCCTTGTCGCAACAACGCATTGACGACCGTTTGCGGTAAATCAATATTCGCGACGCTATCGCCAAATTCGTACGGTTTGGTCTGCTGCAACTCAACCGCTCCTTCGCCGACCACATCGCCTTGGTGTCGACCGGTTCGCGAGGGAGCTAGCTCGCTGAATATTCGCTCCAACAATCGGCCTTGAAAGATCTTGTAAGCCTGAGGAGTTAGGCGAAAACCACCATCGCTGTCCTTTTCCAAACCTTGTCGTTCGGCTTGCTCGCGGATCATGTTTTCGACTTGGCGACGCATCTCTTCAAGCGACTCCATGTCACTTGGGTCCGCAAACGT
>CAZZDZ010000042.1:11162-14758 GCA_964652675.1 uncultured Pirellulaceae bacterium
CCAGCGTCATCGCCAGCTTGATACCAAAGCGACTCCATCAAGTACGGTTGCTCTTGGTTGATCGCGCGGCGATAAGTCGGCTCAAGCTTTTTCGGAACGCGCAGGTTTTTGGACGCGTTGTGAAACGACTTGCGTGCTTTTTTCTGAACGCCGCGCGTCTCGTAGGTCTCCAGAATCTTACGCTTTGTCTCTTCAAGCATCGCGCGCAACATATCCAAACTTGGGCCCAACCCAACAATCTGGCTTGCGTCCAACCGAACGGCGTTGGCCAATTCTTCTTCGGTCAACTCGCGATACTTCCCGTACATCAACGCTTGCTCGAAAGCTGGCGAGACCAGGTCCGGTGGAGGTTGTGTCGGCGAAGGGAATTGGACGGGATCGTATTTTTGATAAGAGTGGATCACGCCGCCGGGTCGATATCTCATCAGATTAAAACTCGTATTCAATTTTGCCGTGACGATTCGAACGACTGATTTTGTCCATCGCGTACAAACCAGCCAACACAAACTCGACACAGCTCGCACGAACCGCCTCATCTTCGCTCGCATTGACCTCGAACGCGGTGTTCCACGCCGGCGGAACCTGCTTTAAGCGTTCTGCATACTCGCTGCTTGGCAACAGATCGCTGACTTCTACGCGAACGCCACCACGGAAAATCTCTGCAATCTCAGCCAATCCGTGTTCTTCCACGTACTCGCCAAATACGATCTGAATCGCTCGTGCCATCACATCGTCCAACACTTGTTTTTCATTCATCTGATGAGTGCCCATCAAATCCAGTTCCAATTTGCCCAACGAACTGGCATAGATGTGACCAAAGTCGCTGATGCGCGGAACGGCGGGACTTTCCTTGTGGATGATGCCGCGTTGTCTGGCCGACGCAACGATGGTTCTGAAGTTCGCCAGCGAGAATCGGGCCGACACACCCGAAGCTTGATCGATGTACTTGCTCTTTCTTGCTTGGTTGGTGATCTCTTCGACGATCTGGTACATAAACAATGGGACTTGAACGGGGTAATCACCGCCCAAGTCGTCACCAATCTCCTGCTGCAAAATCTCGATGCCCTGTTCGCGCTCGCTTGGGTAGTGCGTTTGAACGATCGTGCCGATACGGTCTTTCAATTGCGGAATGACTTTGCCACTGCGATTGTACGTTGACGGGTTCGCTGAAAACAAAATCACCAGATCCAAGTCAAACTGAATCGGGTAACCACGAATTTGAACGTCGCGTTCTTCCAAAATATTGAACAAGCCGACTTGTACTAAGTCATCCAGTTCCGGCAATTCGTTCATCGCAAAGATGCCGCGATGCATCCTGGGGATCAAACCGAACGACAACGCTTCTTCGGCGCTCATGCTGACGCCACCGGTCAGTTTTGCGGGGTCGATCTCGCCAATGATGTCGGCGAACTTGGTTCCAGGGCTCAATCTTTCGGCGTAACGTTCATCGCGATGCCACCATGCGATCTTGATGTCGTCAGGATCGTGTTCAGCGACCAACCGTCGACCCAGTGACGAAATGGGCGCGGTGGGGTCTTCGTGAATGGGCAAATCCGGATGGTCGATATACGGAATCCATTCATCTAAAAACCGCACCAGCATTCGCATGATGCGACTCTTGGCTTGGCCTTTTTCACCAAGGAACAGAATGTCATGACCGGCTAAAAGAGCTAGGTTGATCTCTGGAATGACTGTGTCGTCGTAACCAACGATTCCTGGAAAAAGCTCTTTGCCATCAGCCAGCATTCGAGTGAAGTTATCGCGAAGTTCGCGTTTAACGGTTTTTGATTTCCATCCGCTGTCGAGTAGCTCTTTGAGCGTGCTTGCGTTGGGGCGTGCCATAATGGCGTTCATGCGTTGCGAATCCGTTTAAGAAGTCATTTGTGGATGCACGCATTGTAGAGACGCAGACAGTAGGCAAAGAGGATTCTTTCAAGAAACGCAGTATTTGAATGACCAAATACCTGATAGTTCTCGGACACTTTATGTCTGTAGACGACATCTTTGTCCGCCAAACCTACTTTGAACTGGGGATCATTTGGATCGTCAGTATCGTTGCCAAGTCACCCTGGCTTGCTTTGTACGCAGGCAAAATGCGAATGGGTTGCTTGTTACTGGCACGGCGGACATCCAAAAAGACACTTGGGAAGTGTTCTCCCGTCAGTTCCCATTGAATCCTGTGCTTGCCAGCGGCCAGGGTGATATGCATGGTTGACTGCCCATCATTAAATTTGATGACTTGGTCGCCAACGGTCACTACCTGGGTCAAGTCGTCGACATCTTTTTCACAAGAAATCAGCACTTCAGTCGGTTCCGTTAATTCAATCTCGCCCACAAGATGAAGTTTCAGCCGACCAAATTTCAATTGAAGCCGTTTTTTGATCTGATCAAAAATGCGATCAGTGATCGCCATCGGTGGTTCATACTTGACCTGCACACCGATGTCGTTTCCGTTGACCTGTAAGCGACCGTTGAGTCCGGATGATTTCTCGGTCGGTTCAACATTCCCCTCCAGCTTCGTCGTCAGCTTGGCAACTTGCGTGACCGATTCGGGGAAACAATAAAACGGCAACTCAGACTCCACCGCTTCGATCGAACGCTCCAGTTCCAACTTGCTCAAACCCGTCGAATTCGCTTGCGCGACGCGCAGGATTTCGACAGCGTGCAGTTGCATCGATTCAGCCAACCGGCCTTCGACACGCTTGGATGCCGCGATCCATCGCTCAGCAACTTGCTCAGCATCTTTTTGCCACTGCTGAACAGTCGTTGAATCTGGCGTCTGGGAAGCTTGCTCTGATTTGATTTCGTCTAATTCAAGTTCGCCTGTAGCCAACGTCGCTAGTCTCGCATCGCTACCCTTGGCCAACCACGGCAACCCTGCTTTCCAATCACGCAGGATGAGGCATTGATATCGCCCCATGATCCCCGCTTCGATTGGCGTGACTGAATCGTCGGCATCATCATCGTCGGAAACATCATCAGCCGAAAAGTCCGCGAGCTTGTTGATCGTTGTTTGCTGTCGCTGGAGCTGTGCGATCACATCGTCGAATTGCTTCAGTGTTTCGGTCGCGTTTTCGTTTTGCAGGAATTCGGTCGACACGGCAACCGATTTCGCAACATCCCTCGCAAGAGAAACCTTTTCGTTCAAGATCAGTTCATCGATCAGACGAATCCCCGCACGGAATCGACTTTCGTGTACGTCAACGGTTTCGTCAAAGCTAAGTTGCGATTGATAGGTCACCGCAAGCAATTCGCCCAAGTTCGCATCGTATTGATCAACCAATGGCTGCAAAGGCTCAACGACTTGATCGCGCCGTCGCGTCAGCCATGCGACTTCGCCCAACAGCAGGCCCGCGGTCCAATATTCGTCATCGCCAGGCTTTAGGGCTTTGCGAATTTCAGTCAACTGCTGTGTGATCGCAGGAACGTCATCGATCGAAATTTGGCCTTTTAGCTGGGGCACCAAGTCGATCAATCGCGTTCGTAGCGATGCAACGGTTTCTTTGCTGGGAATCGAAACAACGACCGGTGGAGTTTGCAATGGCGCTTTTGCAGATTCATCCAGCATATCGGATGGTGTATCCAACTGGGTATCC
>CAZZDZ010000042.1:14858-17123 GCA_964652675.1 uncultured Pirellulaceae bacterium
GGGTATCCGACGGGGATACGTTCGGCGTCGCCACTGACTCGGTTGCGTCCATCTCAGTCACGTCCACTTCGGGCGAGTCGAACGGATCATCCAAGAAGGGGATCTGCTGAGTCGGCGAATCGGAGATGGCTGCGGCTTGCTCCATCGCTTGATCGTCTACTTCCTGTTTCTCGATCGCCTGCTCGTCTGCTGTCGAATCTTCGGCAGCGGGTGCATCGTCAATTGCCTCAACAATGGTTGGTAAATCTGGTTTTAAAATTTCCGCATCGACCAACATCGGTGGTTTCGTGACAGCGATGGGCGGCTCGGGCTCCATGACTGGAGGTTCCAGGTCCACCGTGACAGGCGATTCGACCGGGTTTGCCTCCAGCGATTCAATCACGGTCACCTCTGGCGGCTCGAGATCGATCACTTCGGATTCGATGGTTTCAAGAGTCAGATCGTTCGATTTGTCTTGTGGACCGACGGTTGTTTCTGCATTCGTCAGTACAGATGGAGCTTGATCGACCGCTGCAACAACAGCAGTTGGCAATGTCGGGTTGTCCACAAACCAACTTGCAACGCTCTTTAGTCCAAAAGAAAACAGCAACAAGACGGCGACCGCCGAAAGCGCGATGGCGGGACGACGGACCCGAGTTTGCAGCCACAACCAAAATCTTTTGAAATGGCTACGGTTGACCAAATCATCTGAATCCAAGCTCTGCGTCAACGAACTGCCTAGTTCGATGCCCGTCGCAAGCGGCGGAGTCGTTGTGGAAAGATCGATATAGGGAGCATCGTCATCATTCACGCCGGCATCAACGCCCATGTCGATCGGCGAAGACAATTGGCCGTTTTCGTCGCCAACTGCAAATTGAGTTCGACTGGCCCAAGTCAATGCGTTTGGCAAAATGCGACCGACGAAAGCGCGCTGGTGAGAATTAACGCGCATCCGCGGATCCATCAACCGATAGGCCGACGTGGCGACTTGCGTGAGTTCTTTATCGGCACGATCGGTTGGGGCAGTTAGCTGCTTATCTGCGAAGGCCTTTGCCTGTCGTGCGGCGGCGCGTCGAATAACCGTCAGCCGACATTCCTGTGGCTGGACGCCTAGTCGCCGAAAATCGTCCATCAGATTCGACGATGCAAAACCACTTGATTGGGCTTTGCGACCAGCGCGCACGCTCACATTCGCTGGGCCTTTTTCAGGCGTGGTGGAATCTGCTGCAGTGGGGTGATGACGATTCATTTGGATGACGTCAGCCATATGACATGGCTGGCGTCCATTACTTTTAACTTCAAGCGGGAGGCGTGTGTGTCGGCAGGCAGCAAAGGCGGGAACATGCTTACCGATGATATCGGCAAGCGGTTACCGCTTAGACACTTTCTACGCGACGAGGTTCCATCGGCCCTACTGCCTGTCAGTTAAACGTTGCATACGTCAAACGCTTGTTTGAGCGATGCCACTGGATTGTCTGACGTCGGGATAAATTCCTGAGCAATGAAGCCTTGGTAACCAGTCTCTATTATCGCACGAATGACCGGTGGATAATTAATTTCTTGAGATTCATCCAGTTCTCTTCGCCCGGGATTACCCGCGGTGTGATAGTGACCCACTATTTCGTGATAACGGTTGATATTCCGAATCAGGTCGCCGTTCATTATTTGGACATGATAGATATCGAAAAGCAATTTGAAACTGTCCGACCCAACTGCATTGACTAATTCCGCACAAAGGTGCAAATCGTCCCCCCAATATCCCGGGTGCCCCTTCATGGGATGCACCTTTCCATCTTTGTCCAAATGCGCTTCGCTATTGAGGTGCTCCAGAACCAAGCCGACTTTTTTCTCTTCTGCATAAGGGATTACTCGTTTCCAACAATCCAAACAATTCTTGCGTGCCGCCGCATCGCTGATGCCTTCTTTGCGCATGCCAGTAAAAGTGATCACGTTTGGTGCGCCATACTTCACTGCTAGATCGATTCCGTTGCGCAGTTTCTTTTCGACTTCGGCATGGTTGTCTGGATCGACGGGGCCTTTTGCAAAACCGTGACTGCTGACCAACGAAATCTTCAATCCGATATCCGTGACGGCGTCGTAGTGCTTGGAGGGAATTCCCTCGATCGCTTCCAAGCCAATTTCTTTGCAGTGCTTGGCGAGCGTGATCGGATCCATCGGGTTGAAGCACCAGCCCATCACACTTTGGCGTACCTTTCCGCTGGGCTTTTTTTCTGCAGCAACTAACGCGGCTTGGGCTTGCTCTTGCGCGGAGGCTTGATTGGCGGC
>CAZZDZ010000042.1:17223-23138 GCA_964652675.1 uncultured Pirellulaceae bacterium
ACCAACTTGGCACGAATCCGTTTCGCTTGACTCCACAAAACGGGGTCGATCGCCGTTCCTTTTTTCATCCCATCCAACTCTAACCACCAAAAGAACTCGTCGCCCTTGCGCATCGTGACGTTGTCCAACTCTTGCGGGATTTCTTTGCGACGATGCGATTTGACGTTCATCCAATCAAACAGATGGTTAATCTCTTCAAAGAAAAGTGAATAGCCCCAGCCTTTGTATTTCACCCACATCGCATCCGCACGCACGTTGACGTAGTCGTCCATGATCGAACTAAACGCGTGGTTGTTTTCGCTAAGCACTCGGTCCAACTGACCGTTGACGACATAGATTGGCACGTGTTCCGCATTGGGGAAATAATGCGTGATGGTTTTTCCTGGCTTACAACTGATGGCAATCATCCCCGCCCATAAATCGGGATGCGAAACGGCGATGTCCCAAGCTGCCGTTCCGCCTGGGCCGTGTCCAGCTATGAAAACACGGTCGGAATCAATCGAAATGCGTCGCATCGCGTCTCGCATCGCCACTAAGACTCGTTGATGCTCTGGCGCGGTGTACTCGTAGTCGCTTTGGCCGGGCCGTGTCCACGCCGGCGCGATCACGACGTATCCGTGACGCGTGGCATGCCCACCACGTGCGTTGAGCTTTGGATTGTGGAATCCAGCCCACCAATCGATTTCTGTTTCGGGAATACTGCGCGGCGGATTCAACGCGACAATGCACGGATACTCTCGCAGTGGGTCATAGTCTGGTGGCAGTTGCACGACGTATCGCGGACCATCCGGTTCCTTGGAAGCAATCGCATACATACCTGAAATGGTTGGATGCTCCGCCTCAGCAGGCAAAGGCTTAGGCGGTTCCATCAGCGGCAACAATCGCGAGATGTAATCTGGCTGAGAACCTTCCAAATTGGCCAGCTCCTCCAGGATTTTTTTGCGCCGCGCCTCATCGTCACTAGCCAAGTATTCCCGCACCAAATTTCTGACTTTGATCAACGAAAGCGCGACGGATAGGTTTTGGATGCCCTCGCCTGAACCCAAAAGCCAGCCGCTGATTCCCAATGCGACGCGGCTATCAAGAGGCAAATCCTCTCCACCTGCCAAACGCAAATAATCACCCATGCGCGATAATGTTGCCAGAGACAAACCAGCTTTGATCTCATCCATCAACGGTTTGATTTCAGTGATCTCGTTTGGTTTTAGCTGACCGACGTGCTTACTTAGCTTGTCAAGCACGTCGTCGACGGCTGCTTGATCCTTGTCCAACTTTGCGATTGCGTCTTTTACTTCCAACCGCGTAACGCGCCCGACCAATTCCAGAGGGAATCGCTCCAAGATGTCGCGAGCCGTCCGCACTTGGCCGATCTCGGCTCGTTTTTGTGCTTCGCGAATCAATTGCGAAAACTGCAGCTCAGTAATTCGCCCCAGCTGATCTTTCATCGCAACCCGGTTTGGAAACTGCTTGAGTGTTTCGACTAACTCTATCCGAGCGTCAGCGAATCGCTCGGCTTCGATAAAGAACCGAACGTGCTCCAAACGCATGTCCAAGACTTGGTCTGCTGGCAAATTCGGATTGTTGATCCGCTGTGCAAATATGGCACGCAGAGTGTCGCTACTGAGTTTGCTTGTTGCCAGTCGCATGACCCAGTCGTAGGCAGGTTTGTCCTTGAGCGTGTACAGGATCGCGTACCGAGCATTCAATTCCGCGATGCCTTGCACCAGTGTCAAGTTTCCTCCATCGGCGCCGCGGACCACGACCACTCGCCGCCCATATTTATTGAAGGGCGAAACCTGTAAAAGTGGCCCGATGCCATTGATCACTCTGCCAGCAATCGGCTTTTTGAAATCGAACTCAATGGTTCTAGCAATCCCGGGGCCCAAACCAGGTTCTCCAACCACCATCCCGCGGCGGTGCATGTACATCTCGCGCAGCCCATCATCGATCACAATGATTGGACGGGCTTTGACGCCACCTCCTGCGGCGGCAAACGGATTTTTATTCAGTTTCGGGAGTTCAGCGGTTGATCCCTTGAGAGCGAGGCCGCTTTTTATCGTTGTGATGTCTTCGCAGCGCACCGGTGATGCGCAGAACATCAACGCAACAGTCAGCCCTGCAATCGCTATTTTTCGATGAATTAACATTCGTCTCGCCCACTGAATTTGTATCGAAGTTAGACCGCCTCGCAAATGGCGCGGCGGACCTAGGAAGTCTGGCCTTGTCCGCCCATCGTCAGAATCGAAACGGCTTGCTTAAACGGTTTTCCAAAAGGTTCGACGCCAGCACGCACGGATTGTACCGTTGGCATCGTTTGTCCGATCCAATCGCGGTTCTGTAACTGCTGCCACCACGCAGTAGGGTCAACATTTGCAATCGCTGCATTGGCCTGAGTCGCCTCTTGAACCGACTGAACCTTTGCGATTTTCTCTGAACCTTCGGGACTCCCTGGGCTATCAGTGCCAGTGCGAGCGACCGACACAATCAATGCGATGCCAGCAGCAACCGCCAACATCGACGCGACCAAGGTGACATGATTGCCTCTGGTTGCATGGTTGCCACTGACTGGGTGATCAACACGCGGCGTTTCAGTCACCAGATTTGCGGTCGGCAATAGGGATGCAATTTGATGCCATGCATCCAATTGCCCACGACAACATTCACATTCCTGGACGTGCTGGGCCAAGTCTGGCGGTAGCTTCAATCGATTGCGTTCATCGAGCGTTGTTTGCAACCAGTCAGCAAAGTCTTCGCACTTCATGATGTTGCCTCCAAATGCGTTGTTTTCTGATCGGCTTGCCCCTCAATCACATCGCGATTTCTTAGTTGGTCCATCAAGTTCAATCGGGCTCGATGCACCCAGGTTTTCACCGTTCCAACCGGACAATCCAATTTAAGCGCGATCTGGTCATAAGCCATCGATTGCTCATGAAACAATTTAAACGCCAACCGTTGGTTTTCAGGCAGCCGACTAATCGCCAAACTCACTTCTTCTCTTAGCGACGCGGCCGCTTGCTCCTGTGTGCTCTGCAGTGTTGTAGGCTCGCTGGCTTCGGACAACGATTCCAGGTGCCGACGGCGTGAGAGATGGGTCCGACAGCGGTTACCCGCGATCGCAATCAACCACGGTTCAAGCGGTTTCTGCGGATCCCAACGATCAATGTACCTTGCCATTCGCGAAAACGTTTCTTGAGTCACGTCTTCGGCGTCCTGACGATGCTGCAACATACGCAAGCATCGATTGAATACCAGCGAATGATAACGACCGAACAACTTGCTAAAAGCAACCGGATCGTTCTGTCGAAATTGCTCTGCCAGCGCAGCGTTTGATTCGTTCATGGTGATGTCCTCAAAAAGGATTTCCACACTGATTGCTCTTGCGCCGCAAGACGGGCTTGCTAACTTCGAATCGATTGTCTTAGCGACCGCTAAAGAATCGTTTCAAGGCATCATCGGCGGCATCCCGAGATGAGTCTTGCAACGATTTCTTTGCGCTCTCGGGGAGTTTTCCCGGAGCTTTTTTCTTGTCGGGCCGCTTCGGCTTGGCCTTGGGCTCTTCCACACTACTGTCAATGGACAACTCGGTACTGTCGCCTACGTCTTGAGCCGATTGAGCGTCTTCTAATTTAAATTGGCGTGTGTCCGGGTCAGACAATTTTCGCACGCGATCAATCTGGTCGGCTTCGTCCAACCACGAACTCACGTCCACTGCCTCAAATTTGCTTTCGCCAGCTGCTTCGACGGTTCTTGCTGCCGCTTCGCCCATGTCTGCGACTTCTGGCTTCTTGGCAGCCTGCAATCCGTGCTCGATCAAAACTTCAAACTTCAACTTACCAATTCGCAGCTCATCACCACCCTTAAGGACTTTGGCTTTGTCTGCAGGCAATCGCTTACCGTTAACATAGGTGCCATTGCGACTTTTCAAGTCTTGAATCAACAAACGATTCTCGCGCAACACCAAAATGCAGTGTTTGCGGCTAACCGACTCGCTCTTTGGTCTCAGCTGACACGATTCACTACGACCAATTAGAAATTTCTCAGTTCCAATCCCGATTTCTTTTCCATCATGGGTCCCACCCAAAACTTTGAGTTTCACTTTCATAGATCAACTGTCTCCACTGGTCTCATAGAGCACGCCATGGTGTACGTCGTGCATCTGCTGAGAGTGTATTTTCGAATCGGCTATCACGACCGAGCCCACTTTGCAAAATGAAGCTAGCTAGGTAAATGAGCATGGATTAGTCCCTGCAGATTGGTGGTAAGGAAGTCCACCAACATTTGCTGCTGTCTACATTCTATGCAGTTTCGCGTTCGCGAGAATCCCTTACTTGGTAGTTTAGGCGCTTTCGAGCAGCGGAATCCAGCCATTTTGGGTGCGATCCGCACCAATAGGTGTGTTTTGTACACTTCTGGGCTGTTTTTATCGAGCCACCAAGTAGCTTGATTTCTGTTGATTCACCTCCGATTGGACCAGGAATCGGACGCAAATCGATCGCTTTGAATCGTTTTTGCCCGCTCCAGTTCCTTCGGGGTAAGGATCGAATCGGCCCATTGAATCGCTTGCTCTGAACCGATTTGCTTTCCAACCAGTTTTCTGAGCCTTTCGGATATCCCCTGGGCAACTTGCTGGTCACTTGTTTCACGACCACCCAAATTCCAAATGCCCGGTAGTTCGGGCGCCAGTGGACTGGCACGTAACAGCAACGAACCATGTTGCAGCGTCGCGCGTTTTGCCCGTCGCTGCGCACTGCCAAGTATTTTGTAGCCACTCATGATCAAGTCTTCGTCGGTACGACGTTGAAAGCACAAGAAAGCATCCGCGTTTCCGTTCCAACCTTGGTCCAGTCGATGCGGCAAGAGCTGCACCCCGAAATCACGTAGCGAATCCGCAACCGCCTGGTGCGATTCGCGATAAAGACTCAATCGCGCGCCGGTTGCCGATGCAGCGAACGGCAGCGCAACGCTGTAAGTCAATTCGCGATCATGCAAAATCGCTCCGCCACCGGTCGCGCGCCGCACACAATCAGCATCGCGACTAGCCGGATGCAATTCGCGATCCGCCATCTTTTGAAAATATCCCAGCGACAGCGCCGGCGATTCCCATTGGTAAAATCGTATAACAGGGACTTGTGTTTGGTCGACGGACTCCAGCAAGGCTTGATCGACAGCCATATTCCAAGGGGCACTGCCCGTTGCCAGATCAATGATTCGGCCCTGCATTTATTCAGCCTGCTTCAGCGCACTGCTTTTCGTACGCTTCGAAATCCATCAGCGAGGCAAGGGATGATTCGTCAGTCAGTTTGACTTTGATGACCCAACCAAAATCGTAAGGATCGTCGTTGATTTGCTCCAGTTCGTCCGGCAACTCGCTGTGAACTTCGATGACTTCACCACTGACGGGACTGTAGAGTGGGCTAACGGCTTTGACCGATTCAACTTCACCAAACTCATCTCCCGCTTCAAGACCTCGGCCGACTTCTGGAAGATCCATGTAAACCAGATCGTTTAACTGTTCGATCGCAAACGCGGAGATACCGATCGTGGCGATTTTATCTCCGCCTTCTTCGGAAACGTCCACCCATTCATGGCTTTCGGCGTACAACAGTTTGCTTGGATCTCGTGACATAGCTGAGCGTAAAGAAAAAGAGGAATGAGTGGTTTTGAGTGGAGGCTTAATGTGCAGACAAAAAGTACTATTTCTGTCGTTTATAAAACGGAAGCTTGGTTGGTTTGGCGGTCACCGTTTTACCACGAATGTCGATTTGAAAACTCTCGTCGCCAGCCCTCGCCGCATCAACATAAGCCATCGCTATCGGATGCCCAAGCGTAGGCGACGGGCCACCGCTGGTCACGGTGCCAATTTTCTGACCATCGCTCGACAACACCTCACAACCATCGCGAGCCGGGCGTTTTCC
>CAZZDZ010000042.1:23238-25014 GCA_964652675.1 uncultured Pirellulaceae bacterium
TTCGCTTCTTCCGCACGCACGATCAATTCGAAACCGTCTTCGCCAGTGTATCCGGTGCGGCTGATGATCACCGGCTTTTTCATCTGCTCGGTGATCCGACCGGTGTAGTATTTCAGCCGACTGATATCAACATCGAACAATCGATTGCAAACGTCGATCGCCTTGGGTCCTTGGACGGCAATCATCGCTGTCAGCTCGGTTCGATCCGACATCGTCACGGTCGGAAAATCAGCCAAGTGTGGTTCGATCCACTTCAAGATTTTGGCACGGTTAGATGCGTTGACGACCATCAAGTGATATCGCTGCTGCGATGGTGTTTCCAAATGAGACACCAAAACATCGTCCAACACACCGCCATCGGCATTACAAATCAATCCGTAACGTACTTGTCCGACCTTCAAGTCGGAGACGCGCCGAGTCAACAAATGATCCAACAGTTTTTCGGCGCCCACACCATCAAATCGCAGTCGCCCCATGTGTGACACATCAAACAACCCAGCCGCCGTGCGACAAGCGTTGTGTTCAGTCACGATGGACGAATACTGAATCGGCATCTCATAGCCCGCGAACGGAACCATTCGCGCTCCCGCCTCGCGATGCCAGGCGTCTAAGGGAGTCTTTGCAAGTTCTGTGCTCATGTGAAGAAGTTTAGCCACCAACGCTTTTCGGAGAACCCCCACCATCGATCGACTCGCGTCAGTCGCCGGCCGGCTTGAGCCTCAATATCCGATTGTGCCCCGTATCCACGACATAAAGCTTGCCTTGGTGCCATGCGACACCGTGCGGACGACTCAATTGAATTCTCGCATCGCCATGCTTTTTGCCCAACACCGTACTGACGGTCTTTGATTGGGGATCATATTTGCGGATGGCTTTATTCTGGTCGTCAGCAATGAATACGTTGTCGCGATCGTCAATGCAAAGATGTTTCGGCGACCCAAAGGTTGCTTGTAGCGCCGGCCCATCTTTGTGACCACGTTCACCGGTGCCAGCGACCGTGTGAATTTTGCCATCCAAGTCGATGACTCGCAGTGTTTGTCCACTGCGTTCCAAAATATAAACTCGGCCATCAGAATCGGCAGCAACGGCTCGTGGATCCACCAAAGGATTTGACAATGCGTCGCCCCCGTCCTGGGGGACGCCTTTTTTGCCGTTACCGGCAATCGTGCGTACAACCTGTGTTTGCAAATCGATCGCACGAATACGACGGTTCTTAAGATCTGCAACGTAAAGCTGATCGCCCGATGCGCTCAGCGAGACGCACATGATGAAATCAAACTGTGCGTTCTTTGCGGGGCCACCGTCACCAGAAAAACCTGCTTTGCCCGTTCCTGCGAACGTGGTAACGATTCCCGTCTTGGCGTCAAGTTTGCGAATACGGTTATTCCAACTGTCGGCGATGTAAAGATCATCATTGGGCGTGATCGCGCAGTTGTGCATCCCATTAAAAGTCGCTTTAGCCAACGGGCCATCATCACCCAAGAAACTCTTGGTGCCATCTCCACCGATATGCGACAACTGACCCGACGGAGTCCGTTTGTGAACGCGGCCTCCGCCGAGTTCAACGATGAACATATTTTCTAAAGAATCAAAATCGATTCCAAAGGGCGACTTGAGTGGGCTAGATTCCGGGTTCCATCGCGCACCATCGCCTACCGCTTCCGAATCCATCAAGTCGCCCACAACAAAATCAACTTGCAATGCCGGAGCCAAAGCGGGCTCTTGCGATAGCACAAGTTCTCCGCTGCAAAGTAGCGACAACGGCAGACAAAACAC
>CAZZDZ010000043.1:0-1733 GCA_964652675.1 uncultured Pirellulaceae bacterium
GACTTTTGCTCACCTGACTTCTGTTCGCCCGATTTTTGCTCCCCAGACTTTTGTTCACCCGACTTCTCTTTGCCATCCTTCTCCTTGCCGTCTTCGCCGTCCTTCTTGTCTCCAGCTTCCTTTTCGCCGTCCTTCTTATCGCTGTCTTTCTTGTCGCCATCAGACTTATCGCCGTCGGACTTCTTAGAGTTGCCGTCAGACTCGTCTTCTTGCCCGAGCTCCTTTCTCACTGCGTCACTTCGTTTTGTGATCGACTTTTGCTCCTTCTGAACTTCTTCGAGCTCCGCGCCGTTTTCGGTTCTCGAGCGTGTGCTTCGTTGGGCACGTTCAAGTCGCTTGAGATCCTTAATCATCTTTGCGATTCGTTCTTTTTCGTCGCGAATTCTCTTCGAACGATCTTCGCTCATCAACAATTTCAAAATCGCTTGCAGATCTTCTTTTGCTGCATCTTGGCTATCAACGGCATCCTGATATTTTTGCGCACTGAGTGAGTCGCTTGCCTTTTGCAACTTTTTCAACACAAACTTCTCTCGTGACTGCTTCGCTGCACGCTGTAACAAAGCGGCGCGATCAGGATTCTCGGCAGCTTCCACGTCGGCAAGACGCAGCATCAATTCTTCTAGTCGCTGGTAGCGAGCCGCGACGGCGGTTTGTTTGTGAATGAGCGCCGCATCGTCAGCCGTCGCCTGTGGCGATAAATGCTGGGGCGCAAAACTGACCAAGATCACAACGACCGACAGTAACGCGATGGGGCGCGGCAGAATTGAATTCACGGGATGCCTTTTTACTTTGGTTTACTCGAACAATTCCCTGAGGCTTCGTCTCTGTTCTTCCTTGGTCTCTTCCGACAACTCTTCCTGATCGTCGATCAATCCGCGGACTATGTCCAGGATTTCATTATAGCTTTCTAGATCCAGCATTTTCTCTAAAACGGCAGTTAACTGTAACAGCACTTCTTCCGCTTGCTGGACTGCAACGGCCGTCTTTTCCGCCGCTTGGGCTGGTTTATCGACGGATTGTTCGACTTGTTCTAATTGAGCGATCAAACGGGCCAACGGATCTTCCACAATTTTCTTGAGCGGATCCCGGACACCTGTGCTAATTCGCTCTCGCCGATCAACGCTATCGACCCGATTGTTTACCATTTCCAAGAGCATGTCGTTGAGCGCGGTTGCGATACCAGATAGCTCGTCGGACGTTTTACTGGCCTGCAATCCGGACTGCTGAACACGCAATCGGTTGACTTGAATTTGTCGCTTTGCTTCATCGTCATCCGTGATTTCGTCAGGCGATTCGAACGCGCGGCGTCGCAACTGATCCAGCGTGTCTCGTAACGTTCTCGTCTCGTCGATCGTCTGCTCCAAACGCGCTCGCATTGCGAGTTCACGACGTTCCAGCAAAGCCAACAAGGCTTCGGGCGTGACAACCCTTAACCGAAACAATTCACTGCGTGTCAGGTGCGTTGCGCCCAAGTCGTATCGATCGCTTGCCTCCGCATAAACACTGATCGCACCGCCGGGTTCCAATTCGTCCAGCTCACCATCGGTAACCAAATCGCGCACGTCCATCACAATACTGGCGTTCCCTTCGCGATCAAGTTCCGGTTCGCTACTGGCTGTCTTGGGGCTCTGCTCTGCATCGCTGGACGGCGCCACCTTGACCCACAGACGATCGACCCCATAGTCGTCCTTGGCCACCAGCTCGACTGGGATTCTTGCGATCGCTGTGACTGC
>CAZZDZ010000043.1:1833-25010 GCA_964652675.1 uncultured Pirellulaceae bacterium
TCCGCATCGCCCAACGGAGTGCTGCTGTTGGCGACCAGCGTCACATCACTGCCTTCGCTGATTCGCAAACCCGCTTTGTACTCGGTCTCCCGATCGACGGCCCCACTGCCTTCGGTTCGCAAATAATCCGAGTACCGCACTTCGACGTTCATCGCAGTAATCGCAGGTGGCTGGACTGCTTCGACTCGATACGACTCCAAACGATCATCCAATCCATGCACGCTGAATGTGAACGAATCGCTGAGGCCGCTCAACGGCGAACCTTCTAAGACAAACGATTGGTATCCGTCGATCACGCGACCGACGCGACGCATATTGGTTTGGCCTCGTGTTCCATCATCGCCTCGATAGTAAACAGTACAAACCACGGGAACTTCAGATTTGTCGGCCTCGGCGCGGATTCTTAACGTCGCATTGCTGCCGCGCGGCAAACGAATCGTTCCTTCGTCGAACGTCAGCAAATCTGGTTCGGAGGTCTCTTGCTCGGACGCGGTCACCGCAGGCAGTTCAATTCCAACCATTTCTAAATGGGCGCGACGTGGCCAAGGATCATCAGACAGCAACGTCAGCCGGCTGGTCGCGCGGCCAAAAGCACTGGGGCTGATGATGGCGAAACCTAACATTAAGAGCGCCAGCGGGCCAACCACCATTGCCTTACGAACCAGCGGTTCCCATCGAAAAACACGGTTCGGATCGACTTCGTCCACCGCCGCAGCGGCTTCTTTGTGAACACGCTTCAAAAGCTCGGGCGAATGCGAATCGCCGGTCCGGTCCGGTTGGTTCAACTGAACTGCCGTCACCAAGCGTCCAGCAAGTTTTGGGTGATGCCGCTCTACCAACAAAGCCAACGAATCGTCAGGCAATGCTCGGTTCAATCGGCCAACCAACATTTTGACAACGATCCAAATGATCAGCGCCGCAACCACGATCAATAAAAGAGCACGCGCCAAAAATGGCATTTCAGTACCGCCCAATAAAACGGGCAAGTAATCCAGTGCCAATCCAATCCAAAACGCCAACAGGGCGACCGCGAGAATCGCCAGCACGCTATCCCAAACCACATAACGCTTGACTCGCTGTCGGAGTGATCCGAGCAGAGTCGAAAGTTGCGGGTCAAGATACTGGGTAGCCATTTGTTTCGCTGAAATTGATTTAGGCAAGTCGATGGAGTCTGCGGGTGACCCATTCCATTGTAAGGACGCTGGCGATCAGCCACAGCAACATTGCGTTGCGTCGCGTGTTGAAAATTTGGTCGGGCGTACCCGGCAAAATGGTGGTTTGCGGCTGCGGACGCAAGGTTTTGGTTAGCTCGGTCACGATGCTGGCGTCGGACGTGCCTGTATCGACGGGCAAGTATTTTCCGCCAGTCGTACTGGCAAACTGCGATAGCTCCGCGTCGTTGCGAATGGGGCGTTCCAATTCGACGGTTGGCAAACTGACTTGAACACTCTGACGCAAGACGGCTTCGTCCAACGCGTCGCCCAGCGTCAATCGGATTTCGTAACTGCCGGCTTCACGAACAATGAAACGACCGCCGTAAGTACCTGGCTTGGGTTCGCCTTGTAACGCCATCAACTTAATATCGTCGATGCGACCACTGGGCGCGAGCAACTTCGCTGGCACATCGGGAACATTCAGCGGCTCGAATTGTTCATCGGTCAAAACCGCGCGGATCGATATCGTATCGCCAACCATCGCTCGTCCACTATCGACCAACAAATATCCGCGTGTGCTATCACGCAACAATCTGCCTTCGCTGATCCAACGAATCAGTTTGGTGTAGTAACTGTCAAAATACGCATCACTTTCGCTGCGCAGACGCCAGATCTCGCCGCTACCTTGAAAGAATACTCGCCCGGCTCCATAGAACTGAGACGCCATGAACACGGGTAACGCGTCGCCGATTTGGGTGGTCGGATCGGAGAAGTAACCGTAGACCTTGGCACCGGGTTTGGCACTTTTAATGCCGACATAATCGTAGACGCCACCGAAGCTATCCCAGATCTTAAAACTCTCGGCCGGTTGATCAGCTATCCACAAGAAATCAGCGCTGCGTGATTCGGGCGTGAACTGAATTGGCCAAGCGTTCTTGCCGCCTTGTCGACCGCCGCCCAGCAGTTCCCCACGGGTGGAAACGGTAACCGGAAAGAAGCCAGCGATTTTTGTAACGCGCGGATCCGTTCGCAAGCGCGACCAACGTGGGTGGTAAACCGGTCCAGCGATAATCGCCAGCCCGCCGGCTTGTTCGGCCAACCAACGATCGACCATGTCCAACGCGGACGCGGACATAGCCGTCCAGTCGGGGTCAAACATAACAATCGCGTCGTACTCGAACAGTTCTTCGGCCGTTGCGGGAAACTCGGTCAGCAGCCGGTCTGCATCCTGGCTCATTCCGGGCTGTCCGGTTTGCAACCAAGCATCCAGTTCGATCGATTTGTCGCGGAACAATAAGTTGCGTACGAATCTGTATTCGCGAGTCGGTCCACCAGCGATCGCCAGCACTTTCAACTTTCTCGCAACCACTTCGTAGCGTGCATCGCGAATGTCGTCGCGTTTGTTTTGGTCACCCGATGGCGACACAACGCGAATAGCTAGTCGCCGCCGGCCAACCGATTCTGGTTCCAGTTCGAATCTCAATCCCGTCATCGTTCCGTCGCTTGCGACTTCGATGCGCTGCGAATCGATCACATCACCAGGCGGTTTGATCTCGTCGCTCTGATTTCGATTATTGCCGCCATCGTCTAATCCGTCCAACAATTGAACTTCGACTTCGATCGGTTTTGGCCCACTACCCTGCAGTACTGCCGAGATTGCGAACTTGTCACCTGGATACACGCGGCGCGGTGCTTCCAAATCAACGACGCGAATATTCACAGGAGCGGAACTGCTGCCCAAGCCGACCGGATAAAGAGCGACTTCGGATCGTCGTGAAGTTGCCATCGCCGCGGTCGCTTCACTGCCCCCGTTGCTTTGACCGTCGGTCAGCAAAACGACGCCTGCCAAAGTCGATGGGTCGTGGGAACCAAGCACGCTGCGCACGGCATCTCCGATTCGACTTTGCGCACCCGCTGCGGCAACGTCGTCTTCCCAATTCGTCACGCGAATCGATGGAGTTTCTGAATTTTCTTCCGCGGGATCGTCTTGCTGTTCGTCAACGGAGCCTGCTGAAGAAACCCCCACGATTTGTGCCAGCGTCTGATCAGACCGAACACTGTAGGGTCCCCCCATCAAAAGGATGCCAAGGATCAGGCAGATCGCGGTCGGCGCCAGCACCCAAGGCAGCATCTCCAGCCGACCGGTCGATCCCATCAACAGAGACACGATCGAAAGCAACGCAGCGATCGCAAACAGCAAGGCGCCGACGATAGCGATCATTGAAACGCCAGGTGCTACCTTGTCTTCGGCTTTTGTGTCTTCGCTGGCCGAATCGCCCGCGACGACTTCGCCGCCTCTTGTTTCCAACAACCTTGGTTCGATTTCGTCGTCGAAAGCGTAAACACTGACTCGGTGGACTTCTGAGAGTTTTTCCAACAACTCCGTCTCACCCAAAATCTGGGCCGCGCGCTGGGCGCGACTCTGTGTCCCGCCTTCGGCTTCGGCCGGTAGCGACATACTTTGGCTTGTATCGACCAACACAGCCACTTCGCTGCTGCGAGTAACAACGCGTTGCGTGCGCCGTTGCAGATCGAAAAAGAAGAAGATCAGCGCGACCACTGCCGACACTCGCAACAAAATTAACGTCCAGCGAACGCCTTGGTTTAGCTCAGCCGCATCGCGACGATAGAAACGAACACAGGCGAACAACAACAACGCAATCGCCAACAGCAAAAGCGCCCACAACCACCAACCATCCAGCGCGGTGGTTCGTGCAAATTCGTATATGACTTGGCGAGTTCCGCCTGCTGCTGATTCGCCCATCACGCTTTCCTTGCAACCGGAGAGGGAGAAACGTGATAACTGGCCCAATAAGCCAACGCCTGTTCCGCTGCCAAAAACAACGCCAGCAATCCCAACAACACGAGTGTCAACGTGGAACTCCCGGCCGCCTGGTTTTCTTCACTCCAAGCACTGCTGCTGACAAACTGGACTTCCAGTGGCAACAGGCCCTGCTGAATTTCTGCCGTGTTGGCGCGTTTCAAATCGCCTTCGCCCACCTTGATCACCGAAGCCACCGGGATGACTTCGCCGCGACCATCACTGCGAGTCAGCAACCACTCGGCGATTCCTGGTCGCAACACCTCGTCCACGTTCGATTCGCCTTGGATGACCATTTCGTCAGGCCGAAAGTCGACCATCGGAACCGGTTGATCCGCGTATGGATCGTCGGTGTTAGTGGCGGTTGGCGTTTCGGCGGTGATGTCGATCGGCACCCGTGGTGGTTCTCCGGTCGCAGGCAAGTAAACCAAGTCAGGTGTGTACTGGTCTGGTGGCAGCATGCGCATCAAGCGTTCGTCGATGGCACGGCTTGTTGGCGGCGCCGCACCACTCCACAAAGCAGCATTGGTCAACAACAAAAACGGCACAAACGTCGGATCGCTTGGCCAGTTCGTCCAACGCCCATCAATCCCGGTTAGCACCGTCACAACGCGTCCCCGGCCGACTTCGTGTTGTGTCACCAACGGTTGATCATCACGACGGTTCAATACTTGTCTAACTCGAGGGCGGACGATTTCTGAATCCGGATCGTCGGCTTCTTCTTGTAAAGTCCAGGACTCGGCCAGTCCCAACAACGACCAAGCTGCGTCGCCGCCGCTACGCAGCGGATCAATGAACGTTTTTTCTTCGCCCAAAACGACGTCGCCCGATCGACGACCTTCTGTCATCGGGAGCTCGACTGATTCATCTAGCGGAGCTGGCAACAAAAACCGATCTCGTGCCAACAACGTGCGGTTGTACGATTCGCGGATCACTTCGGAACCCAGGAACCAGGCGACGCCACCGCCGCGGCGAACATATTGAGCCAACGCGTCTGCTGCATTCTCGCTGATTTCTGGCAAGTCGATCAGATAAACCGCTCGATACGGCGCCAAAGTCTCTAACGTCGCCGACCGCAAAAACGAAGGCGGATGGGTTTCGGGGATCGCACCGATGCGAACTTGGCTGCCAGGATTCAGCACGCTGCTGACGTGGTAGGCGCCTCGCCCATCAACGTCACTGTCGATCACAAGCACTTTTTCGACATCCGATAATGGCAGCGTACAAGATCGTACGTTGTCGACGGCCAACGCGTCTTCGGGCAAAGCAACTTCGATCGCGTGCGTGCCCTGTTCGGTCACGAACACTTGGAACGTCTTGGTGATTTCGGCACCGGCGTCTAGTGACTCGATCAGCAACGCTGGCAACGATTCAACCTGGCCGCTGAACTGCAACATCGGATCAGCAGCCTGCAAGTCCGACGGATAGCGAATCACGCGATTGGAGACCGAGATATTGCTGGCGGCCGTTTGTCCGTAGTTATGAATCGTCACGCTGACCACGACGGGAACGCCGGCGACCCAAACGTCTTGCAGCGGCGTTAACTCTGTGATGCCAAGATTTGGGCTGGGTGTGGTTGCACAATCGATCATCCGCACTTCGACTTCGCCTTCTGGCAAACCTTTCATTGCGTTAGCCAATCTTTCCGGAGATCCCCAGTCGCGTTGTCGAAAGTCGCTCGCGATATACAAGTATTTTGAATCGGCTGGTGTCGACGAAATCAATTCGCCCGCCAATTCCAGGGCCGGCACCATGTCCGTACGAATCGGCGAAGCCTGGGTTGCCATCACGCGGCTAATCAATCGTGCATCGGACGAAATCGTTTGTGCAGACAGATCTGCTGCGGCGTCCCCCGAATCGCTGCCACCGCGAACGGCCATCGCAGCCCGGCTGGCTCGCATCACTGTCAATTGATGATTGCCGTCGTCGGTCGCCAATCGCCGCGCCAAATCTTGCAGCGAATTAAGAGCACGTTTGTACGATGTCGTTCCGCCGCTACTGTCACCCATGGAGTAACTGTCATCGAGCACGACGACATGATGAGTCGTTTGGCCACCGAGTGCTCCCAAGATACGTCCACCACCGGTCCAACCGGCCAACAACGCGACCAGCAGCGCGGCCACCGCAAGTCGCGATAGCAACAACAGAAACTGGCGCAATCGGATCCATTTCTTTTGCTTACGATAACTCGCAAGCAAAAAATCCATGGCGGCCCATTGTTGTCGTCGATGCCGAAGCATGTTGATCAAGTGGACCAACAACGGCACAGCGACAAACAAAAAGCCGGTCAGTAATGCGGGATAAAGGAACAAGTCGAATCAGACAATCATTACGAATTAAAACTATGCGCCCATGGACGCAACAAAAGCATGGAGTGCGTAAATTGAAATCATAAGCAGCGTCCCAATTAGAACCCAAATTTGAAAAACAGGATCAGACAACCAATCCCGCAGACTAGTGGAGTATGCGTGCGTTCGTTTTGCAGTTGGTAACTTTTCAGCTGGTGGGTCGTATGGGTTCATCGTTTCAGGTTGGGCATCTTCTGTCGACGTGCCAAGAATTTAGCCAACACCGCATCAAGCGGTTCGCTGGTTCTGACTTGGGTGTAGTCGATGGACAATCGTCCACACGCACGTTTGGTATTGGTCAAAAATTCATTTAAAGCTTCCAAGTAACCATCACGCAGCGCCCGTGGATTGCAGTTCAAGAACTCTTCGTCCTCCAACGCTTCGAATCGGGTCGCTCCGCTGAATTCAAAATCTAATTCATGGTCATGCAGCACATGAAACAACGCGACGTCGTGACCACGTTGTCGCAGCACTCTTAGGCCTTCCATCAAATTGTCGACGCCCAGTAGATCGGAAATGATCACGATCAATCCGCGACGGGGCAACGACGACGCGATTTCTTTGGCGACCTTGGGTAGATCCGTTCGTCCGTCGACGCCGACACTATCAAGCATCGACAAGATCCGCGTCAGTTGATGCTGATTGCTTTTCGCTGGGACGTTGGCGCTGACATTGGTATCGAACGTGATCAGCCCGGTCGCATCTTTTTGCCGCAGTGCCAGATAGGCCAGCGAAGCAGCGATGGAAGCAGAGAAATCGAACTTGTTGGACTCGCCATCGCCGTAGGCCATCGACCCGCTGCGATCGACCAAGAGCGTCAGTCGCAGGTTGGTTTCTTCTTCGTACTGTTTGATGTGCAGCCGATCTTGGCGCGCGTACACTTTCCAGTCGATGTGACGGATCTCATCGCCGGGCGTGTATTGTCGGTGCTGCAGAAATTCGATCGACTGACCGAAATAGGGACTGCGGTGCTGTCCCGACAAGAATCCTTCGACCACGCGGCGCGCCGTCAGTTCCAACCGACGGATGCGCCCCGTGACATCAGGACGCAAATATCTTTTGGAATCGGGCATCGCGTGAAAGTTCGTCCTCGGTCGTTGGCGTAGCGTCCACAATGCGATCAATCACATCGTCACTGGTAATTCCGTCACTGTCTGCAGAAAAATTCACGACCACTCGGTGGCGCAACACGGGTTTGGCCAAGTGCTGGATGTCTTCGACCTGAACATGGAAACGGCCTTCCAGCAACGCTCGGGCTTTCCCACCCAAAATCAGAAACTGAACCGCTCGTGGTCCCGCACCCCAACCAATCAATTCGTCAACAAAATCAGGCACTCCATCGCTGCCCACTCGCGTCTGCCGAACCAACGACAACGCGTAACGAACGACGTGATCACTGACAGGCACTTGGCGAACAAGCTGCTGAAGTTTCAGAATTTCGTCGGCTCCCAATACGGGTTCGACTTTCGCGCTGGACGTTCCTGTGGTCCGACGCGCGACCTCGAATTCTTCGTCAAAGCTGGGATACTCAACATAGACTTTGAACATGAACCGGTCTTGCTGAGCTTCGGGCAACGGATACGTGCCTTCTTGCTCGATCGGGTTCTGCGTCGCCAGGACAAAGAACGGATCGGAAAGTTCGTGGCGTGTGCGACCAACGGTGACTTGCCGTTCCTGCATCGCTTCCAGCAGCGAAGCTTGTGTTTTGGGTGGCGTTCGGTTGATCTCGTCAGCCAGCACGACGTTGGCAAACAACGGTCCTTGCATGAACCGAAAATCACGTTGGCCAGTCGCCTTGTTCTCTTCGATGATCTCGGTGCCGGTCACGTCGGCCGGCATCAAGTCGGGTGTGAACTGGATTCGGCTGAACGAAAGATCCAAAGCTTGAGCGAGTGTGCTGATCATCAGCGTTTTAGCTAGCCCCGGGACGCCTTCGAGCATCACGTGGCCACGGCTAAACAGGCAGATCATGATTTCGTCGATCACGTTTTCTTGACCAACGATGATCTTGCCCAATTGCTCTAGAATCTTGTTCCGTGCTTCGTGCAATCGGCCAGCATCGGCTTCACTAAGAGCGTCCGTATTGGCCGCGGAGTCTGCGGACATGCAATATCCTTGATGTCGAGTCGTTCGTTGAGTTTGCGAAGGTGGTTCTCGCAGTCGTGAGACCGCGAGGCAAAAGTCAGCCAATCGAGCCTATTTTGCTTCTCAATGCGTACAGAATAGCAGTAAACTGCCACTTTCGCGCCCACCTAGAGATCCTTACGCACGGTAGCGTTTTTCGTTGGGATCCCAGGCCTATAATAGTCCGAAAAGACGCCATTTTTTCCTAAAACTGGGGCAATCGATTCGAAAGGGAACGTTCGCAAGTTAAAGGCAAAAATGAGACATTTCAATTGTCATCCGATCCAAACCCCGCGACATTTTGGGCACGTCGAAGCAAAACGTTGCTGCAGCCAAAATCAATTCGTCTCGAGTTGAACTTGCTCTCCACCGGATCTTGTTCCCAACGCGTGCCACAATTCCCTGTCGATCGAATCGGTGATGCTGGTCACGCTGCCATCCAGCAACGCAACATGGACCATTCCCAAATGGAAACTTCGCGATGTGATGGAAGCGAAAGTGGGAATGCCGGCGACTCCATTTCTGCCTTCTTGCCACGAACTGTAGTCGATGTCGTACTCGATACCGTCAAATGTGTGTAAGACTTGTGTGTTTGGCGTCAGGGTCGTCGTAAATCCCGTGTGATGCACGCGTCCATCCGGCCATTCCGTGTGGCCCGTTTCCTTGAATTCACTGCCGGAGTTCGCGATAAAAGAAACGGCGGCTGCATTTCCTGGCAAAGATGTTGTGGGCGGGCCACCATTGCGAAGATACGGCGTCCACGCTTTGACTTCGGCAGTCAACAGCGTCCGGCTGGTCCCGTCCAAGCAATCGCGAAACCGCATCAGTTTGTTTGGATGGAACATTCCATTGCCGCCCTCTTGCGTGCTGGGATCGAACACAAACCACGTTCCAAAATTGAATCCGTAAGTCGTCGGGGCGAGCGTTGGGCGACCGTCATCGAAAACACGTTCTTGCCCAGCGCCTGGATCGCTCGGGCACGCGTAAACGCTGATTCGTAATCCGTCGATGATGTCTTGGTTGTCCCACCCGATCGACGTATCAATTCCTTCGAACACAGAACCCTGCTCCAGAAATGGCAGGATGCGACCGTGAACGCCCCACGATCCGTTGTTGGCGGTATTGTCGACGGACAAATCGACCAGGGCCGACGGTGGGAACTTTTTGTAAGCACTGTGATAGTTGTGGCAGGCCAAAGCGATCTGTTTCAAGTTGTTTTGGCACTGCATGCGACGCGCGGCTTCTCGAGCGGCTTGCACAGCGGGCAACAAAAGGCCAACCAAAATCCCAATGATGGCGATCACCACCAAAAGCTCTACCAAAGTAAATCCATTCAAACGCTTCTTCATTTGTCTCTCACCAGGCAACCAAAATCACTCGTGTCAAAGTTGGTTAATAACCTTGCTCACTTAAAACTCGTAAAACGCGTAGCGGAAGTCGTGCGTGACTTTCGGCAAAGCACTTAAAACCGAAAGTCTTGACGACTTCCGCTGCGGCATTCGTTAAACCAAGCACGAACCGTGCCAAGTCCTTCTAATCGCCAATCTATGTCGAAAACTGACCGTTTCTAGTCTTCCAGCAACCGATAGACGGGATTTTGGCCACCGCTGCCGAATATTCCGCCATCGTCTTTTGCCGCAAAACTTGGGATAAGTACGATGGTTTGCTGCGGATTCCTTCCGCTACCGTGCTCTGCCCCCGTTTGACGTTCTCTCATTGTCTCGGCCTTTCCGATCTCTTCGATTTCGCTTGCTACTGCCGTTGGCGGCCGTTTCGCTGCTGTCCGCAATCGCCGTTGCGATCGGGTCGTACTGGCAGGGTGATCGATGGGCTCAACAACAAATTGCGGCACGATACGACGGCATCGCCGAAACACTTTCGGGTGCAACGTTTCCCATCAACTCACAAATCATCCAGTTGTTGGCCGATTTGACCGACACGGACTTGTTGGCGTTGCGGCCGGACGGTTCGATCTCGACCGCGTCCATCAAGATCGATTCACGAACGCTGCCAGAGCAGATCACTCGCGCCAGCGAAGCGATCGCGCCAGCAGAACCCGTCAACATTGGACCAGACGAATACCGTTTTGGAATTTTTGCACGTGGCGGTCCAGGTGCGCCAAGTGCCAACGGCGATGGTTCTATTCGCGACGACGCTCAGCGAATCGTCGTTCTTTTTGATGAAACCGAATTGGCAGCCGCACGCTGGCGCGCAGCAGCATTGCCTTTGGTCACCGGCCTATCAAGCGTTTTCCTGCTAACGACGGTGGCTCTGTTTCTGGTCAGCCGACTGATCCGCCGACTCACTCGGTTGGGCCAACAAGTAGACAAGATCGCCGAAGGAGACTTTCAGACAAATGTGGACGCTGGAGTCAATGACGAAGTCGGTTTGTTGGGCGAATCGGTTGGTCGCATGAGCGGCCAACTCAACCAAATGTGGCAGAGCCTCCAAAGAACCCAAGGCGAAAAACTGTTGCATCAAATTGCCAGCGGACTTGCTCACCAATTACGTAACAGTTTGACGGGCGCCCGAATGGCCGTGGAGCTTCATTCGCAAAAGTGCGACATCGAATCGGACGAAACCATCTCGGTGGCGTTGTCTCAATTGGAACAAACAGAAGACTCCGTACGACGCCTCTTGCTGGTAGCGGCCGGCAAGCAAGACGCAGATCACCCCGGAAGTGTAAGCGTGGCAATCGAAGACGTTCGCAATAGTTTGTCGCAAACGGCCAGCCACTTGAAAGTTGAAATGGATTGGGATTTCTCGGACCTATCGCCCCAATATTTTGTTTGTGATGCGCCCAGTTTGTCTGCGGCGCTTTCCAATTTAGTCTTGAACGCCATTCAGGTTGCACGCAAGGTCCAAGTTCGCGCAACGCACAACACCGATCAACTTGGAATCGCCGATCAACTGCGAATCGTTGTCACCGATGACGGCCCAGGTCCACCGACTGAGATTGCAGACGAGCTTTTCGAACCATTCGTGACGTCCAAACCCGAAGGGCTCGGCCTGGGGCTGCCGCTGGTCGCACGCGCCGCACAACGATTGGGTGGCAACGTAGATTGGCAGCGTGTTGACAATCAAACTGAGTTTATACTGACGGCAAAAATCGTCGACGCTGCAAACTGACTTTAAAAACAACAACGACAACCAAAATGCCTGAAACCCGTTATGCCTGAAACATCGTTCGTTCTAGTCGTCGACGACGAGCCGTCTATTTGCTGGGGATTCGAACAGATGCTTGGTGACCAAGGACACCAAGTCATCACCGCTTCGTCAGCCGAAGAAGGTTTGCAGCGCGCTGCTGAACACGATTATGCGTTGGTTGTTTTGGACGTCCGGCTACCCGGCGAAAACGGCATCAGTGCGTTGCCAAAATTTCGCGAAGCCACCGGTGACGCGCCGATCGTCATCATGACCGCGTTTGGAGATCTGGAAACAGCCGTTGGCGCTGTGAAGAACGGCGCGTGCGACTACTTGACGAAACCATTCAAGTTAACGGACGCCGTGAACACCTGTCGTCAAGCGATGCGGAAACCGACCGACACCGAACCAGATTCCCAAGCGGAATCAAACACGGGTTCGTCGGCAGAGTTTTCCACCGACGCTTCTGTCTTGGTCGGTCGTTCGCCGGCAATGCAACAAGTTTTTCGGCAGATCGCGTTGGTGGCCGACAGCGAATTGTCGGTTCTGATCACGGGAGAAACGGGAACCGGCAAAGAATTGGTTGCGTCGGCGATTCATCGACACAGTCGACGTAGCGATCAAGCCTACCTGCCGATCGCCCCGGTCACCCTGAACGAATCTGTCATCGAAAGTGAACTGTTTGGCCACGTTAAAGGCGCTTTTACCGGGGCCGAGTCTGACCGTGAAGGATTGTTTCAATTGGCCGACGGCGGCACGGTATTCTTGGACGAAATCGGGGATCTCCCGTTGGCTGCCCAAGTCAAACTACTGCGCGTCTTGGAGCAGGGCGAATTCACCGCTGTCGGGGATGTGCGACCGCGAAAGAGTGATGTGCGAATCGTCGCCGCGACCAATCGTAACTTACAAGAAGCCGTCAATAATGGAACGTTTCGCGAGGACCTGTTGTATCGATTGACGGCCGTTTCCATTCACTTGCCACCATTGCGAAAACGTCCCGAAGACATCCCATTGCTGAGTGAGTTTTTTCTACGACGATTGGGTTATCGCTCGCCCGCGTCCGCGATCGATGCTGAAACGATGGCAGAGTTGCAGCAGCGTCCGTGGTGGGGCAATGTTCGGGAACTTAGAAACGCAATCGAACGGGCCAGTGTGGTTGCGCGTGGACGTTCGCTTTCGATCGACGATTTCCCCAAACCACAAGACGCCCGAAAACAAGTTTCGTCCACCACAAATGAATCGCTCGAATCAACCCTGGAGACTTGGACACGACTGTACTTGGCCAGATCGACCGACGAAGTTACCGATTTGCACGAAGCCTACCTGGCCGCAGTGGAACCGTCGCTGCTGCGTGCAACGTTAGAACATACCGGCGGCAATCGAGCGGCAGCGGCCGATCTACTTGGCATCCACCGCGGAACACTGCGCGAACGGCTCAAAAAATACAAAATTCAGTAGCCGCCTGCGGTCCGTCTATTTAATCAGAGAGTCGTATTGTTCTTGGATAATCCGTGTCTGATTTGGTTGCGTGAATTGGTAAAACTGATATCCAAAGAGTGTCAAAATAGAAGCGGCCAAGACAAAAGCGCCAACAAGTTTCAGGAACTCGGGGTTCTTTAGTCCGCCGCCGCTTGACCCGAAGGATCGTGATTGTCGCGCCGGCTTGATCGCTTTGGGCTTGGGGATTTCGCGACGCTTCGCTTTCTTATTGGCCAGCTTCATTTGCTTGGCTTCCGCTTTCGCGGCCAGCTTTCGCTGCTTGGCCAGAGCTTTTTGATCGGCTTTGGATAACGGCTCTGCGGGTTCTGGTTCCGCCGCGACAAAGTCGTCTTCGGTTGGTTCGTCCGTGATTAATTCTGGCTGATGCGTCGAGTTCGCCGAGTCGTTGTTATTCAAAGACAACCTAACAGGCCCCGTATCGACTTCGGACGCGAGCGCGAAGTCGTCCGCAAACGAATCGAAGTCAAACTCGTCTACCTCTTCTGGCTCACTCTCTTTGGCCTCATTGATTGGCTGATCCGTTGAACTGATCGCTTCGCCGTTCGCGGCGATATTGTTTGCGTCAAAAAGCGGGTTCTTTTCGATTGAAACGGCGAACTCGATTTTTCCACATCGCAGTGAATCTTTGTCAGAAAGAAACCGCCACGTTTTTGGTTTCAACTGTTCGTCGTTGACGAACGTGCCCGTTTCGCTCTCCAAATCAAACACGCGCAGCAAGCCAACACGATGCTCTATCAAACAGTGTCGCTCTGCGACCGAAGAGCTTTTTGGGCGAATCTGACATTCATCGTGCCTGCCGATCAAGTAGTACCCTTCAAACACGTCTGCATCGACACGTTCTGCGACATTGACACGAGTTAACTTGACAACGGTTTTTTGCGTCGGCCCAGCCACGTACGCTGGCGATGGGGCCTGTGCGACTGTTTCAGCAGATGGATTCTTCACAATGGATTCGTCCGGTACTCAAATGATTTGGGAGTGAAGGAAAAAGGGGCCAGCTCGCTAGTCGTCGAAAGTCACAACACGACCGTTTTGATTGTGGTTAACTTTTTTAATACTGATTGATTCTTCGCCAGCGAAAAGAAACTGGTAAGCAACCAAACCGATCAACAACACAGCTCCTACCGCAACCGCGCCCACCAGCGACCGAGTGTCTTTGAAACCGGTTGTCTTGTTGGCTTGTTTCGACTCTGGTTTTTGCGCTGTAGTTTTTTGCTGGGCTTCGCCCTTAGTCTTTGGAAGGGACAGAGTGGTCGCGGCGCCCAAATCAACGGCTGGCAATTCGTCGACCGCGGGTAATTCGCCAAAGCTCCCGTCACTGATGCCCTTGTTGTCAAAATCCAATTCGCCAAGATCCAGTTCACCAAAACTTGCCCCGCTTGTCGCTCCCAACCCCGACGCGGACGATCCCGTCAAAACGGAATCGTCCAAAGTCGCTTGGTAGACTTGAGCATCGATTGCGGTTTCGCTTGCCGGCGCGATCTGGCTTCGTTGATGTTTTTGTGAGTTACCAATACCCAAACGCTGAATCCACGCCAACAATTCGCTCGCAGAATTCGGACGATCTTCGGGACGTTTTGCCATCATGCGTTTCAACAAGTCGGCAATCGCTGCAGGACAATCCGGGCACGACTCGCGAACATCCGGAACCGGTGCGGTTTGATGCTTTGCGAGCCGTTGCGAAACGGTTTCTGCTTCAAACGGGGCCACGCCCGTCAACAGAAAATAGAATGTGCATCCAAGCGAGTAGATATCTGCTCGGGCATCAACGCTGGTGCTATCGATCGCTTGCTCGGGGGCAACGTAGTCGGCCGTCCCCATCAAACGTTTCTTTTGATCCAAGCCATCGGCGCCCGCCCATCCGATACGGGCCAATCCCATGTCGCTGATTTTCACCATGCCATCGGTGCGCAAGATAATATTCGATGGTTTAATGTCGCGATGAACGATCCCCCGCTCGTGCGCGTGGGCAAGTCCGGTTGCGGTTTGAGTCAGAATATCCATTGCGGCCGATACGTTCATCGTGCCGTCGCGAATAACCGCTTTTTGCAAATCAATGCCATCGACATATTCCATGACGATATAAAGCTTGCCGCTGGCTTCGGCAAAATCGTAGGCACGAACGATATTCTGGTGATCCAACTGAGCCGCCGCTCTTGCCTCTTGCTTGAAACGGTCGACTCGCCGTGGATCTTCGCTGGCTTCGGGCGGCATGATTTTCAACGCCATCAGACGCTTCATCACATCGTGTTCGCCCAAGTAGACAACGCCCATGCCACCACGCCCCAACGGACGCAGTAATTTGTAGCTTCCCAAATGGAACCCGCGATTGTGGCCAGACAACAACTTGTCACTTTGCCAACGCGTCAACATTCCAGCGCCGACCATTCCGTCAGCGATCCGCTCGGGAGAAAAGTCACCGCTCTCGACCATCAACGACGCGACAACTTTCTTGATGTCGTCGATCTCGACCAGCTTTGATCCAAGGCAGCAACGCACGAACGCCTGTGTGCGTTTGTCGAGTGCCGGAGATTGGGTTGTTGAGGTATCGTTCGTCATGAATGGCTGGGCACGCAAATGAAATATTCTTCGCGGCGGGTCGCATCTTGCACACCGATCGGTTACTCACCCTTGTCAACGTGAACATTCCCGATCGAAGCAACAAAATAGCGTTTGAAGCACGCTAGCGTGTTAAGGCAAAGTTAAGAATGCACTAACTGTTGGTGTTCGCTTGCTATACTCTTTCGCATGCCTAGGGATATCGAAAACAGCGAGCTGCCCAAGTCGAACCGACTACGGTTCAGTTTGCGTGATCTGCTTTTGTCGCTCACGATTGTCGGATTGCTCGTCGCCTACTGGTCGACTTACCAACGTCTTCGCAAGAGCGAATCAGAGTTACAGAACCTACGTAGAGAAACTGGGTACTTGCCACAAACTGCTGCGGATAAGATTTCTGCGGTGCGAGCCCCCAGTGACCAGCCGCTGACATACCGCCTGCGAATCCGCGTTCCAGAGAAGGGGCGATTCCGAGTCGCTTACAGCAGTATTTGGAAAAAATCAGAATCAACCCCCGATTGGTACAGTGCCATCGAAGTTCCATCGGGTGAATCGATCCTGACCGCCAGAATCATGAAGGATCCTCGGGATGACCGCTGGAAAATCGCCACGCTGGTGCAATCTGCGTTGGGTACAAAGCGAATGGCCACCACGTTGCCGCAAGAACATACGGAAGTTTTTCGCGGTTCCCACGACGTAATCAGCACAGGAGTCGGCAAACAGATGGTTTCCGGTGACCAGACGGAATCAATTCGTTTGTTGGACGAAAAATGGCTGGTCGGCGAAAACGGCTTGATGTTGTACGGTGATAGACCGCCAGAAGGGGATCAAATCGGCGTTTTTGCTGAACTCCAGCCAGACAACGGCCCCCTTTAAGCCAAAAACCAGTTCGACCATTCCTTCTTTCCCAATTGCTTCCCAACACAATGCCACGTGATTTTTTAAAAGGTGCTGCTGACGAATACGATGTTGTCGTGATCGGCAGCGGGTTAGCCGGAATGACATCGGCCAACATTCTTGGGCGTGCCGGACACCGTGTTTTGTTGCTGGAACAACATTACAAACTGGGTGGTTTGGCGACGTGGTTCTTGCGGCCAGGAGGACATGTCTTTGACGTCTCGCTACACGGTTTTCCGCATGGCATGATCAAGTCTTGCAGACGCTATTGGAATAAAGACATCTCGGATCGAATCGTCCAGTTGACCAATATTCGATTCGACAACCCGCAATTTTCTCTGACAACAACGTTTAACCGCGAAGATTTCACGCGACTGTTGACGACTGATTTTGGTATCGAACACGAAACCGTCAACGAATTTTTTGACACCGCGCGAGGCATGAATTTTTACGACGATCAGTCGACGACCACACGTCAGTTATTTGATCGTTTCTTTCCCGGTCGTGACGACGTCGTGCGGCTGTTGATGGAACCGATTACTTACGCAAACGGTTCCACGCTTGAAGACCCCGCGATCACATACGGGATCGTGTTCAGCAATTTCATGAACAAAGGTGTGTTCATCTACGAAGGCGGCACGGAAGACCTTGTCGCCCGGATGAAAAAGGAACTTGAGTCCAACGGAGTTGACATCCGTATCAACTGTGGCGTCGATCGCATCGGGATCACCGATGGCAAAGTTTCGTCCGTGGAAGTCAACGGGCGAACGATCCGATGTCGCGCCGTGGTTAGCAACGCAAACTTGCGCACCACGATTCTGAAAATGATCGGCAAAGAAAAGCTGGACAAGGACTATGTCGAGCAAACCGAAGCGGTCCGATTGAATAACAGCAGCACGCAAGTTTACATGGCGTTGAAAGAAGGCGAAGAGATCGACGAATCCTCTGGCGACTTGTTTTTCACCAGCACTTCAAAAGAATTCCGTACCGATCTGTTGCTTAGCCGCGACATCACCAGTCGGACGTTCAGTTTCTATTACCCGCGAACACGTCCGCAAAAGAAAAAGGATCGGTTCGCGATCGTCAGTAGCACAAACGCCAATTGGTCCGACTGGGCAGATCTCAACGAAGAAGACTACAAGGCCAGCAAAGAAGATCTCGTTGAAACCACAATCGAAGCGTTGGAAAAGTACATTCCTGGTGTTCGCGACAAGATCGATCGCGCAGAAGCCGCAACGCCACGCACGTTCAATCATTACACGCGTCATGAAATGGGCGCCAGTTTTGGGACCAAGTTCGAAGGGCTGGCTGTCAGCCGAGCATTGCCGCAGCAAATCGGCGGTATGTATCACGCCGGCAGCGTCGGTATCATCATGAGCGGTTGGCTGGGGGCAATTAACTACGGCGTGATCGTCAGCAACGAAGTGGACCAGATGCTCTTTAGCGAATCATCACCGGTCTAAGCCCACCAAGATCACAAGCGACGTCGGCCAAAACAAAAGGAAACCTACGATGGCTCTTTGCCGGATCAACGATTCAAACGGAAAACCACAATACGCGCTCTTTCAAGACGGACGTGTTTGCCCGTTGGCAAGCCTGACCGATGACGTTCCTGTCCAACATGAACTGTACGAACGTGGAACGGATTGGGTCGCCAGCTTACCGGCAGCGGATTCTTGGCAGACGGCTCCGGATCGCTTGCTCCCACCGGTTCCCAATCCAGAAAAAATCATCTGCATTGGGCTGAACTATCGCGATCACGCGATCGAAACGGGATGCGAAATCCCCTCAGAGCCTGTCGTTTTTGCCAAATACATCGACGCGATCGTTGGGCATGGCGACGACATCGTTTTGCCAACCGTTTCAAAGCAAGTTGACTACGAAGCCGAACTGGTTGTCGTGATTGGCAAACAGGGAAAACACATCTCTGCTGATCAGGCGATGGACTACGTTTTTGGTTACACCTGTGGTCACGACGTGTCGGCCAGAGACTGGCAAAAAGGTCGCCCTGCCGGCCAATGGTTGCTGGGCAAAACGTTTGACACGTTCGCTCCGATCGGCCCATGCTTGGTCACCAAGGACGAATTGCCAGACCCAAGTAACTTGCGAGTGCAAATGCATCTAAATGGCGACGTCGTTCAGGACAGCACGACAGCGCAATTGATTTTTTCGATCCCAGAATTGATCGCTTACCTGTCGCAAATTGTCACGCTGAAACCAGGCGACCTGATTTTTACGGGAACTCCGCCTGGCGTGGGTGTGGCAAGAACGCCCCAGGTCTTTTTGCAAGACGGTGATGTTTGTAGCGTAGAGATTGAAGGAATCGGAACGCTGACAAACAACTGCGTCGCCGAATAAAGCAATCCGTTCATTGTGTCATATAAACAACACTGGGCAATCTAGAAATGGCAGAACATCGCGAACTAAGCTTCGATACCTTGCAGCAAGCGATCGCAGAAGTAGAGCGTTTGGCTGGCGAAAACGTCCGAACGACCGGTAGCTATTCGTTCGCACAAATAGTGAACCACCTGGCAACAACATTGGATGTCGCCACGGGCCGAAAAGAACTGAAAGGCATTCCGCTACCCATGCGGATCATCGCCACGCTCTTTCGTCCGTTGATCCTTTCCAGGCCCATTAAACCTGGCTTTAAACTGCCCAAGGATGCGCAGAGTTTCTTTTGGTCAACCGAAGACTTGGCAGTCGACGAACAAGTTGCCTATTTTCGCGAAGCCGCCGAGCATTTTCTGTCGCTAGATTCGTATCCCAAGCATCCGTTGTTTGGAAATATGAAACCCGCTGAAAGTCTGAAGTTGCAGTGTGGTCACTGTGCGATGCACTTGGGGTTTGTACATCTATCGCCAGAATCGTGAGCGATGGCGGTAGAACCGGCACAGTCAAAAAACCTACCCAGTTTCTGCGCTCTTAATCGCACACAAACGTGAAAACGTAGTCAACTGCCAGCCAAATTTTAGTTGTATCGCAAAATACAGTGAGTCATTGCGATTAAGCGCAGAACCTTTCAGTAATATTGCGAAACAACCACGAAGCGGTCTATGGAAATGCCAAACCTAACCATTGAATTGCTAACCACACCTGAGCAAGTTGCCGTCCATCAGGAACGCTGGAATCAACTTTCCGGCAATCGTACACAGCTTCGTTGGGAATGGCTTGGTTCTTGGGCAGACTACTATTGTCACGAGCAACAGTTGATGGTTTTGGTTGTAAGAGATGAGGAAGAGATCATCGGCTTTACCCCGTGGTATGTCACGCAAAGCCAGCTTTCGGGACGAACGATTCGATTCTTAGGCGATGGAAAAGTCGGCACTGATCACATGACGCTTTTGATCGAACAGGGTCGCGAAGAAGACGTTGTGATCGAAGTTGCCGATTGGCTGATGGCTCAGCGAAACAATCGAAATGCACGATGGAACGATCTCGAGTTCTCTGGGGTAGACCACGACGACAAAATCATGCGATCGTTAACGCTCACGATGATTGACTCAGGCAATCGGTTGAATCAGGCCGATGAGGTTGAATACGACGATTCCGAACTGCCTGATACGATGGACGAGTACATCCAGCAGCGGTCAACTTCTGGCAAACGCAAATGTCGCAATATCCGTGAATGGCTGGAAAACGATCGATTCCGAATCGTTGCCCCCCAAACCCAAGACGAACTGCAACAACAATGGGACGCATTCATCGACTTGCACAATAAGCGTCGCAGCGATACGGGCGAAGCAGGTTGGTTTGAGCATTACCCCTATGGGGAATTCCTACGGGATGCATCGTCAAAATTGATTGAAAGTGGTTTATTACGCCTGACATTTGTTTACTACGACGGCCAACCTATCGCAGTTCAGCACGCTTTGCTTTCGGATGACTGTTGGATGTATTACCAGAGCGGCATACAAGTGTCGCACGGTGAATTCACGCTAGGACAATTAGTCCTGTATCATACGATTGAGCAGAGGATCAAAGAGGGCAAGCAGTCCGTTGACATGACGCCCGAGGGCAGACCTTACAAACTTCGCTGGCACGGTGAACCAAATGCCACCTCAAAAATACACCTCACCGCCCCACTGCGATTTGCCATAATCCACAAGTCGGCTTGGAAATTGCGAAGAAAGCTCAAGTCGTGGGCAAAGCAGACGGTTTACAGCGCATAGGATGCGTTCGCAAAATATATGCTTGATTGGGTGGATTCAAAAACTATCCAGCCGCCTTTCGCTTCAAGGTGTTAGAATTGGGTCTTTCTGGTAGTTCAAACTCGCATACTTTGTGCAGCGGGATTGAGACCATGAGGGTTCCAGCTTTCCATTTTGAGTGCTGCAAGGCGCACCATGCCAGCCGTTTCTTTAAAAGAATATGCTGCCGCCATTAAAAGGAGCGGCCTGCTGTCTGCTGACGACGTCAAGCAGCACTATGAGTCATTTCGCGCCAGTGTCTCTGACAGCGAAAAAGCGACCAACGCGGAACTTTTTGCTTCCTATCTACAATCAGCTAGCCTGTTAACTGATTGGCAGAACTCCAACTTGTTGAACGGAAAATACCGTGGCTTGGTGTTCGGCAAATTTGTAATGCTCCGCCTGCTGGGCGTCGGCGGAATGGGCCGCGTATTCTTGGCCCAAGATCAAATGCTGCGTCGACAAGTCGCTTTAAAAGTCCTGCCGAAACAGTCCAGCAAAAATGAAAGTGTTCTGCAACGGTTTCATCGTGAAGCTCAGGCGTTGGCAAGACTGGACCATCCCAACATCATACGAGTTCACGATGTGGATAGTCGTGACAACACGCACTACATCGTGATGGAGTACGTCAAGGGAATTGATCTGCGAGACCTGGTCCAAGAGCAGGGGCCGCTGAGCGATGAGACCGTTGCCGACTATGCTCGCCAAGTCGCTACGGGGTTGTCCCACGCACACGCCAACCATCTGATTCATCGTGATATCAAACCAGCCAACCTTTTGCTGGACGACGAAGGCACGGTAAAAATCCTGGATCTGGGTTTGGCTTTGCTTCAATCAGACGAAGATGGATCGATCACGGCTGACCCAACCTTAGCAATCGGGACAGCCGACTACATCGCCCCCGAACAAGCCCTCAACAGTCACAACATTGACCAACGCACTGACATCTATAGCCTTGGCTGCACGCTCTATTTTCTCTTGACCGGACAACCACCGTTTGCAACGGGCACCAATTCACAGCGGTTGTTGGCGCACCAAGTCGAGACGGCCGAACCAGTCAATGACGTACGATCGCAAAAGGAGCTGCCGGTCGCCAACGAGGCGCTCGTTGCAATCTGCGCACGCATGATGGCCAAAAATCCCGAAGCGCGGTTTCACGATTGTGATGAACTGGCGGATGCTTTGGAAGCTTATGTATCGACAGGCCAGTGGACGGACACATCAACAGAGACAGAAGCGTCAGAGTTATGTTTGCCAGAAGCAAGCTTGCCAACCGCAGCCCCGCAGAAACCGAAAAAGGTTGTCGTAAAAGGTCGACGGAACGCCAGTGCCATATCGAAACACAAAGCGAAAACAGCGAACTCAAGTACTTCCGATACCGATTCAATGGGATCGTCGGTCACGACAAGCGAACAAGATGCTGTTCGGATCACTCGACACGATGCACCGAACAATGACGGATCAAAGTCCGGGAAAAAGACAAGAAAACGTCACTCAAAATCTCAACCGCGATCGAAGTCCAAATCTCGCAAGAAGAAAAAGCCTGTGGCGCTCATCGCGATCGTCGGGTGCTTATTGCTGGCAGCGGTTGGAATGGCTGCTTATGTGTTTTCCAACAGAAACAACGCGTCATCATCGGCGACAGGGACGTACTACGTTGTCGGTGATAACACGACCTATCACTGTGACGATTGCCGTTTTGTAAAAGGCAAATCCAATGTGAGTGTCGCGAGCAGCGATCAGATCAGTTCCGGACACTTGCAGGCATGCGGAATCTGCAAACCCGACTAGTTGTCTCAAAATCGCCGGAAATCTACGGCATCACTTAGGCCACGTTCCGTGTCGAAGTTTCGCAAACCAGACGGGTACTTCGATCTTTCGCGCTGGCGACGTAAAGACAATACGGTGTATGTTCTCGTCGCCCACGCCGTCCGACATCACGACTCCTGATTGAACCTTGTCGCCAGTGTCAACGATCCATCGAATATCCTTGTTTTCTTGGCAAACAAGGATCAGCGTTAAGAAACGAGGGTTTTTGGCAACTTCAATGTGGTCAACTGCCTTAACCGCGTTTTCGCTGTTCGCTCGAGTGAAAATCTGATACCCGTCTTTATTTTTATTGGCCGCGATAGCAACACGAGCGTTTGCCACGTCCATTCCTACTTGGATATGTTGGTTGTGAGAAATGTTCAGCTTGATGGCTATCGAAACGGCTTCGCCTGGTTTGATCATCAACTTTTTGTGTTTCAGTATGGCTGGCTTTAACTCCTCGGCTTCTCCATCAACAAACAGCTTTTTGGTCCCGGGTTCTTGGTGGAATTTACCTTTTTCGTTCCATGAAAAATCGCTCGCATAGTCCGATGCAAAGTCAAATTTCACAGGCAAGCTCTCTCGCCAATTATCTGGCAAAACATAATTTCCCCCCGGTTTAGCGGGAGGGTTC
>CAZZDZ010000044.1:0-7510 GCA_964652675.1 uncultured Pirellulaceae bacterium
AACTGCTCGCTGGCTTCGGACATCTCGTCGGCGTTCTCGGGTGACTGCATCCGCTCGGCCAGTTCGTCTGTTTCGCGAAGCAAATCTTGCTGCTGATCGCGAAGCCGTTTCAGTTGGCGTTCGATTTCTTCCTTTTCCTCTTGCGACTCGGCCTGCTCGAGCGCGGACTGGAGTTCGGCAAGTTGCTTGTTCAGGTCTTCTTGTCGGTTGGCGAGTTCGCGGAGTCGATTGAGCACCTGACGCACTTCGCGTTGTTCCTGCTCTTCTTCGCTGGATGGCTGCGCTTGCTGCTGTGTTTCGTAGCGATTTTCTTCTTGTTTCAGTTCCAAGTCATCCAACTGCTGTTGGCGTCGTTGCTGCGAAGCACTCTGCTGGCCTTGTTGTTGCTGTTGCTGCTGACGTGTGACTTGGAATTCACGAGCACGCAGTTTCAACAGTCCACCATAAGCCGATTGTTCGGCCACCATCGCCGGGTGCAACGGTCGTGTGTAGTTGTCCTTGCCAGCTTTGCCGAGTTCCAAGATGGCTTTTTGCATTTGCGTGCGGACTGCGTCAGCGTGCGCTTTGGACTCTTCGTCTTCCAGTTCCTCGGCCAGTTCTTCTAGCTGACTCAGCGCGTCTCCTTGTGAATCGATCAGCAGTTTGATGTTGCCCGCAAACTCTTTCGTCGGTTCTTCATCGCGTTCGGTTCGAATGACCGTCCAAGTCGCGTTGATGATCTGCTTTTGCAACTCTGCAAGCTCTTCGGCTTTTTGTCCGTTTTGATTTTGCTGCTGCTGTTGTTGCTGCTGTTGTTGCTCGCCCCCGGCCGGCGGCTGGCCTTCGCGATAGATCTCCTCGAACGGACGAACTTCCGCAAAGAACATATCGCTCTCGGTGCGGCGAGTCTTTCCGTCCGGCCCGATGTCTTCCGCCCAAAAGTGATAGGCCAGCAATTGGTCTGGTTCCGCGTCGAGCTCTTCGAATGCGATCAAATGGTCGATCTTCTCTTTGCTACCTCGTCCAATCTTTTCTTTCAGCACCAAGTCTTCGGTCGGATTGTCGGCGAACCGATAAGACAACCCGACCTGGGCGATGCCAAAATCATCTCGGACTTCCACCCCAACGGGCAGTTCTTCTAGCGGAGAAACGCTGGAGTCTTTTGCGTTGGTTAGTTTTAACTTGGGTGGCAAATTTGGCAGCACGCGTGCGATCAGTTCGGGCGGATACTTGTTCTTGCGTCCCGCGTCGTCGATCAATTCCAACGTAAGGCGTTTCGTTTCGCGAAGGTCAAACTCGGTTGAAAGGGCTCCTGGGACGGTGTCGTCTTTTACCAGTTTGATTCGCGTGCCGTCTTTGTCGATCAGCTCGCCCGACTCGACAGGCTTGTTCAAGAAGCAAAGCCATTTAACCTTTGTGCCTTCGACTGCCGAAATACGCACGGTGTCTTCGACTAATTTGTCATCCAGCCCGGTGTATTCGGGGTAGTCCAAATCCGCATCGCTTCGTACCAAAGATGGAAACTCGAAAACATCGACATTGAATTCTTCGCTAGTCCAGTCTTCGGTCACAATTTGATACGTGAACTTGGCATCGACCGATGCGATAAAACCGCCGACGATCGGGTCGTCCAAGTTTTGCGTCATGTTGATTCGGCGAACCGTTTCTTCGCCGTCTTTGTTGATCGACGTACAAACAAGTTCGGCTTCGTCGGGCGCATCTTCGGCAAACCGCGCCGTGATGGCCAGGCTGGTGCCGCGTTCGATTTCGGCGTCACCTGGTTCCACTTGAACTTGGAATCTTTCATCTTCAGTGATGTTTGCGATGCCGTTTTGATTGGTTATCGGCGCTGCGTTGGCCAGCATCCCAAGAACACAGACAAGCAGTCCGGCAGCACCCCAGCCGGCCACGCGACTGGTCCACAATTCACTGGCGGGCAACGCGTCGGCCCAACGGTGTTTTCGCGAATGATCGCGGGCTTCGCGGATAACGCGCGTTTGCAAATAGCCAAGCGGTTTTCCATCGGCCGCTTCGCCTTGGCTAATCGCGGTCAACAAGCGTTGGTTCAGGCTAGGGAATTTCTCTTCTATCTTTGTCGCGATCGGGCGCGGGTCGCTATACGAAAGCCGGCAACTGATCCAAGCAATCACAACACCGACGATCGCGATCCCAGCGAAGGTCATCGCTGCGTTCCAGCCATTGATCTGGCCACTGCGAGCAGACTCGATCGCGCAGAACGCCAAAAATCCGATCATGATCGCGATCATTGTGACGAACCACCATAAACGGTGTGAACGAAACCGCCGCGTCACGGGCATGATCCGGTCGAGTAGTGCGTTGTACATTTCGTTGCCTTCGCAGGTTTCGTTTGATCAAAAGTTTTTTAACGTCGCTCAGTCCTCGGAACTGATAACGCTTGATGCGGTCAATTCGGCGAACGAAACGACAATGGTTAGCTACGCTGGTTCAGGTTTGGGGCTGCCGCGACTTAGCAGTCCGCCCCAAATGGTTTCGATTGCCAGCAGCACCAGTGCCGCTACCAACAACCACTGCCACAGTTTTTGGGTTTTCTCTAGTTCGATATCGCGTAACTGTCGCTGGTTCGCTTGAGTTTGAGCGACGGTTAGCGTTTCGCCGATCTTAATTCCGAATCGCTCCAACGCGTCTTCACCCATCGGCGTGGTACGGCTTTCTGATTCGGCCAAGTTGACGGCAAAACTGCGTGTGCGGTCGGCGTCGGTGAACTGATAAACGCCCGGCTGATCGACTTGCTCTAAGTCATCTTTTGTTTTGTATTGGAGTTTCATTCCGTCGGGCCCCGCGATCGTTGCCTGGTCGCTTGGCGGGTACGGAATCGGTTCGCCCAACACGATCGATCCGTATTGATCCGAATCACCGCAAAGCGTGTTAAAGAAACTGTAGATCAGCGGCAGGAACTTTGTCGACAAAGCCAGTTGGCTAGATTTTGGCTGCCAGCCGGTACACAAAATCCACATTCGGCCATCACCAACGATCTTTTCAATGATCGCCGGGTCGCCATCATCAAACTGCGCGACCGTTGCCCAGTCGTCTGGCGTGTTGGTGACTTTGCGGTGCGACCAAAACCTGACTTTCGTAAAATCATTGAACTGGGGATCCGACATGGGCTGGAAAATCGGATGTCCAAAATCGATCTGCGAAAACATCGAATAGTCTTTCACTTTCGCTTCGCTGATTTCGACTTTATCGCCGCCCCCGACCAATTGGATCGCAGAGAGCATGTCCGCATCACTTTCCTGGGACATGACAAACAACAACTTGCCGCCATCGTCCACATATTTCTTAAGATGACTTGCTGCGTCAGTGCTAAGCGGCTGGCCAACAACGACCAGTGGCGTCGTTTTGACGTCCGGCACCGTGACCAATTTCTTTGGTTCCAACGGCGTGACGGTAACGGTTCGCTGCTGATTATTCAGCGGCACACGTTGTAAGTAGAACAGCAGGCTATCGCGTGCTTCGGCGACTTTGGAGTTCTCGCTCGCATCTGAACCGACATACAACAATGTCAAATCTTCTGGTTGCGGGCTAACTAAGTAACGTTGGTTGTCAAACGAATGGTCGTCGTCTTTGAGGACCAGCGAAGTCACATTGGCACCAGGAAGCGGCATTCTTATGACCCGAGTTTCTCCGGGTGGGACTTGGATGGGCAATTCGGCGTTTTGGGAATCGCCACCTATCCAAGCGAGTCGAAAACGCGACGTGTGAGCATCGTTGGAATTGTTGACTCGAACACGAATCCGGGCGCCGTCTTTGGTGTTTTGTGTTTCCGACAAAATTTGTGCCGACGCATTAGTCGTTTGCTCGGCAACCACGCGACGGACGTCCAGCGAAAGTTCTTTTGGCCAAGAATAGACCTGCAAGCTTTCGATGTTGGAACCTTCCTGCATGTCGCTGATCAAGATCATGTTTGCGGGGCCCCCCGCGCCACCGGTTCGCTGAATTGATACTGTGCCACCGGTTCGCGGAACGGATTCGGCCGAATCGTCCGTTGTTTCGTCATCCGGTTCATACGTGGCGGCCAAATCGGCTGCGTAGCTGATCGCGGCTCCCATGTTGGTTGCCCGCCAAGAGGGCACCACCGAATTGATCGCCGCGCGAGCTGTTTTCTGAATCTGTTCGGCTGTCAGTTCTGCAGATTGATCGTAACTAAGCAACGTTTTGGGTTCGCTGTCGAACGCGACGATCGCCAATTGGTCGCCTTCGGTTAGATCGTCGATAACGCCGTTGGCTTTCTCCTTTGCCTGTTCCCACATGCCGGCGCGTTGCATGCTGGCGCTGTTGTCGATGACCAACATCAGGCGTCGCCCTTGAGTTTCACTTTGCAAGAACGATGCATTTCGCAAAAACGGTCTCGCGAACGCTGCCGCCAAAAGGAGCAACGCCAAAGCCCGCATCAACAGCAGCGGCCAATTTTCCAGTCGACTGCGTTTTGTCAAACGGGGCGGAGTTTGCTGCAAAAACATCAGCGAACTGAATTCGACTTCGCCTCTTGGGCGGCGTCGAATCAAGTGGAACAGGATCGGCAAACCAACCGCCAACGCGCCCAAGAAATACAATGGTGCCAGAACACTCATGCTGTCCCTCCCGATCTTGCGGCGCCAGCCAACATGCCACTGCGTGCGGTCGACTTTCCGCGTCGTTGCTGGGCGTCGACAATATGGAACAACGCATCATCAACACTTTGATCCGTGGCAAGTTGATACAGGTCGACGCCGATTGAATCGCAAATCACTTGCAACTCGTCGGCGTGTTTGTCGAACTGTTCGCGGTACTGTTCTCTTGCAGCGTCGGGGTCCAAGTAGATTTCGCGACCGGTTTCCATGTCGACAACCATGCTTGGTGCGGTCAACTTTAGCTCCAGTTCCGACGGATCCAACGTTCGTAGCACGACGACTTCGTGTCCGCGCGATCGCAGGTAGGCCAAGTTAGTCCGCAGGGTATCGATCGGAGCCAGTAGATCCGAAATCAAGATCACCAATCCGCGACGGCGAATCAAACCGGCGATCTGCTGTAGCGGCGCGTCAATGTCGGTCGCTTTGCCCTTGAGCGGTTTGGAAAGTGCGACAAGTAATTGATGAAGGTGTCCGGCGCGGTTGCGGGCGGCTACATAATCACCGACTTCTTCGTCGAACGTCAGTAACCCAACGCTGTCACGTTGCAGCGTCAAATAGTAAGCCAAGGTTGCTGCAACGGTGCGTGCGTATTCAATTTTGGAATACTCCAGTGAACCGTAGCCCATCGATTTGCTTTGGTCGACGACTAGGTAACAACGCCGATTGGTTTCGTCCTCGAATTTTTTAATAAAGTAACGATCGCTTCGGGCGTACAGTTTCCAATCCAGCGCACGCAAGTCGTCGCCTGATGAATAGGCGCGATACTCGCTGAATTCGACGCTTGATCCGTGAATGGGGCTGCGATGCAGTCCGTTAAAGAAGCCTTCGACGACTGTTTTTGCGCGCAGTTGCAGATTCTTGATCCGCATGATCGTCATGGGGTCAACACGAGCGCCGCTGGCTGCGACCGCTTCGGTAGAGGAGTCGATCGAATCGGACATTAACTTGCGTTGGTTTGGATGCTGCCGGAAACCGATGACAACAATTTGTCCACGACGTCTTCGATCGTGACGCCTTCGGCTTCGGCCTTGTAGCTGAGCAAGACGCGATGGCGAAGCGTCGGGTGTGCGAGCGCACGAATGTCGTCCATGCTCACATGTGCGTTTCCATTTAGCAACGCACGGGCTTTACCGCCCAAGACCAATGTTTGCGCGGCACGCAAACCGGCGCCCCAACTGACCCATTGGTTGATAAAATCCGGTGTGCCGTCGCGGCCTGGTCGCGTCGAAGCGGCAAGTTTGACGGCGTATGCGCCGACCTCTTCGGCAACGGGGACTTTGCGAACCGCTTCGTGAAAACGCAAAATGTCTTCGCCAGTAAACTTCGGTTCAATTGGCTCCGGACGGCTGGTTGTCGTCTGCATCACGACTGCCAATTCGTCTTGGGGCGACAAGTAGTCGATCAAAACGTTGAACATGAACCGATCCAATTGGGCTTCGGGCAACGGATACGTTCCTTCCATCTCGATTGGGTTTTGTGTTGCGAGCACAAAGAAAGGTTCTTGCAATTCATATCGTTTGCCAGCCGCGGTGACTTGATGCTCCTGCATCGCTTCGAGTAAAGCGGCTTGAGTTTTGGGTGGTGTACGGTTTATTTCGTCTGCCAAAATCACGTTGGCAAAGATCGGGCCTTTGACAAACGCCATCGATCGTTTTCCGCTTGACTCCTGTTCCAAAATTTCCGTGCCGGTGATGTCCGCTGGCATCAAATCGGGCGTGAATTGGATTCGTTGAAAATTCAAGTGAAAGATTTTGGCCACGCTACTGACCAACAGCGTCTTGGCCAAACCCGGTGCGCCGGTGATCAAGCAGTGACCGCCAGCCATCAAGCTGATCAACAGTTGTTCAATGACATCGTGTTGACCAACAATGACCTTGGAAAGCTCTCGATAGATCGTGTCGCGACCCTCGCGAATTTGTTCAACCGTACGAGCTTCTTCTTCAACAGACATTGGACTAGACATATAGGATCAAAGCGGTGGTACGAGGGAGAATGGATGGTTTGTTTGTTTTGTCTTTAGTGGGTCATCGCGTACGTCACGATATTGATGCCCATTGGATAAGCTTTTTTGACCGAGTATTCTTCAAAGTACCATTGGTTTTCGCCTTCGCGTTCCCAACCATCACCCAGGTCGGTGTTGTGGCAAATGAAAACCATGATGCGGCCTTTGTCGTCGGTGATCGCGCGATAATTTGCCTTGCTGGTGTCGCTGCCGTCGCGCGAATACTCGAACGAACCATAGCGGCCACGACGTGCTGCGTTGATGGCTGGCACTTGAGGTTTTTCTTTCATGTCGTAGACGTTGTGAAAAATCTCGTGCTCCAATGGGACATCAAACGGATCCCGATCTGGGAAGACGCGTTTGAGTTCGTCGCGCATGTTGTTGTATTGATCGTCGCCCCAAAAATCGTCGACCATCAAGAACCCGCCGTTTAAACAGTACTTGCGCAACGCTTTGACTTCGGCTTCGCTGAATACCAGGCTGCCCGGTTCGATGATGTAGATAAATGGATGGTCGAACAATTCCGGGTCGGTCAATTCCAGAACCTTTGGATCGGGGCTGACTTTTAACGAAGTGAGCTGTTGCAACCGAAGCGAGAAATTCAGATCGCTATCGGGATAGTCGGTTGCCCATCCGCCACCGCCACCACGTCCACCCCACGATTCATAGCGAATCCGCACAAACGTGAACAAGTCGCCTGGGAAATTCTTGTCGACATCCCACTTGGGCACGCCACGACGGTCTTGGCTGATGTCACGACTGCGATACCAGCCACGCTGCGCCAAGGCGGCGCCGGCCAGCAAGAACATCAACGAAAACAGAACCGCGCTGGTTGAACGTTTCACTGTGACACGGTCTCCGTTTTTACGGGCTGTGT
>CAZZDZ010000044.1:7610-24954 GCA_964652675.1 uncultured Pirellulaceae bacterium
GGGCTGTGTTTTGCTTGCTTGCGGTTGTTTCGCTTCGTCCTCACCGGTCAACTTCAGCAACAATCGGTGGGCGTCACGGTACCGCGGTGCTTCAGCCAGCGCCGCCAACACGTGATGCTTTGCTTCTTTTACGGCATTTAATTTCGCAAGCGTCTTTGCCATTTGGTAATGCAAACCGGCGGGATCGACGGGATCCATCCGCTGGAGTGCACGTAGCGAAGCGATCGCGACGAGCGGTCTATCAAGTTGCTCGGCCGCGTCGGCCATCAACTGCTGACTTGACGGTAGCAGCGGGTTGATCGCCAACGTTTTTTCGCTGTACTTAGCGACCGTATTCCAATCACCCGCTTCTTTTGCCAATTCGCCAAGACGGTTGAGCGCCGGCAGTGCGTTGCTGGACATCGTGATCAATTTTTCAAGCGTCTTTTGCTCGGCTTCCTTGTCGCCCAATTCGCGGTACACCTCAGAGAGCATTTCCAAAACGCCGCCAGCCGAACCAGTCACGGTGTCTAATTCGACCAAGTGTTCCAAGTGTTCTTTCGCTGCTTCGAATTGTTTTGAGCGTATCAAAGCGCTGGCGATCGCACGGCGACCGTAGTAGTTATCTGGATTGTCTTTGACCCATTGGGTGATCTCTTCCAAGGACGGTTTTTCGGGCAAGTCTTCTTTGTCCCACTTGGCCTTTGTCCCAAACGATTCGGCGTGTTTGCGAGCGTAAAGAGCAAACTGCACGTCCAATTTGTCAATCGATCCAACGTTGCGTCCCAGCGCGTCGTTGATTGGCAGACCATCGCCCAGGTCCACCAGGATTTTCTTGATCGCATCGATTCCGTGGTTCTCAATCAAATATTCGATCACCAATGACGATTCATAGTAGGCGAACTGCAAGTGAATCGGCGACGGCGGACTTAGAAACGCGGCACTCAGGTTGCTGACTGGCGTTAGATCATCGGACAACAGCATCTCGCGATACTGGGGCGTCATCGATTCGCCCCACGATGCGTCACGTTGCCGTTCTTCGTAAACCGAAATGCCTTCGCTAAGCCATCGTGGCATTCGGTTTTTGGTTTTCTCCAGCGTCACGACGTGACAGAACTCGTGCCACAAAACGCTTCGCCAATTCGATGGGCGTTCGCCTTGCGATGCCGGGCTGTTTGCTGTGATCACGCGGCCAAAACAAACCCCCAAAAAACCAGCGCCGCCGGGCAATCCGAACGTGCGGATCGCAAAATCCTTTTGCTCGGGAAAGATTTCGACGATGATCGGCGCGTTGGGTGTCACGTCATACTTTTTGCACAGCACCTCGCGGGCTTCGCTGAGCAGTTTGACGACATCGTCACCGTAGATCGCTCGTTCACGCGGATCCATCCGGACGTAGATATCGTCGGCTTCGATGGTGCTGAATTTGCTGATGCGATCGTGCAAGGTGATCAAGTTATGCGCGACCACATTGTATTCATCCGCTTTGGCGACCGAGTGCGCCAATTGCCAACCGGTTTCTTCTTCGCCAAGCCGCAATAAGTCTTGGGCAAGCTGAAAATTGGCGGCAACGTTCTTTGGATCAAAAGCCAACGCACTGCGTTGATAGGCGGCGCCTTCTTTGAAGCGATATTTTTGCGAAAGTTTGCGTCCGATCAAATGGTCGACCGCCGGATTGCGACTCCAAGTTTGCAGAGCTTTATCGCGGAGTTTTTTTTCTTCGTCATACTTGCCTCGCAAGTGTGCGATGACGGCTTGCATCGCGATCGCTTCTTGGTTGGTCGCATTGATGTCCAGGATTTGCTTGAGCGTCGTTTCGGCGGCTTCGTACTGCTCCGAATCAATCGCGTTGTCGGCCACCATCAGCAAACTGGGAATGTGATTTTCGTTTAAGTCCAAGGCGCGATTGAGCGCATCGTTGGCTTGCTGCGAATCGGACGGTTCAAAAGCCTTAGCCAAAAGAAAAGCGGTATGAGGATTGGTGGCGTCGATTTTCTCGGCGGCTTGCAACGTGTTGGCCGCGACCGCGAAATCTCCTTTGCTGAGCGCTAGTTCGGCCGTCGCGATGTAGGCTTCGATGAAATTCGGATCCGCTTCGCGAACACGATCGTAAAACAGCTGCAGGATTTGCCGGGCGTCTTCGCCATGTGCGTCAAAGTACCGACCGGCGGCGATCAAGTTATCGCGACTGGCGTATCGCGACGGCGAACTTTGCAACATTTGCAAAATCGTGGCGTACTCTTCGTCGGCGCGGTCCACCATGTTGTTTTGGCGGATGGCTTGGATGCCCAACAATCGCAACGTCAAACTGGTCGGATAACGTTTGATCGCATCTTCGTAAGATTTCAAAGCCGCCGCGTTGTCACCACGAACAAGCTGACATTCGATCAACAATCTTGGCCAACGTTCATTCCAAATGCCCGCCTCGACTTCTTCGGCCGCCAGTTTTTGTGCTTCTTCGTACTTGCCGCTCAGGAACAACGCTCGCGTCGTTGTGTATTCGGCAGCACGAATTTGCGTAGCGCCCATCAGAAATGCGACGCACACGATTACTTGAATCATGGCCCGCGATAAATGCATCGCGCGAGAACGTGCGCGACCAGTTGTTTGTTTAGAAAGCGAGGCGGGCAAAGGTGGGCAACTCCGAAAATTCTGGAATCCGTTTCAGTCAGTGTATTCTAACGTCCAGCGTCTCCAAATGTTTATCGATCGACCTCGCAGAAGCCTTTTCAATGGCAACCATTCCCTTTGAAGAAAGTTCTGGAAATTACGCCGAAGTCTTAAAAAATGCTCAGATAGCAGTGAAAACGTCAACTGCCAGACTTCCGTCCGAATTCGCCTTGTATCGCTAAGGACCAACCGGGCTAAGGACGCATTGAGCAATTTGTTGGGCTAGTGATTTTGGATCCGCCCCGTCCCCTGCTGGAATCGGTCGAATTTCGGCGAATGAACGAAACCAAGTTTCTTGTCGACGTGCTAACTGCCGTGTGTGTGCTTTGATTTCTTCTTTTACAGTTTCCTGAATATCGTCTGACAATTCGGCTGTCGAATCGAAACGTTCAATCAGTTCTCGATAGCCAACCGCCTGTGCGGCAGTGCGCGAAATCGTACCGTGTTTTTCAAGCAATGCTTTTACTTCGTCGACCAATCCTGCATCAAACATCTCATCAACGCGACGGTTGATTCGCTGATGCAATTGATCGCGTGGGACTTGCATTGCGAACACAAAGCACTCGGCCGCCGATCGGGCTTGGCTAAATTGAACCTGCCGGTGACTAAGTTGTTGACCGGTTTGATGATGGACTTCCAAGGCGCGGATCATTCGACGGACGTCATTGGGGCCAATGTTGTGAGCTGCCAACGGGTCGACTTGGCGCAGTCGCTGGCGAAGTGCTTCGGCGCCATGCTTTTCGACATCCCTTTCGACCGCTTGGCGAAACTCCCAGTCCGGCGGAGGCCCGGGATCGAATCCGCGCAAGACTCCTTTTAAAAACATCGGTGTGCCGCCAACAAAGATCGCGCGTCGGTCTTTGGAACGCAGGTCCGCCACGATCTCATGTGCGGCTTTCAAATAGCAGGCAACCGAGTAGTCTTCGTTGGCGTCGACCACGTTGATCAAATGATGTGGGACACGTTTCTGATCTTCGATTGTTGGCTTGGCCGTCCCAATGTCCATCGATCGGTAGACAGCGATGGAATCAAGCGACAGGATTTCGCCGTCGATCATCTGGGCAAGTTCGATGGCGACGGAGCTTTTGCCCGACGCGGTTGGCCCCGTCAATACAACCGCGTCGTCAACCAACGGCGCAAAGCACTGGCGCTCTGTTTGCGAAACGGAAACCTCATCACGCTGCATATCGTCAGGCTGTCTGCTTTGGTGGTCGTGCAAGTTGGACTTTTTGCTACTTCGTGAATCGGTGCGTGTTGCGACGTTGCATTTGGCATGCAGGCAAGAGAACTTGCAATCCTACCCCGAATATCAGGTTATGGGCAACGGGAACCGTCACCGAACTGGCTCAACGCGAGTACTTTAGACGGTACTTTTCGTACAGCATTTGATGACGGCTGCCCAAGTCGACTTTGCGTCCTTGGATCCATGCGTGAGTGACGTTTGATTCGGTTTGCAGAATGTCGCCGGTCGAAATGATTAACGTTGCGTCTTTTCCTACGGTAAGTGAACCGATCTTGTCGTCGACACCTAGTATCTCTGCTGATGACAACGTGATCGCCCGCAACGCTTCAGCGGGCGACAATCCGTAGGCGACCGCGTTGGCAGCGTGATAAGGCAAATTGCGAGCGGCTGCGGCTCCGCCGGGTGACCCTGCACCGGGGCCGCCGATACAGAACTTTACTCCCGCCGCTCTTAGTCTCTTTGGCAAAGTGTACGGCGTGTCGTATGGGTCGTTGCGGCGCATCGGCAAGCGATAAACCCCGGCGATGATAACCGGCACATCGTATTTCTTTAGCAGTTCCGCTGAATCAGCAGCGTCATAACCACCGTAGATAATCAGCTTGAGAGAATGTCGTTGTGCGTAGGCGACAGCCGATTCGATTTGACGTTGATCGTTTGCTTCGGCAATCAACGGCAGCTCGCCATCGATAACGCTCAACAGACTCTCCAGGCGAACGTTGGTCGGCATTTGATCGGGGCGAGAATTTCGGGCGATGCCATAACGACGTGCTTCGTCGATCAACGCGTCGAAATCGTTGTGTTTTTCTGTTCGTTTTGTAATCCGTTTCTTTTCGTCGTCGTCCGATGGCTCCATTGCTCTCCAGTCAACGTACAGGCCCGCTGGGGCTCGCAGCAGCATTTCATTTGTCGACCAACCGTCCAACTGAATGACGGCAGATTGGCCACGGAGAAATTTTCCACGCGGTGCAGTCATTGCAACGAGAACACCGTTTGCCCGAGCGACTGGAATCAATTCGCTGTCCGGATTGACGGCAACCCAAGACCTTGCGTTGGGATTCCTGTCGCCGCGTTCGGTTCGGTCGTCCGTTGCAGCGACCGCGCTGATTTCTCGAAGTCCGATATCGGTGATCGGTTCGATTAAACCGGGATAGACATGCATTCCCTCTGCATCGATCTCGATCGCTTTGGGCGGTACGAGCACTGCCTTTGCGACGGCGACTATTTTGCCGTCCTGGAACAACACCGATCCGTTTTCGATCACGGGACCGTCGACCACGTGAACGGTCGCGCCCTTGATCACGATGGGTCTGGTTTGCGGTTTGCCAGGAATTTGGTCGTGCGCCGACAGTGTTGGGCAGCTCACGAGGCAAAGCAATGAAACAGCGACTAGGTTCAGCAGGAGTTTTTTCATCGTTGCCGCTCCCATTGAGTGTGTTGATGTCCGTCTTCGCCGTGGGCGCTGCAGTAAATGTCGTGTCGTGCCCAACGGTCTTCTTCATCAACCTTGGCGTTCTTAGGTTTGGGTTTGGGCTTGGATTTGTCTTTCAGTGCCAATTGAACAAGACTTGCGTGTAAGTCTGAATCGCGCTTTCGCATTTTCGCGTCGCTTTTCAGATCAAAGAAACGTTTTCCATCGATCCACGTTTGTTCACAGCGAGTCGTAGTTGACATCGGCGGGCCACTCCAAATGACCAAATCAGCGTGCTTATTGACGCTTAACGATCCAACGTGCTGATCGATTCGCAGTTGCTTGGCGGGATTGATGGTCACGAACTTCAACGCTTCCTCGGGGCTGACACCGCCATACTTCACTGCCTTGGCGGCTTCTGTATTCAAGTGGCGGGCAAGTTCTCGGTCGTCACTATTGAACGAAACGACCACTCCTTGGTCGTGCATCAACGCACCATTGTGTGGAATCGCGTCGAACACTTCGAATTTGTAAGCCCACCAGTCCGAAAACGCTGACGCCATCGCGCCGTGTTTGGCCATGCGGTCGGCCACCTTGTAGCCTTCCAAAATGTGTTGCAACGTGCCGATGCGGATGCCGAATTCTTCCAGCACGTCTAACGTTGCGACAATTTCGTCTTGCCGATAACTGTGGCAGTGAATCCAACGTTCGCCGCGTTGAATCTGTGCGATGGCATCTAGTTGCAAATCGCGACGTGGCGGCAACGAGTCACGTTGGCCGTCTCGCCAGCGTCGACGAGCGGCATCATATTCGCGAGCGGCCAAAAACTGGTCTCGAAATATCTGTTCAACCCCCATGCGCGTGTTGGGGTACCGCGAAGTGTTGCGTTTGACATTTTCACCCAGGGCGAACTTGATTCCACTGGGAGCTTCTTTCATTCGCAAGCCGTCCATGCTTTGGCCCCAGCGAAGTTTGATGACTTGATTTTGCCCGCCGATAGGATTGGCTGATCCATGCAAGATGTTGGCGATTGTCAGCCCGCCGGCGATCTGACGATAAATGTTGATGTCAGAATTGTCGATGAAATCTCCAATGCGAACTTCGGCGGTCACGACTTGTCCGGATTCGTTGACGCCACCGTCGGTGCCCATGTGCGAGTGGCAATCGATCAAACCCGGCGTGATGTGTTTTCCTTTGGCGTTATGAACGTGACAAAGTGGCGGTGCGACCAAGTCTTTGCCGATCGCGGTGATCCGTCCGTCTTGGATTAAGACATCTGCGTCTTTCAAGATCCCTTGTTCGTCGCAGGTCCAAAGCGTCGCGCCGCGAAACAAGACCGTCGGCGTTTCATCAATGGGTTGCTCTCGTCCGTAGGCACCCAGTGGATACAGTAGCGGTATTGCTGTGGCCGTTTCTTCTGCGACTTTATCTTCCGCGTCCTTTTCGTTTTCTGTTTCCTTTGGCTTGGCCGATTTTTTGTCGCTGTCGACTTTGGGTTCTTCTTGGTCAGGTTTTTCCGGTTCGACGACTGCGATATCCAAGGCCAGCGTTTCACCGGCGGGCGTTTGGATGGTTGCAAAGACGGTCGTTTCTTTGTCGCCTTCGTTGATCGTCACCACCGTCAAGCGTGATTTTCCCTGCGGCAAAGCTTCATCAAGATCGCTCAATGTCAGCAGTGCCGTCATGCGATCGACCTGGCGGACGATCTTTGTCAGCTTTGCAGCGGGAGGCTCTTTTTTTGCGGGGGCGTCTTGCTCTTTGGCGTCGGCTGTTTTTTCGCCAGTTGTCTTTTCGTCAGCGTTTGGTTCGCTTGACTGATTTGGTTTCTCGGACGCCGGTTCCGAGGACGCATCGGCCTCGTCCACGAGCACCAGTTTCCCGCTCAGTTTGCCGTCTTTTTGTTGGACATCCAAAAACGCATCGGTGGATTGATTTTCGACTTTAAACTTGACTTGCCATCGTCCAACGAGTGGATCTTCGGGCTTTTTCGGTTGATTGATTTTGAATTGTTTGCCTGCCACCCAAGTCTCGTGGATCTTGGTGCCGTCATCGAACAAATCGCCATCGGAAATCACAAAATTGGCAAGCATGCCCTTTTGGATCTTTCCAACGTTGTCGATGCCAATCAAACGGGCGGGCGTCGTCGTCAACGCGGCGAGTGCGTTTGCGGGGCTCAAGCCACGGGAGACAGCGATACGAACTTGTTTCAAAAAGTCTTGGGCGTTTTCAAGTCCGTCAGTTGTTAAACAAATCGGCACTCCGGCCGCGGCCAGCTTGGCAGGATTTTCTGGAGCAAGATTCCAGTGCATTAACTCTTGCAGCGTCGTGCCGCGTGCCTGGATGGAAGTAGACACGTCTGGTTTCTTGGGAAAAGAAACGGGCACCAAGATCGCGCGTCCCGTTTTACTGATCGCTGCCAAGTCACGGTACTCACGGCCCGATCCTCGCATGATCACGTTAAGCGAAAATTCTTTGGCGATTATCTCGGCTCGCAGCGCCATTCGTTCGTTTGGTGCGTCGATTACGAACGTATCGCGCGATACCGCGTCGGCAAGGCTGGACAACGCGATGTTGGTTTCCGGTCGCGAAAGCTTGGGGTTTGCCTGGTACGTTTGCATTGCGTCGCGGTACCACGTCGCATCATAGAACGTTTGACGCAATAGTGCGGTAGCACCCATTGGCGAATTGGGATACTTCGATCGAGATGAACCACGGGGAACACTCAACTGCAGGTGTTGCCAAACTTGTTGCTTCAATAGTGTTCGTCCGTCGCTTTCGTCGCTCAGTAGCACAGCAGCGCTGGTGCCTTTTACGATTCCGCCTTTGGGAGCAACGATACGAACGGCGATGCCTTGCGAACGCAATTTTTCAGCATCGTCGATTTTTTCAGCGGCAACGACGTGCGCGTTTCTTTGAGGGGTGACGTTTGCGTTCCAGTGTCCAGCCGATTCGCTTTGATCGTCTTGGACTTCTGTTTCGCTGAATGCGTCGATCAACCCTGGATAGATCGTCAGCCCTTTGCAGTCGACGATGCGAAAGCCGGCGGGGATGGCGATGTTTTTACCGACGGCCGTGATCGACGTGTCTTTGACCAAGATCGTCGCGTTCTGGATTGATTGTCCGGGCGCAGTAAAAACGTGTGCACCGGTGATCGCGAACTCGGCGGGCCGTTGGTCTCTTAGGCCGACTGTTGGTACGGCAGCAACTTGCCCTTGTGCCACTTGAGTGACCAAGGTAACCGCCAAGATGATTCGTAAACAAAACAGCATCGATTTTCCCCCGAAACACGTTCCCCCGCGCTCAGAAGTGTTGTGCACAGGATAGTCACAACGGTGGGCGTTTGCAGCTATGAGGCAAAAAAGTTGTGTAGATACCAACACCCGGTTTCCATACAGACCCAGAGGGGGAAGTAAGGGCGAAACGCTGTCCAGCTACGCCATCCACGCCGCTTTGTATCGCAGGCCAAGTTTCAGAATTCGCGACAGGAGGGCTTCGTAGTTGATCCCGATCGTCTCGGCTGACTCGGCAAAGTCTTCGCCGAATTCGATATTGGGATTCGCATTCGCTTCGATCACGTAGATTTCGCCGTTTTCGGTTAGCCGCAAATCCATCCGTCCATAGCCGCTCATATTGAGTGCTCGATAGACACGTTTGCAGATCTTGGAAATCTTTTCGTGCATGACGTCGTCCAAATCCGTCGCGGCCCTCGTGGTGATCCCGTGTTTCTTTTGGTACTTGTGATTCCACTTCACTTCGCTGGTCGCGATCTTGGCGATGTCTTCGGGCATGGATCCGAAATCCATCTCCCAGGCGGGAAACGTTTTTAAACGCTGATTGCCAAGTACGCCCACATACAACTCGCGGCCTTCGATGTATTGTTCGGCGATCGCGTCGTCTTCTGTTTTCTCGTGGATAAAGGCCACCCGTTCGGCCAATTGTTGATCGTCGCGAACGATTGATGCTTGTGAAATCCCGAACGACGCATCTTCGACGGTCGATTTCACGAACAACGGAAATTCCAGACGCTTCGGTCGATAGACGGTTTTGTTTTTTGGAAACACCGAAAAGCGGGGCGTTGGGATCCGGTGATACGTTAGCACTTTTTTGGATAGACCCTTGTCCTTGCTCAGTAGCAATCCGCGAGGGTTGCAACCTGTGTAGGGCTGTTGCATCAATTCCAGGTAACTGATGACGGCAAAATCATAGGTCACCTGGCCATGGAACTCTTCTAACATCATGAACGTGATGTCAGGTTCAAACTCGGCCAGTGCATTTCGGATCGGTGCCAAGTCGTCGTAGACGCCCAGGGGCAATACTTCGTGGCCCAAATTGCGAAGCGTTTCGCAAACATCAAACTCGGCTTTCCAAGCGTCAAGATCTTTCTTGGGGACGCCTTCGAGCGTTAGCGGTGGCACGTGTCCGTCGCGAACCAATACAAGAATGCGCAGACTGCTCATATCGCAACTCGATGCCGACCTTCGTGCAGAAAGTGAGTCGTTCGGACGGCGACCAGGATCATCGCGTCGCGTTTCGCTTCATCGATTCCGCTGGCCAGTCGCAACTTCAATTCGCGACATCGTTCGATCATTTCTTGGATCACTTGGTCAATCGTATAACTGTATTCGCCGGTCCAACGAGCGACGATGCGACGTAATTCTACGCGAACACGGCTCAAAAATGCAGCGGCGGTCATATTGCGACGGTGATCTTCGCAATCAGAAAACAGTTTTCGCAAATCCTTGTCGTAAATACTGGGGTAGTCGAGTCCATAATGTTTGCGTTTGCACTCGTAATGACTACGTAGCAAATTCCTATTTCGTGACAACGGATCGACGCGCTCGCGATTTTGTACGGGTGGCTTCTTGCCCTGGATCGACTTCATGAATTCGTCAACATACTCCAGCTTTTCAAGAGCTGGCCAATCTTGGTATCGTTTTCGCCAACGCGACCCGGGACGTAGCCAAACCGCAAACGTTTCTGCAAAATCTTCTAAAGGATGCGATTGAGCGTACCACATCTCCAAATGCAACACGTGATCGTGGCTGGATGGATTGGGCTGATAGTATTCTGGGTAAGGCTCGGACGCTTTACCAAACAACTCACGGTACCTAGCTTTTCTACGAATCCGAAAAGCGGTGTCGATCGCGTGGCCGGCTTCGTGGCGTAAAATTTTCATGCACCATTCATGCGTTCCGCCTTCGGCTTCCAAAAGTTGTTTGCGCTCTAGTCGCAGCAACCGTGGGTGAGCAAGATAAAAGGGGATTGCGATACCAGGCACACCGTCGGGCGAAAACCAATCATCACTAAGCCAACAGTGTGGCTTGAATTTTAGACCGCGGTCGGCAAGTTCTTGGTGAAGTTGCTTGATCCGCTTTTGCAATGGCGAATCTCGCAGTGAAAGTTTCAAATCACATATCCGCATGTCGAGCAGTCGCTCGTCGCTCATCGATGATAGATTCGGCTTTTTGCGCGCCATTACCTAGCCAAGTTTCGACAGTCGGAATCAGAGAAGAAAATCAGAAGTTGTCGCGATAGTTTATACGACCAACAGAATATGTCTTTAGCGAAAAACCAAGATCCAGGCAAAAGCAATTTGCAATGCAGTGCGAACGACACCGCATGCGATTCGCCGCAAACAAAAGCTGCTGTGCTGACGGGAGTCGGTCGCAGCGCGATTGCTGTCATCGGAGTCGCCGGAACGAACGCCAACGAAGTGATCACAACGTGCTTTTTGCCGACGACGTCGCGCCCGTTCGCCGCTGGCCAAATCCGCTTTGGTCTGTGGCAAGGAAAACGTGTTTTAGACGGCGATTTGCCGAGCGAAACGGCTTCTCAGGCAAGTGGTGAATCCGTTGTCATTGCTCCAATCTCGGACCAAAAATTCGAGATTCATTGTCATGGCGGCGTCGCAGCGACGGCACGAATCATCGATGACTTGGAAAGCTTGGGCGTGACGGTGGTTGATCCGCGCGACCAAGCCTGGAACCCGGCTGTACCGGTCGTGATTCGCGAGGCTCAAGGTGTTCTTTCACGGTGTTTGACCGCTCGAACTGCGGCCATTGCGATGGACCAAGTTCGCGGGGCAATGCGTGACTGGTGCGAGTCTGTTTTGACGGCTTGCGATACGGCTGATGCGCGAAACGATGCCGCGGATACAAAGGGCACAGCGTGGATCCAAAAAGACGCACAGCAGATGCTGAAAACGGCTGATTTTGGTGTTCGGTTGTCCGATCGATTCTCCGTCGTGCTGGCAGGCCCACCCAACGTGGGCAAAAGCAGTTTGATCAACGCGATAGTGGGTTACGACCGCAGCATCACAATGGATTTGGCCGGCACGACTCGCGACGTTTTGCACGCCGATACGATCATCGACGGCATCGCAGTGCGATTGAGCGACACAGCTGGAATGCGGCACAGTGCGGGGGCCATCGAACACCAGGGGATCGTTAAAGCCCAGCAAGCCACACGAAACGCCGACGTGGTCGTTTGGGTCTACGAGGCCGGAAAAGACGACGATTTCGAGCAATTCGCACTTTTGGAAGCCGATTCTGCAAAAGTCATCCGTGTTTTGAACAAAGCGGACCTATTGTCGGGGTCTGAAACGTTGCCGAAGCCCGAAACGGATTTTCAGACAGATTTGCAGACTGTCGCCACCACCGGATCTGGTGTCCCCGAACTGATGCAAGCGATCTGGGACGCCGTGGTGGGTACATTTCCAGCAGCCGGCAGTGCCGTTGCGATCACCGAAAGACAACGCGATTGTTTGACCAAAATGGCTGCATCCACCCATATGACGGAGTGCCGCAAATGGACAAGACAGTTGCTGTTTGGGGCCCAAGCAGAATAAATCGTGCCGCTGGCAGCTCAAGATCCTTTTAATTCAGGTTTTTGACCATCACCATTTCTTGGCTGGGTGGGTCGTAGTGGACGTGGTCCATCACACTGGTGATCAGCAGCATGCCACGACAGTCTTCTAATTCGAAAGATTGCGGTGTTCCCGGTGCGGGGCTGGCTCGAGTCACCATACCGGGGCCGTCGTGGGCAACAGAGAAACGCAAGTCCTGTGTTCCCACCGAGACGACCAATCGGACGGCATGCGAACATTCCGGGGCGGGTTCGCCATTGATCAATCGGCCAATGTGGTCTTCGTCTTTTTTCAAATCGAGGTTGCCGTAGCAAACCGCATTGACCAAAGCGGACGAAATCGCTCCTGTCAAACGTAATCGAGTCACAAAGTCCAAAGCTCCCGTCAAGGCAAGCGTTCGTTGGATGTATTGATTCACAGGCGACAAGAATTGCAGGTTGTTGTTGAGCGACACAACAAACTCTGGCACCAGCAATGTCGCGCCGCATTGGGAACTAGATCGTTCGACGTCGATTCGACCGATCAAATCTGTCAACGTGATCGCCAACCGAGAGCTCAACAGCGATTTGGGAACAAAGCTGACCGCACCGTCAGCAAGCGCGTCGACCGCGAGACTCTCCGATCCGTTTGCGGTGATCACGACAACTGGGACGTGCGAAAATCGCTTAACGACATTACGGGTCAGTTCGCAACCGTCCATGTTGGGCATCAACAGATCGGTGACCAACACGTCGTATGATTGTTTTTCTAACTCCGCGATGGCCTGATCACCGTCGTTGACAACGTGTGCATCAAAGCCTGCTGATTCAAGCAACTGCTGAATCACCACCGCTTGGGACGCACTGTCTTCGGCAATCAGTATTCTTCTCATCGCACTTATTGGGTATTTAGGCTTGAGGACACACGACCACTTTCATCTGATCCGGATCGCCCGAATGCAACCGTTCGAACCACTTTGGTGAATCCGCCAACGAAATTTTGGACGTGATCAACGGTGCGACATTAATCGCACCACGATTCATCAGGTCGATGCACTCGGGGTATTCACCATTGCAACCGCAGGTGCCGTGAAGCGAAATTTCTCGCGTAACGACGCTTTGCAGTGGCAATTCGATTGTTGGTGCGACGTTGCCGACCAAACAAACACTGCCGCCTTTGCGAACCGATTCGATTGCGGTGACCACGGTTGGCGTTGCACCGACGACTTCCATGGCGACATCAGCGCCACGGCCACGCGTCATGTCCCGGATCGCCGCTGGCACATCACATTGATCTGCCCGAAGAACTTCGTCGGCACCAAGTTCTTTGGCGACAGCAAGCCGTTTGTCGTTCAAGTCCACTGCGATCACGCGGGTGGCACCGGCGGCGCGAACGGCTTGCAACGTCAACAGTCCAATCATTCCTGCACCGACGACCACAACCGTATCGCCCAGTTTGATCGGTGTGACATTGGCGGCATGAACTGCCACCGAGACGGCTTCTACTAGGGCAGCGTGTTCAAACGACAGCGAATCGGGCAGCTGATAGACGATTCGTCGTGGCACACTGATTCTTTCTGCGAACGCGCCGTGTCGTCGATAGTCGCCACAGGACACCCCCAACACCATTCGGTCGTCACACAAATTGCGATGACCATCCGCGCAAAATTCACACTTGCCACAAGAGACCATGGAGTCAAACGTGACTCGCGTGCCGTCGGGCAGATCGGTAACGTTTTCACCGGTGCCGACGACAACTCCCGCTGCCTCGTGGCCCATCACGAGTGGCGGAATTCGACGACCAGTGCTACCGTCATAGCCGTGAATGTCGCTCCCGCAGATCCCGCACGCTTCGACTTGCACAAGTACATCATCGGGGCCGACGGTTGGTTCGTCGACATCGGTGACTTGCATTTGTTTGTATTCGGTCAGCAGTAGCGCTTTCATCGTGTGCTCGTTGCGTTGTTTCGATAAGTTGAATGGATGTTGCAGGAAACAGTTTACCACAGGTGGTTCTGGTTTGGACGATGATGAAGAAACACTGACGGCGTACCACGAAGCGGGCCATGTGGTCGTTGGTTATGCGATGGGAGCCAAAATCGAGCGCGTACAGCTGGGCGGCGAAGCAGACGACCATCTACCGGATCGTTTCGGGGACTGTTTGGTCAATTGGGGACAAGTCAATCCGGACTGCAATCGTCAGCGGCAATGCGAATTGATGACGATGCTGGCTGGACCGGTCGCAGAAATGATCTACCGTGGGGAGATGCTACATCCAGCTCACTTTGGGCCTTGGCAGGGGGATTGGCAACAAGCCTGGGAGCATTGCCGCAGTAGTGTGGCGGATCCCGAGCGGAGGACGAGATTGCTGGAGCAATTGATCCGCGAATTACATGCTCGCATGTCCAGCGATGATTGCTGGGCGGCGATTGCCGCGGTCGCCGACGAACTGCTTGCTCATGAGTATTTGGAAGAAGAGCAACTTCGCGGAGCGTTGGAGTTCTGGATTGGGTAAGCTCCGGTTTGGGTTAATGGCAGATCCGATCGCCCCGCAGCGCAAAGAAAGTACCCGCTTGGATTTTATCCCAAGCGGGTACGTTGCTGGCAAGCATGCGTTTCCGAATCGTCAGTCGTCACGCATAGCATCTGACCGGGTCGGATTATTTGATCTTAACTGATAAAGCCTCTGGTCCCAAAACCGTTGTCGGGTGAAGTGGTTTTGGTGCGCCCTGATGAACAGGAGGCTTGTCGATCATGATCAATCAATCACATTGGGTCTAGTCAGACGTTTCCAGTTGTCACTTCCCTAAGAACGTTTTTCTCAACCAAGCGTTCTTTTTTCTTTCCAGCTCCATTAGTTTTTGAAACACATTCTGTTTCTTGGCTGGTTGTCGGGCGTGATAGTGTTGCACAGGCTGATGCTGTTGTACGACATAGGGTTCAGCGATCGCGGTGTTTTGGCCTTGGACCACTTCGTATTGTTGGTGCATCGGTTGGTGCATTGGTTGATGCAAGACCGTGCCACTGTCCATCATTGGAGCAGCAACAGCAGCCTCAGCCTGCACACCTTGAACAACCGTCGCAGCAGCATCAGACATGACGTGCTGCGGCGATTGTGCGTTTACCGAAGTTGCAACGGCAAGAAGGCCGAGAGCAGCGTAGGCAATGAGCATATTTCGCATGGTATGGTTTCCGTATTTTTGTAACTCAAGTTCTTATTAACACGAATCCGCTCAGTCCTCAAATCGACTCAGCGTTTCGACAGACAAACATTCCCGATCAATAGTGTTTGGGACTCCAGCACAAGGGGGATTGAGCCTGAAAACGAACGGAATGAGCTCATTCGTATTTGGTTGTACTGGTAACCTGCGAGTCAGCGGAAAGTTCCGGATTTGCATTCTGGAGAAAATCTGGCAAACAAAACTGTTGGCAATGCGTAGGAACCCCCATGCTGAAGAAATTAGCATTCATTTCGCAACGAAGCGTTGAGGGCTCGCATGATGGCGAACGATATACCGGCTGGGGAATCTTTTCTGCGACAGCCTCCCACCAACACACTAAATCGGCCGAACGATGCGGATACGCCGTTTGATTGGAACTCGATCGCTGATCGTCAACCAATCAACTTTCGCCAGTTGCTGTTGCTTTTGTTTTGGACAGCGCTCGCCGATCTGCTGATCTTTCGCACGCTTGGGCTGACGGGTCCAGCTACGTTCTTTTTCGTTACGCCGCTTCTGTTTCTTGCTCATTATTTCCTGTGCGCAAATTCGGTTGATGGCGGTCGGACAACGGACAACGCAGGTAAACCCAATACCGCCGCGATCGTCGTTGTCGTCGGGCTGCTGTGGTTAGTCGCTTTGCGAATGATCTGGTTAGGAACAGGCTTGAACGTGTTCTCAGGCATGGTTTTGCTCATAGCCTTGGCGATGACCAGTTGCGGACACCTGCCGTTGGTTTTGGAAGGAGCCGTTTATGCAGCCCGAGTGGGGCTTGATGGGCTGCTACGAATCACGGGCAACCGCTCCCGCATCGAACCACCCCGGCCAGTCGCCGTTGCAAGCCAAGATTCAGCCGAAAACAACATTGAAACGCTAGGGGAAAATGCGACTTGGACGACGGGATCTTGGTTGATGCCGATTGCGGCCGCATTGGTTTTTGGCGGCATTTTCGTGATGGCAAATCCGGACCTGCTGAATCTGGTGTCCGAGAAATGGTCGCGCGGCTGGGAAATCGCTTGGAATTGGATTAGCGGATTGTCCGCTTGGGAGATTCCGTTTTGTCTATGTGCGTTTGTGCTTGGCGCAGGTTTGCTGATGCCTGTTTTGCCAATTCCTAAATTCGGGCCCTCGCAATCGTTCGTTGACATCACTGGCGACTCACAACAATCGGCAACGTACGCAGCCTTTCGCAATACACTGTGCACATTGATCGTCCTGTTTGGTGTGTATTTGGCGTTCGAGTTTTACACGCTGTGGCGACAAGCGTTTCCAGATGGTTTTTACTACGCCGGATACGCCCATCAAGGTGCAGCGTGGCTGACGTTTGCACTTGCGTTGGCAACGGGGCTACTTTCGGCCGTATTCAGTGGCAAGATTTTGCAGGATCCACGACTCTCGTCGTTGCGATCTTTATCCTGGATTTGGTCGGCGCAAAATTTCTTGTTAGCGGCAGCAGTCTACAACCGGCTGATGATTTACGTTGGCTACAACGGCATGACTCGGATGCGCACCATCGGTTTTTTCGGAATTACGGTCGTCGTGATCGGCTTTGTGTTGGTGCTGTACAAGATCGCTCGCAACCGAAGTTTCTGGTGGTTGATTCGAGCGCAGTTGATTGCACTTGTACTGACTGTAATCGCTTATGGGTTATTTCCGGTCGACTGGGTTGCCCATCGATACAACGCCAATCGGGTCGTGGACGGTTACTTGCATCCGTCTGTGATGATTGCGGTCAAACCGATCGACAACGAAGGGCTCGGGTCGCTTTTATCGTTGACTCAAGTCGATGATCGAGTCATTCGCGAAGGTGTTTTGGCGATCTTGGCTGATCGACAATTGAAAATCGAAAATGAAAGCCAAGAAGCCCTTTGGCATTGGACAAAATACCAAGCGTCGACAAGTTCGCTGTACGAAAAACTCTCTGCAAATCAAACGCAGTGGAGTAATTACTTGAAAAACCCCAAGGCGCGACGCGAAGCGATA
>CAZZDZ010000045.1:0-4356 GCA_964652675.1 uncultured Pirellulaceae bacterium
TGCCAAGACATCCCCCATGTGCCCTTAGTAATTTGGCCGTCGAAATCCCGAACTCGCGTCAATGCTTCCGAAGAAACACTTTCACAAACTCGTAATCACGAACAGTTTCATTACCGAACGATATCACATGTGTTGATTGCCAATCGCGTCAAAACCGAAGTCTCGACATCGCATTTGTGCAGAGCCAGCAAGACTCACTCAAATGCTCATGACAATCACGTTGCACAGAATCCTATAAGAATACTTTTTGCGTCAGTGAACCGAACGAATCCAGTTCACTGACGACGCTACTTAAAGAACTTGTATCTAAAACATCGATGCTTTGATGCGACCAATCAACAGTGCAAGCACTGCTCTCTTGGACCGCTTAAGCATGATGCTCAATCAGATGCCAATTACCAAACAACCAAATTGTCAAAAATCAATGCCTTGCTGTTTCCTCGACCACGGAGGCCGATTCGCGTCAGCAAGGGACGCTGCTTTGTGGGCAGCCGGTTGAGTTCCAAACAGGAACCGAACCGGTCAAACACAAAGTGTTACTCACAAGTGAGCGGGGGAAGATAGCGATGCTATCCGTTGTCGTCAAGTTGCACTTGGAATAAAAATCCAAAACAAACAAAGATCGACTTTTACCTGCCAGGAGATTGGTAAATCAGATCGATTGGATAGATCCGAAGCCGCCTGGAGGTCGCAGTGGCATCCCGTGAAAAGATTCGACTGCTTGTGAGAAGAGAAAGATAGCGATCGATGTGATCGGGTCAACCTCTGTTCTTGCTTTCTGTAAGAAAACTTGTTTTTCCCGCGTTTTACGGGACAAGCAAGCAAGGCTCCAGTCTAAGTGACGCGTACACTCTGCCTAGGTTCACTGGTCGCCGACCGATTTCGGCGTTTTGAATGCCCGCTTTGGGCCTTCGTGCGACTGCGGTCGGGGTGCAAAACGGCTACGAGTTTGTGGTGGATTTGGTTTTGGGATCCATCATCCAGATCGTCATTGCTGCCCCGATTTCACCCGCGATGGCCGAAGTTTTGAAATGAATTGCTTGATAAGGGATCATTGAAAATTGGCCAAACTGCAATATTTGCCAAGTACGCACCGACCAAAATTGCTGCGCAACCTGCGATAGCCGCGACGAACAGCGACGTTCGGCCAATCTTGATGGCATCTTGCGTTAACTCTGGCTGTCGGGCCCCGAGGAGCAAGAAAATCGGGATGGATGCCGAAAACATGCCGACCACCATTCCTCCAAGTGCTTTGCCGGCAAGAGGGCCAAAGTCGAACGTTAGCATTGCGTACACGGAGATCAAAATCACCAAGAAGCCAAGCGTTTTGCGTCTTGTCGTAGAACCAGTTCGCTTAGCGATTGCAAAAGCGAGGAGCACAAAAACCGCTACAGCGACCACAATGATGCTTACCAACGCTTGCAGATTTGGGTCATTGCTAAACAACAAGGCCGTATAGGCGGTAAGGATCCCCAGCTCTCGAATCGAAAACTTCATAAAGAGAGTCTATCAAAGCCCAAGGCCCAGTGTCGCTTTGGTTTCAGCGGCGTCGCTTTGGTTTCAGCGGTGTCGCTTCGGTTTCAGCGGCCTGCGATCTTGGAAAAGGTCGCCAGTTGCCATCGCTAGCGTGCCGGATACCAGAAAACCCCCGGCCTCCAAGTCGTAAATTCACCGGATGTGACAGAGGTTTTTCTGCGTACTACAATCTGGCCGAAGTACAATTTGCCTGCTCCCACCGCGGGTGATTTGCATCCCAATGTGACACTCAATCGAATTTTGCTGATTCGATCATCCGATTTTCCAGGAACCAGACAATCCAATGACGAACTGTGCTACTCAATTTAAAGCGTTTGCCTTTCTGGCCAGCGTGCTTCTGGCCTCTCAAATCACAGCGAATTTGGCTCAAGCGGACGACACGCTTGTCTTGGCGCCGCCCGATGGAAACGTCGTCAAGCGATGCGTTTTGGTGGCGGGCGACGAAGAGTATCGGACCGAAGAAACGATGCCGATGCTGGCCAAAATTCTGAGCCAAAAGCATGGCTTCCACTGCACCGTCGTGTTCGCTTGGTCCGACGATGGAAAGCACATCGACCCAAACAACCAAACTGGATTGAAAGGACTCGCTGCGCTCCAGTCCGCTGACTTGATGATCATTGGCACGCGTTTCCGAAAACCCATCGATAGCGAAGCGGCGTTCTTGACGGAATTCATGGACGCGGGAAAGCCGATCATCGGCATTCGTACTGCGACACACGCGTTTAACGGCAAAGGAAAGTTCGGGGACAAGATTGGGTTCGGCGAGTGGGGCCGAAAGATCTTGGGCGAACAGTGGGTCAGCCATCATGGTGGTCACAAACGCCAAGGAGCCCTGGGAGTCGCCGAGTCGGAGCAAGCGGAACACCCGATTTTGAATGGCGTCGGAAAAGTGTTCGCGCCAAGCGATGTCTACGGCGTCACACACTTGACGGACGAAGATACGATCCTGATGCGTGCCGCGGTGACTCAGTCGCTTGACCCGGATAGCAAACCAATCGAAGGTAAAAAGAACGACCCGATGCAAGCATTCGCGTGGTTGCACACGTACACGTCGCCAGCGGGCACAACTGGAAAATCGTTTTGCACCACCGGTGGTGCTTCGGTCGACTTTGTCAGCGAAGGCCTGCGTCGAATGGTCATCAACGCTTCGCTACATCTGACCGGCGTTGACGTGCCAGCCAAAGCGGACGTGGAGTTTGTCGATCCGTTCTACCCAAGCTTTTACGGATTCATCAAAGACAAGAATTGGTGGCCACAAGCCGACATGCAACCGGAGGATTACGGGTTGGGCAAAAGCCCAGCAGCAAAGGATCCACCAGGTACGCCGGTGTGGAATTTTCGCCCGATGAAAAAGGATGTCAAAGCGGACGCGGCAAGTATTATGCCTTTCACGCGAAACGGTTGGTGCGTCTACGATGGTCGGCCAGCTGGAGAGGCAGTCGGCGAACTGGAGGTAGGTGACCATTTGGGCCGCCATTTCCGGGGCTAAATGGCGCACATAACGCTTGCCCCCTCCGAATTACCGGCCAGTGAATACCGCTTAGCACCGTTTTACGTTGAAGATTATCGCGGTGGAACGCTCTAGGCCCGGTTTTTCCCGTAGTTTGCTGCCCTAGAGGCATTTTGACCAAAATCCGTGTCGCAATTCGACCCGGTGGATTAACATATAGCTTTTTAACCTAGGCGTCGCCGATGTCAGAACACTTGTCCGGAATATCCGTCCTCACGACGGCCTACAATGCGGGCAAGTACCTACAACCTGCTGTAGAGTCGATTCTGTCCCAAACGTTCACTGACTTTGAGTACATCATTGTTAATGACGGTTCGACCGACTCAACCGCCGCCTATCTGGATTCTGTCAAAGATCCCAGGCTGAAGGTCTTTCACGAGCCCAATCGTGGCACCGCAGGAGCGACGAATTTCGGGTTGCAGTTCTGTAAACGCAAGTACGTTTTCAGGATGGATGCTGACGACATTTCTTTGCCCACTCGAGCCGAAAAACAGTACCAGTTCATGGAGTCCCATCCGGAGGTCTCGCTGGTTGGCACTCAAGTGCAAATGATCGGTGACGAGAGCATCGGAATGGAGATTGCACTTCCGCTGGACCATGATCGTATTGTTCATGCGCTGATGAATCTGAATCACGGAATGTGTCACGGTTCGTGCATGTTCCGCAACGAATTGATTCAACGCATCGGTGGTTACTGGGACGAGCATCACACGTATGACGACTGGGACATGTTCCTAAGAATCAGCGAACATGGTGCGCTGGCGAATCTGCCGGAAGTCTTGTACCACTATCGCTTGTTGCCGACGAGTTTGGTTGGCAGCAATTCGTTGGAGATGCGGACGTACTACCAGTACGCAGTCGATCGTGCGCTGCGACGCAAAGAAGGAAGGCCTGCTGAAACGGTCGAAGGATTTCTGCAGCAGTATCGATCGCGGCCATGGATGAAACGCAAACTGGATTCGATCGACGTCTATGCGCTCGAGCAGTACCGCGTTGCCAATAGTGAAATCTGTCATGGCCGAACTGTAAAAGGTTACGGCCGTCTCGCATGGGCTGCCCTGTGTTCGCCAAGACGAACGGCGAACCGAATTTCGCGAACACTGGCTCGAAATCATTCCAGTCGCAGCCAGTAGACCTCGTAATAAAAAACGCCTAGACCAGAATCCGGCCTAGACGTTGCTAAAAATCGTTGTCGTTGTCGTTTCGCGTTTGGATGCTTACTTCTTAGACTTCGACGAGCTCTTCTTGGTTGACGATTTGCTGCTTGGCTTTTTGGCCGATGCTGGCGTTGCCTTGGTTGTTTTGCTGGA
>CAZZDZ010000045.1:4456-24301 GCA_964652675.1 uncultured Pirellulaceae bacterium
ATTTGCTGCTTGGCTTTTTGGCCGATGCTGGCGTTGCCTTGGTTGTTTTGCTGGAACTGCTTTTACTGGAGCTGGCCGTTTTGGAGGTTCCAGATTTGCGCATCGAAGCAAGTTTTTTGCGCTGCGTAGACGTCAGCACTTTCTCCATCGCCGCCATTTCTTTCTCTCGCAAATCGGCTAGCTGCTTTTCCAACGCTTCGATCTTGCCACGATAGTCCGCTTGGATTTCGTAGACTTCTTGACGTTGCTTGTCGTCGACCAAGCTGGAAAAGAAACGTGGTAAACGGCCTGTCAGCGACTTCTCCGTCTCTGCTGCCTTCGCTTTCGTAGACGACTTAGTACTCTTGGTCGTTTTCGATTTCGTTTGCGCGGTCGCGATGACGCAAACACCGGCTAAAACAAACGTAAGGAAACATCGTGTCGCAGCTTTGAACATGGAACTCTCTCCTTGATCGATCTAAATGAATACTGGAAAACTGCGCGGCGCAATTTTCAACCTTTCGACCGTATCGATGTCCAAATGCACATGCAAGCAAATAGAAGAAGTGTTTTTGAAAGTGACAAAACCTGTCAGGAAGATAGGTTGCCTGGGCAAACCGCGACAGATTCTTGTTGCCAATCTCTAGCGAATCCGGCCATAGCTTTCGGGGTCGATGCAGACCCATATCCTGGGCCGAAGCTCTTGATGAGTGACGTTAAGTCGTTGTTGGTTGCGATACTTGCTGGACCGACACGGTTCGCGTTCTTGTTTTCAGCGTGGTCGCTTGTTCCAGTGGCACCAACAGTTCGCTTCGCTGATTCGCCACGGCTGCTTCGGTTTGCGCGCGGTAAAGATCTGCTTGTTGTTCTTGTTTGACAAGTTCGTCGTAGCGTTTTCCGTCGATGACACGATCACCTTTGCGAATCAGTTCTGGGTCGTAGGTCAGACCTGGTAGATCTTGCGTTGTTTCATACCCCTTCATTCGCGGAAACTTTTTGCGAAGTTTCGTTTCTAGTTTTTCGATTTCTTTATCGGCGGCGGCCCTCTCCGCTCCGTCCACTCTTTGTTTCTTTGCATTTCCCATCGCGTCAAAGTCGTCGCCTGGATCCGACATTTTGTCCCACCAACTTGGCTCGGTGCCAAAGATATTGGTCACAATCCGATGCGCACGATTGAGCATGTGTTTTGACACAGCACGCGAACGCTTAAAAAACGCGGTTGGAAAAATCGCCATGTCCCAGATCGACATGGATTCATTGGCCATCCAGCGGATACTTGCGATCAGTTCAAACAGCAGTTGCATGCTGGCCGGGTTTTCTTGCATTTGTCGCAGCGTGACCCCGTAGTTCAGCGACCGCTCAGCAAGGTAGTTCAGTTTCGGCATCAAGGCACGTGCACCACCGCGTCCCCAAACCTTGCTGTTCCTGGCGACTTCTTGTTCGTTGTAGATGTCGACCAAGATCGAATCGACCAATTCGCTACCAATGTCCTCGATCTCTTCTTCGGTCAACGGCCGGTCGATGTAGTTTTCGCTGTATCGAGGAAAAGTACGTTCGCTAACGAGCCGAATGAATCGGTCCACTTTGTCTTCGAATTTCAACGCCAGGAACATTCCGCGTTTGTTTTGTTCGCTGGTGATAAAATCTTTGCTGGCGATATCGATCGCGTCGACTTCGTACAAAACTGCGGATCCTTTTGTCGAATCCAGTGTGCGGCGGACTTCCAACTTTCCAACATTTCGGTGTTTAAAGAATCCCCAAGACAAATCGGTATCTTCGGGATCGTAGCGATGAACCACGATCCAACGGTGCAGCGGATCGTGTTTTTGAAGCTTCCGTTGCAGATCTCTGGCGTGATTTTCCAACCATTTTGCGTCTGGCTGGAACAAGAATGTCCGCTTGTCGATGTCGAATTCGTGGACGGCTCCCAGTTGTGTGTCCGCAAACTCGGCTGCCGCTTTGGTTTGGTTGCCAACAACGTCCCCCGAGCGAGCGATGTAGTCATTCCATTTTTTAACTGATCGCAGAAAATCCTTTTGCGTCTTAAGGGCCCGCGGGTTTTGCTCGTCAATCACGGGAACCAGTGCGGCTTGCAACATCGATTCGCCACCGGTCCGCGAATCACCAACCACGTAGAAATTGACGTCGTAGTCAGCAGCGGCTTTCAAGAATTGAGTTTTTGCCAGTTGCCGAAAGGCGACGGTTTGGCCGCCGGGTGTTTCGTAGTAGTTGTTCGGGACGATGATCGTCATGCCCCGCCACTGTTGAAGCAGCGATTGGTCTTTTTCGACATCGCGAACCAAATCAAAGAACCCGTAGTAGGAAACGTCCCAAACATCCAAGCTGCTGCCGAAATAGTCAGCCATCTGCGTCCATTTGTCGATGTCGTTGACACTTGTGCGGTGATTGGCGACCAGCAAAAACCGCGAGCCTTCTTCGCGTTCATATTTTTCGGAAATTCTGATGAACGCTTTACGATAGTCCACACGACGAAACTCTTCTTTTCGTTCGCTTGATTCCGGACGCTGCAAGTCGATCTCTATTCCCAACGCGAACCCTTGGTAGGCGACCACGCCGTCGACATCTTTGACGCCAATCCGAGTTTCGATGACACGTGTTTCACCGGGCTGCAGCGCGCGAATCGGTCGCGTCATGGTTTCGGCGACCAAGTCATGCGGCTTGTCTTCGTTGTCAAAAAAACGAATATGCTGCGAATCAATATCTCCACCGAAATATCGAACTCGCGCTTGGACGGCGCGAAAGAGATATTTGTGGTCAAACGTTTCGTCGCCAACATTGGTGACCGCAAAGATGACGCGTGTCGATTCGCCTGGCGCGAGGCTGTTGAGGCAAGTCAACGCACGGATCTCGACTGGGAAGCGAATTTTGAGGGTTTCGCCGTTTTCGAATTGTCGAAAATTCCGGCCGATACCGCTCTCCATTCTCGCATGCGGTTCGGCTAAATGACGTAACTGAAAAGGCCGGCGACGTGGCGAGTCGACGACGTGATCCGCAATACGGAACTTCAGGCCTTGCGAATCGAACATGTGGCTCTCGCCTGGCGCGATCGATTCTGCAACGATCAAATGTTTGTCGTCTTGCAGAATCCACTCATCCGTGTCCAAGTAAATTCGCGTTTGATAGTTTGCGGGTGTCGGCATTCCGCCGCTATTGGTAACGACCAGCCGGTCCAGAGAGACCAAGCTGTCGGGTTCCAATATCGTTTGCTCGCCCACGACATCGAATGTTTCCAGTTCCAGATCGTAGGGCGAGTGGTAATCGGCGTGCCGTCCATCGCGTGTCGCAACCCGGATTTTCAGTTGACCGACGTCACCAGGTGCCGCATCTTTGGCGCGGTACATCGACGGGGCACCGTTACTGCCGCTTCGTCCACGAAAACCGCCGGGGTTGCTTCTGAAAACCGTACGCGTTTGCCGACGACCTTGCGAATCTGTATACGACTGCGTTTCGGTCCAATGATACGAATTGCCTCCTGGACCACCGGAACCTCCTTTACCGCCGCGCCCGCCTTCGCCGGCGAACCCGATGTCTCCGCCAGCCAAGTTGCCCTTCATCAGCATCAGCAATCCAAGGTCATCTTCGTCGACTTGGATCCATACGTCGGCGCCGGCTCCACCGGGCGCACCGTCGGTTGGATTGCCCGCGTTTCCACCGTGACCGCCTGGCCCTCCGTTGCCACCGCTGGAGTATCGCGTCGCGTCGCGTCCTGCGTATCCACGGCTGCCAGGCTGACCGTCACCACCGCGGCCACCGTCGCCGCCTTTTCCTCCGTTGCCTTGGATGAATACGTAGCCCTTGTCGCCGATGCGAAAACGGATGTCAAAGTCTTTTGCTTCGGATCGGTCAGGTTCGATTCGGCCTCGCAGCGTGACATGACCGGAGTCGCGGTCGCCGTTGTCGTAATCGAGAACCAAAGCGACTTTGGCAGCATCCTCGCCGCGCTCAGCAGCAGTTGCGTCACCACCACGTCGGCCAGCGGTGCCAGCAGATCGCGGCGGATGTCGGAAACTTTGACCGTCCCGACCATTTCGCCCGCCATCGCCGCGAACATCCAGTTCAGCCAGACGCTCCAGTTCGCCATCGGAGGCAAAGCAGCCTGCGTCGGAAGTGTGCGGGTCGTTGAGATTCGAATTCGGAAAATTCACAATGGGACTCGAATCTTTTATCGTTTTATCTGAGCGGTAAGCTTGGCCAGCGTATTTGCTTTTGAGCATTGTAAACACAAAGCGAACACCCGGTTAGATCCACCATCAAGCTTCGCCGTACTGGTCCAGCAGCGTTTGAGGGACACGTTGTAAGTTACCGTTGCGATCGATTACCGCCAGCGTGACGGTCGCATCGACCAACGTTGCGCCATCGCGGCAAATCGTGTACTCGTGGATGATCTTGGCGGCCGTCACTCGTTCGATCCGAGTGTTGATTTGAAGCAAGTCGTCATAGCGTGCCGGTTTGCGATAACGACAATCAACGCGAATCACAACGACCAATTGACCGGCCGATTCCATGTCACGGTATCGTCCGCCCGATGATCGCAGTAGTTCAGTGCGTCCAATCTCGAAATACTGCAGATAAACGCTGTGGTGCACGAACCCCATCGGATCGCACTCGTCGTAACGAACTCGGTGGTCTGTTGTGTTTTCCCGCATCGGTTTGAAACGCCAATCTGTTGAATCCGACAAACTTAAAGAAGAAGAAAGCGTAGCGCTAAGCTAAAAAGTCTAGCCATTGAGGTTTTTATCATTGATGTAGCAGAGTTCTTGAAACAACATTTCGACACGCGGCATTTCGTGCCCTTGAGCTTTTGCGGCAAGCAAGGGATTGCCGATGATCGCCTGAACTTCCATTGGGCGTTTGTTCAAAAAATCTAATCGCATGCTACTGTCGTACGGCACCATTTTGCGAGTATTGTCCATCGTGATGTGGATCATCTTTTCCGCGACGACTACGCCGCAGGCTGCCGCGCCCCCGTGAACTTCGCGGATGATGGCATCGGCCAACGCTTCGGCGTGCGGATTTTCTACGATGTCTTTTGTCGACGCATCCAATGACACGCTCAATCCGTTGAACGGAATGTTCCACATCAGTTTTCGCCAGCGAATCATCGGCAAATTGTCGGAAACTTTGGCGTCGATCTTGGCTGCGACCAATTCGTCGCAAATCCGCTGAGCTCGTGGCGTGACTTCCTTGGTCGTGTACTCGCCGAAGACAATTCGCCCAAAATCCATGTGATGGATATGGCCTGGTCCGACTTTGTTACTGCACAAAAAGCAGCACCCGCCCAAGACACGGTCCTCGCCCACGACCGCTGCAGAATCGGCTTCGACGTCCAATCCGTTCTGCAAAACCAACACGACACCGCCGCCGCTGGTTGGCGGACCCAACAGATCTTTCAGAAGATGATTTTGAGTTGTCTTAAGTGCAACGATGGTCACATCGCACGCTGGCAGCGTTTCGGCGCTCGCGTGTGCGTTAACATCACGAAGATGAAAATCACCCCAAAGGCTGTCGACTTTCAATCCATGATCGACCACGTGTTGGTAGTCGCGGTTGAGTAAAAAATGGACTTCGTGTCCCGCGTTGGCCAGCATGCCACCGTAAAGACCACCGAGCGCACCGGTTCCAATTATCGCGTAACTTTGTTTTTCCATGTTGCGATTATAGAGACATTCGGCAATGTGCAAATCCAAGCGAGAATGCAATTACCGTGTGCCACCGCAGGAAACAAGTTTACACTTGCATGGCGGTGCCCATCGTGACGCCTGGCGCCGGCAGGTTACTGCTGCCTTGCAGATACGTATCGATTGCTCGGGCGGCTCCACGGCCTTCGTTGATCGCCCACACGACTAGGCTTTGCCCGCGACGACAATCGCCTGCGGTAAATACTTTGTCGATGTTGGTGGCGAATTTGCCATGGATCGCTTGGAAATTGCTGCGCGGGTCGACTTCGCAACCAATCGCTTCGGCTACGTACTGCTCGGGGCCCAAGAATCCCATTGCCAACAGGATCAACTGCGCCGGCCATTCTTTCTCGCTGCCTTCGACTTCGGCCATCGACCAACCACCTTCGTCGGTTTTGGTCCACTGGACTTCGACAGTTTTGATGCCGCGCAGTTCGCCGTTGTCATCCAACAAGAACTCTTTGCTAAGAATCTGATACTCTCGCGGGTCGCGTCCGAACTTTGCTTCGGCTTCTTCGTGACCGTAGTCAACGCGGAAGACGCGAGGCCACTCGGGCCAGGGGTTTTCTTCTGCTCGTTCGGCTGGCGGCTTGGGTAGCAATTCAAAATTCACCAAACTGCGGCATCCGTGACGCAAACTGGTTCCAATGCAGTCGGTTCCCGTGTCACCACCACCGATCACGATCACATCTTTGCCTTCGGCGCTGATGAAATCGGCGCCCAGCGAATCGCCGTGCACCATTTGTTTTGTGTTCGCGGTCAAGAATTCCATCGCAAAATGAACCCCGTTGACTTCACGATTCGGAATCGGCAAGTCACGCGGTTTCGTCGCGCCACAAGCCAACAGCAATGCGTCATTTCCGTCGATCAACTCTTTGGCATCGACGTCTTGTCCGACATTTGCGTTGGTCACAAACTTGACGCCTTCGGCGGTCATTTTGTCGACACGTCGCTGGACAGCTTCTTTGGACAATTTCATGTTCGGGATGCCGTACTGCAGCAATCCACCAATTCGGTCGGCTCGCTCGTACACGGTGACTTCGTGACCGGCCTTGTTCAACTGGTCAGCCGCCGAAAGTCCCGCTGGGCCGCTGCCAACGATGGCGACTTTCTTGCCCGTTCGCGACTCGGGCGGTTCGGGGACGATCCAGCCTTGGGACCATGCACGGTCGACGATTGCGTTTTCGATGTTCTTGATCGTGACCGGTGGGTTTGTGATGCCCAGGACGCAAGAACCTTCGCACGGAGCCGGACAAGTGCGTCCAGTGAACTCGGGAAAGTTGTTGGTTTTGTGCAGACGCTCGATCGCTTCTTTCCAGCGATTGTTGTAGACCAAGTCGTTCCATTCGGGGATCAAGTTGTCGATGGGACAACCGGTTCCCGATTGGCAAAACGGCACGCCGCAATCCATGCATCGGGCGCCTTGTTCTTGAAGGTGCTCGGTTTTGGGTTCGGTGTAGATCTCGTCGTAATCGTTGATGCGGACGACCGGCAGACGCCAAGCGACTTTCTTGCGATCAAATTCTTTAAAACCAGTTGGCTTTCCCATGGAAATCGCCTCAGTGGGGATGTGTGTGTTTTGTGTGTAATTGCAGTGGGATAGGTTTGATTCAAACGGTTGCGGCTTGGGCCTGTTTCATTTCTTCCAAGACACGTTTGAAATCGGTTGGCATCACTCGCACGCATTTGGCAAGGAAACCGTCCCAGTCGTTAAGCACTTCTTGGGCGACAGCGCTGCCGGTGTAATCGAGGTGCTTTTGAATCATTTCTTTTACGTCGGCTTCTTCTTCGGCGTCGTCGATTTTCTCCAACGCCACGGTTGCCAAGTTGCAGTTCATGTTGAAATCGCCATCGCGATCCCAGATGTACGCGATCCCGCCAGACATTCCGGCGGCAAAGTTGCGGCCTGCTGGCCCGAGCACGACGACGCGACCGCCAGTCATGTATTCACAACCGTGATCGCCCACGCCTTCGATAACCGTTTTGGCGCCGCTGTTGCGAACGCAAAATCGTTCGGCCGCGCGACCACGGAAATAGGCTTCGCCGCCGGTCGCTCCGTACAAGCAAACGTTGCCGACCAAAATATTTTCTTCGGCAGTAAAGCTGCTGTTCTTTGGCGGATACACGATCAATCGGCCGCCGCTAAGGCCCTTGCCAACGTAATCGTTCGCGTCGCCTTCTAAGTTGATCGTGATGCCGTGTGCCAGGAACGCGCCCAAGCTTTGTCCGGCCGATCCATTGAGTTCAATGCGAATCGTCTCGTCCGGCAAACCACCTTGCCCGTGCTTCTTGGCGACTTCGTTACTCAGGATCGTGCCAACGGTTCGATTGATGTTTACGATCGATGATTCGATCACCACCTTTTCGCCGTTCTCCAATGCGGGTTGGGCGGCTTGCAGCAGTTTGGTCATGTCGAGGGATTTCTCCAACGAATGATCTTGCTCTTGCGTGCAAACCACATCGACATTTTCGTGCGGTTTGTTCGCTGGCATCAACATCGATGTCAAATCCAGGCCGTCGGCTTTCCAATGCTTGATCGCTTCGTCGGTGTGCAGCACTTCGCTGTGGCCGACCATTTCGTCAATCGTTTTGAAACCAAGTTTGGCCATGATTCGACGAGCCTCTTCGGCGACCATGAACAAGTAATTGACGACGTGCTCCGGTTTGCCCGAGAATTGCTTTCGCAAGTCGGGGTCTTGAGTCGCGATGCCGACGGGGCAAGTGTTCAAGTGGCACTTACGCATCATGATGCAACCGAGTGTGATCAAGGGAGCGGTTGAGAAACCAAATTCTTCAGCACCCAACAGCGCGGCGATCACAACGTCGCGGCCGGTTTTCAGTCCGCCGTCGGTTTGCAGAACCACGCGACTACGCAGATCGTTCAACACCAGTACTTGGTGCGTTTCTGCGATCCCCAGCTCCCACGGCAGGCCTGCGTGTTTGATGCTGGTCAGCGGGGATGCACCTGTTCCGCCCGTGTCGCCAGAGATCAGAATGTGATCGGCGTGGGCTTTGGCGACGCCCGATGCGATCACTCCGACGCCGACTTCGCTGACAAGTTTGACGCTGATCCGCGCGGCGCGGTTTGCGTTTTTCAAGTCGTGGATCAGTTGCGCGAGGTCTTCGATCGAATAGATGTCGTGGTGTGGCGGCGGGCTGATCAATCCAACGCCCGGCGTGCTGTAACGAATCCGTGCGATGTTCTGGTCGACCTTTTTACCGGGCAACTCGCCGCCTTCGCCTGGCTTGGCACCCTGCGAAATTTTGATTTGAATCTCATCCGCGTTCGTCAAGTATTCGATCGTGACGCCGAAACGTCCCGAGGCAACTTGCTTGATCGCCGAACGCTTGGAGTCGCCGTTTTCTAGCGTCTGGAACCGGACCGGATCTTCGCCGCCTTCGCCCGTGTTGCTCTTGCCGCCCAGGCGGTTCATCGCGATCGCGAGTGTCTCGTGCGATTCGGCGCTGATGCTGCCGAAGCTCATGGCGCCGGTGCAAAAACGCTTGACGATTTCGCTTGCCGGTTGAACTTCATCCAAAGCGATCGAATTTCCAGTGTCTTTGAAATCCAACAAGCCACGAAGCGTACAGCGGTTGCGGTTATCGGCGTTGATCTGATGAGCGAACTTCCAATAAGCGTCTTCGTTATTTGTGCGAGCGGCGACTTGCAAGTTCGAGATCGAATCGGGTGACCAAGTGTGCTTTTCGCCTTCGGCACGCCAGTGAAATTCGCCCAAGTTTGGCAGTTGCGAAAGCTTGTCTTGCTTGCGTTCCGGATAACCAAGCGAATGGCGTCGCAATGCTTCTTCGGCCACGACGTCAAACGAAACACCTTGAATTCGACTAGCCGTTCCAACGAAACACTTGTCGATGATTTCGTCCTTCAGGCCCAACGCTTCAAATATCTGTGCGCCTTTGTAACTTTGCAGTGTGCTGATGCCCATTTTGGCCATGACTTTCAACATGCCTTTGGCAACGCCCTTGCGATAATACGCTACGACTTTGTCGTCATCCAAAGATGGATCCATCAATCCATCCCGACGCGATTGCCACAGCGCCTCGAATGCCAAGTACGGGTTGATCGCGTCTGCGCCGTAGCCGATCAACAGGCAGTGATGGTGGACTTCGCGGGCTTCACCGGACTCGACAACCAAGCCGATCTTGGTTCGCTTGGTTTGCTTGACAAGGTGATGGTGGACGGCTCCCACCGCCAGCAGTGCGCTAACCGGCACGCGGTCCTGTCCGATTTCGCGGTCGCTTAGCACCACCAATTCGATGCCAGCGTCCGCGGCCTGTTCCGCTTCGATGGCGATGCGATCAAGCGTTGCTTGTAGACCCGCCTTGCCTTCGCTGCGATCAAACGTGATGTCGATCACCTTGCTGCTCCAACCTTTGTGGTTGATGTGCTTGAGCGACGCGACTTCTTCGTTGGTCAAAATCGGATGATCGACCAACAAGCGATGGCAGTGTTCTGGCGACGCGTCCAAAATGTTCTGTTCTGGACCGATGTAACATTCCAGCGACATGATGACTTCTTCGCGGATCGAATCGATCGACGGATTGGTCACTTGAGCAAACAGTTGTTTGAAGTAATCGTAGATCACTCGTGGTTTATCGCTCAGGCACGCGATCGCGCTGTCGTTGCCCATCGAACCGACGGGGTCGCGAAGCTGTTCCACCAGGGGACGCAACATGAAATTCATGGTTTCGGCTGTGTAGCCGAACGCCTGCATTCGCTGGAGCAACGTGTCGCTTTCGAATCCGTGTGGCTCTTCTTCGGGATGCAGATCGGCCAACCGAATTCGTTGTTCTTTCAACCAGTCGCCATAGGGCATGGCCTTGGCGAATGCGCTCTTGAGTTCCTCGTCCGGAATCAATCTTCCTTCGGCAAAGTCGACCAGGAACATTTTGCCCGGCTGCAGTCGGCCTTTTTCTTTTACGTTGGCTGGATCCACCGGCAAAACGCCGACTTCGCTGGCCATGATCACACGATCATCATGCGTGATGTAATAGCGACTCGGACGCAGACCGTTTCGGTCTAACGTCGCGCCAATGTAATGGCCGTCGGTGAACGCGATCGAAGCCGGCCCATCCCAAGGTTCCATCATGCATGAGAAATACTCGTAGAACGCACGCTTGTCTTCTGACATCGTTTCGTGCTTCTGCCAAGCTTCGGGCACCATCATCATGATGGCTTCTTGAAGCGTGCGGCCGTTCATCAACAAAAACTCCAGCACATTGTCAAACGTTCCACTGTCGCTGCAGTGTGGTTCGACAACGGGAAACAGTTTCTGAAGCTGGTCTTGGTACAGTTTGCTTTCCGCCAATCCTTCGCGAGCTTTCATCCAGTTCGCGTTGCCACGCAGCGTATTGATTTCGCCATTGTGGCTCATGAAACGCAGCGGTTGTGCACGGTCCCAGCTTGGGAACGTGTTGGTCGAAAACCGACTGTGAACCATCGCCAAGTGAGTCTCGAAATCCTCGTCACGCAGGTCGGTGAAATACGGCAAAACCTGAGCAGGTGTCAGCATGCCCTTGTAGATGATGACTTTGGTGCTGAGCGAACAGATGTAAAACATCAACGCTTGCTTGAGCGTTTCGCTGCCACGCAATGCATGGCTGGATTGTTTGCGGATCAAATACAACTGTCGCTCGAAAGCATCGCCGTCCAATCCGTCCGCAGCGCCGACAAACAACTGTTCGATATACGGTTCGGATGCGACTGCGGTCGGGCCGATGTCGGCGTTCTTGGTTTCTTGCGGAACATCGCGCCAGCCGAGCACCTTCTGGCCGGTTTCTTCGACCAGTTGGTTGATGACTTCTTTGCAGAGCTGTCGTTCGGAATCGTCTTGGGGCAAAAAGATTAGGCCCGCGGCGAACTTACCGGGCTCGGGCAGATCGATCCCCAAGTCTGACTTGGCAACTTTCTGCAAAAACTTGTGAGGCAGACCGCACATGATTCCGGAGCCATCGCCTGTGTTGGTTTCGCAACCGCAAGCGCCGCGGTGATCCATCGCTTGCAAAATCTGATCGGCGTCCAACACATTCTGGTGACTCGGTTGGCCTTTGATGTGCGCGACGAAGCCGACACCACATGCATCACGCTCTTGAGCAGGGTCGTAAAGCCCTTGCTTGGCAGGTAGGTGAATCAGTTTTTCCATCGTGTTTGTTTTGTTCTTGTCGTTCATTTTTATTTCATTCAAAACTGACATTGACTGTCTCTTGCAAGGGGACCGGTACCGCAGTTGGGCCTCTGTCACCTTGCCAAAATTCGCTGCCACTCAGGCAACGATCGATCTGCCAGTGTTGGCTTTGATCGTGGAATCCACGGCGGCTTTCGCGCTGCCGGATTTACTTCGTTTGTCCGTCTCAAGCGGTCGACCGAGCAGCAGGGAGCCGAATTCATTCGCGGCTTTGCTCAGGCGTCCGGAGCGACGGAAGATAATGCCAAGAGGCCGCGTCATGCGTAAATCTCGACATGCGACGACTCGCAAAGAGCCCATCGCGGTTTCGCGGCGCACAGCCGCTTCGGGAACGATGCCAATGCTACGGTTCGCCTGGATCGCTCGGATCATGGAATCGACATTGTCAAATTCCATTTTTACATCGACGCTCACGCCAGCTTTCGCCAACCCTTGGTCGATCTCTTTTCGCAGTACCAAATTCCGATCAAATCCGACCATCTGCGTGCCATTGAGATCGGCAAGCGTCACGTCGGTTCGGTTGGCAAGTAAGTGTTGAGGCGAACAAACCAATCGCATTGGTTCCTGTTGCCACAAAATGTATTGCAGTTGTTTCGTTGTCTTGGGGAAGCTGACCAAACCAAAATCGACCGTTCCATCAGCGGTCAATTCAATGATCTCTTCGCTGGTGCCAAACTTTGGGATCACGTCGACTTCGGGATGCATGCGTTGAAACGCGTCGGTCGCATCGGGCATGTAACTGAGCCCGACTGAATAGATGGTCCCCACCGCGATCTGGCCGCTGAGCCGTTCGCTGGTGCCGCAGACTTCTTGTTCAAGCCGGTTGTAGTTGCGAAGCAGTTTGCGAACGCCGCTTAGATACGTGGCGCCCGCAGCGGTCATCACCAGGGGACGCTTGGACCGATCGATCAATTGCACGCCGAGTGATTCTTCCAATTGCTGCATCGCTTGGCTGACAGCGCTCTGAGTCAAATCATGCACGCCCGCAGCCTTGGAAAAGCTGCGTTGCTCGGCAACGGTGCAAAAAAGCTCGAGAGTTCGGAGGTGCAATTCTTTGCTTCTATGATTAGTCCTGCTAATAGTGCGGGGGTGCCGCCTAAGTTCCAGTTAATGAAAGTATCAAAGAATGCGTTGCCGTCAAGCCACGAGTCAACGCGCAGCCCTTGCCAGAGAACTAAGGGGAGCGAAGGCGTCGTTAGGCGCGGTGCAGCGCGCCAACGGAGTAAAGAAGTGCGAGTTTTCGTCGTGTGTTTACGGATCGCGACGAAGGTTGCCGCTGTAGTGGTTCAACAGAGCGGCGAAGTGTTCTCGCCAAGCTTGCTTGTTGTACCCATAGTCAACACCTGGTTCGACATCCTTTAACAATGCGATCGCATCAGGATGCTTGATCGTTTCGGTGATCACCACTTTTTTGCTGCCCGTTGAGAATCCGCCGCCTCCGGTGTTACTGAATGCTGCATTGGTATTAGAACTTGGAGCGATCTCTCTTTTGTGCGTTGTGGTCAACGCTTCAATGTAGGCCATCGCGTGTTCGCGGTTGGGAAAGAATCGCAGGACTCTTAATGCTCGATCAACGTCCAGCATGCTGTTGGATTTTAACATTGGCAAAGAGGTCGCAATGGCTGATCCGCTGCCATATTTTTGTAGCTCGGATAGCGCGGCTTCGCGAATCACGGGAGCTGGTTCTTCCAAAGCCGTTTTTACCAGGGCCCGAACCGATTCGGTCGTGCGATGTTTGCCCAACAATTCGACCCAGATAGGACGCAAGCTGGCTTCGCGGTTTGACAGTTTTTTGTTCCTGGACTGTTCAAGTTGTTCACCGATGGCGCCAGCGGCAAGCGGGTCGGTAAAACCTTTGATGGTGGCAAGGATGGCTGGCATTCGATCAGGTTTTGCTTTTACAAACGCTCGGACCTGACGGGTGACTTCGCTCCGGTATTTGTTGGATTTGACCTTCGTTTCCTCTCGCATTTTTCGCTTCGAAACGACCTCGGGATAGTCCCAACCCCTGGGAGTCCGCACTTTTCCCTTTCCACGTTCCTGTTGGGAATACAAGATCCAAATGCCGCCTGGCTGTTCGACGTAGTGCAGCGCAGCACGCGCCTTGGAGTGATCAGGATCAAATGTGATCGCGCGCTGCAAATGGTATCGGCGTTGATGTGTCAGTTTGTTTTCAGTGCACCACTTTGCAACTTGGTAGTGTTTTTCGGCATCGTTCCCGGCGAGTTCTTTGACACGCTTGTATTCTGCCAAATCTTCATCCATTCGCACGCGCCGAATGCGTTGTTGTGGAATGGCGACGGTTAGTTCGTCGTCGATTTGAACGACCACCGACGGGATCTTGCCTTCCTGCTTCTTGATCACCTTGCCTGTCAAATGACAACCAAGCGAAAGTTCTAGCGTGTCTTCCGGTGGGACTTCCGGTGGGACTTCCGCACCGCAAGGCACGGTTTGACTCGGGGCCGCCAGAATTAGTGCTATCAGCCCGACTACGAAGGCTGTCTTGTTTCGCCAAGTACGGTTGGCCAAAAGAGTGTTCATAACGCGCCAAGTTATTTCGGAGAGAACAATAGAAAGAGCCGACAAGGAAAAGAGACGCCCTGCAAACTGTTTCCGCAGTTTCCAGGGCCTATCTCTAATCTAACCGCTAAATCAGCCCAAAGCTTGCTTGAAAACGGGGATTTCGAGCATGCATTAGCGCATACCGACAAAATCGCTCAACCTGGGCCAATCGGATGCCGATAACTATACTTGACTATTGAGATCATGTTTGTAAAGTATCCGGAAGTCCGGAAAAGACAGAGACCAAAGCGATGTCTGCTGCCCGCTCTTTTCAGCCCCCTTCGACAGATCATCCAAAGATGAGCGAGATCCCGAAACAGCCCAACGGCGAAACGCCCAAGAAACCATCTTCTTTGCAGGTGGTTTCGCCGGACGCTCCCCTTCGGGGTGCCATGGCGGCTGATCCGCCGTTGCATCCGACCGACGAATTTTTGGCGGAATTGGCAGCCGACAGTGCCAAGCTGGAAAAGTCGACTCCCCAAGAAATACTGAAGTGGGCGGTGGATCGTTTCGCTCCCAAGTTCACGATGGCCACCGCGTTTGGCCCCGAAGGAATGACGATCATCCACATGCTGTCGGAGATCGCTCCGGAGACTCCCGTCTTTAACTTGGAGACGGGCTATCAGTTTCAAGAGACGTTGGACTTGAGAGAGAAAGTCAAAGAGCGTTATGGGATCGAAGTCGCGTTTAAATATCCCGAGCAAACGGTCGAGCAATACGAAGCGGCCAACGGTGGTCCGGTTTACAAAACGGATCCAACGCGTTGCTGTGGCGACCGCAAGTTGAAAGTGTTGCATGAATCGGCCAAAGGCTGGCATGCATGGGCGAGCGCGATTCGTCGCGACCAGAGTGAGTTTCGCGCCAAGGCTCCGATCGTCGGCTGGGATAGCAAGTTTCAGTTAGTAAAGATCAGCCCGCTGGCGAACTGGACCAAAAAAGATGTCTGGTCGTTGATCAACGAGCACAACATTCCGTACAACGAACTGCACGACAAAGGATATCCAAGCGTTGGATGTTGGCCGTGCACGCGAGCGGTGATCGCAGGCGAAGACGAACGATCGGGACGTTGGAGCGGATTCAAAAAAACCGAGTGCGGTCTTCACGACTGAGGCGTAAACCATGACGATCTCAGCAAGAGTTCACTACGCGTGTTTGGCGATGTTGGAGTTGGCGATACGCCGCGACGACAAATCGCCTGTTGCGGTTCGCGAAATTACAGACCGTCACGGAATTCCAGGGCCATTCTTGGTCCAGATTTTGCGTACGCTTCGGATGGCTGGCTGGGTTCAAAGCATTCGTGGTAGCCAGGGTGGCTACCGATTGTCAGTGGATCCAACACAAATCACTTTGCTGGACATTGCTGAAGCCGTCGGTGCTCAAGAAGCCGGCTGTCAAACGGAAGCCAATAAAACCGAAGCGGACGTCATTCTGCAAGCGTTTTGGGATCAAGCTGCAGAAGCGTCACGAAAAGTGCTCTCAGACGCAAAGTTGAGTGACCTTGTCGAACGTTGCCGCCACGGCGATTCGACGATGTTTTACATCTGAGCGAACAGCTACGAACCCAACTCGCTTTTTGAATCATCCGACTTTGTCTCGGAATCTTCGCGGTAGTAGAGGCGCCATGTTTCGGGCAATGGATCGATTGCCAGTTGGCTTTTCAAGAAACCTTTCTCTTTGGCCGTTCGCAGTAGGTAGATCACGTCGCCGTAGCCACCACCCACCGCGACAATTCCGCGGATCAATGATGGCAGTGAATTGTCCACCACGACGCGACGATCGTCTTCGCCAGCTTTGAAGTTGCTGATGCGGATTTGTTTTGGATTCGATGGTTCTGGCTTTAGGATCAGACCACCGGGACCGAAAAGAAATCGTTCGATTTGGATCGGCACTGGGTTTCCAAACAAAACAATCTCAGGTTGTTCAACTACGGATACGACAATCGCCGGCGGAGCATCCGAATCAATCTGGTACATGCGGAACGTTCCTCCCACTCGTTCGCCACTTAGGTTGCGGCGTCCGTCGTCGCGACGGCGGATTGATACAAACGCACCATAACGACTTTCAAGGCTCGGTTCGTTAAACAACTCTCGCAGTCCATCAACGGCCAAGTGTTTTGGAATTCCTTGCAGTGCCATCAGAGAACGATGTCGAAAGGCTGCAACGCTTCTGGCAGAATCCACCAACGGCTCAATCGCTTCGACGCGATCCAGGTACGCCAGTGCTTCGGCGGCATAGAAACGCAGTTCGGGGTTAGATGACTTGATGCCTTCCAATAGCGTCGGCACCGCGTTTTCCCCGATCGCTTCTAACTGGAGTGCCGCATCGGCTGCTGTGACGGGTTCTTGCAGTCGCTTGGCCAAATTGGCTAGACGTTCTTGCGAATCCATGGTTCGGCCTTTGGCACCCATCGCCAAGATTACGAACATCATGCGATCAACGTTTCGCTCATAACGTGGATGGACTTCGATTTCGATATAGTCGTCTTCGACTGCTTTTGCGATTCCGCGGCGGGTCGAGCCATCGAAAAAGAAGAATCGGCGATTGATTGCTTCGGCTAAGTCGGATGACATTTTGACGTGTTCATAACCCGGGCGTAGAACCAACCCAAGTTTACGTGTCGACTGAACGCGTCCGCCTGCCAGAATACGGGCCTCTTGTTTCAATGATTCATCGCTGCCAGGTTCTGTTGCAGCTCGCGTCAAAACCGCTCCCGTTCCCATCGCCATCACATCGCTTTTGCGAACAGTGCTCTGCAGGACTTGCTGATGACGCATGCGAGTGTCCAGCAACCATCCGCCATGCAAGTCTTTGGCATTGCTGCGCGGTGGAACGGTGACGAGCAAGTCGATCGGGTCGCCGCGTTTGGCACCTGGCGGGATAACCGCTTTGATGCGAACCATTGCGGTGTCTTTCAATTCCAGGAACTGATTCGCATCGGTAACATCGTTGCGTTTCATTTCTTCTAAAAGTTGGTCTCGCATCGCCGACGGGTCGGCTGCCCCGCCGGTACCCGGCAGCGAGTTGACGACACCAACACCATCGACTCGGATCGAACGCATGCCGCGCGGAGCGGCCGCTTCGCGAATCAAGTCCGGTGGAGTCGGTACGGTCATCAAATCACGCAAACGCTCTTCGTCTTTTTCCTGGTCGCTGTCCGCTCGCCAAAGCGAGGCGCAACCAACAAAACTGAACGTGGCCACAGCCAAGATGAGTGATAGCAAACGTGCGGTGCTGACGAATTGCATGGGCAAAGGCATCCTGCCGTCCATGAGAAAAATAGCGGTGTCTACACGAGGTAACCCGGTTTATGCAGGGCAACTCTTGGGTAATACCGAACTTAACCGCGACAAGGCAAGACAAACGGGGCGAAGATAGCCCTATTCGGCAAGCTTTTCGTTTTTCAGATGGCGTGATTGGTCACGTTTGGTTTTCTTGTCCAGATTGCGTCGCAGCGCATCGGTCAGATCGATGCCCGATTGATTGGCCAAGCAAATGGTGACAAACAGCACGTCAGCCAATTCATCTGGCAATCCGGCAGCCAATTTTTCCGGCGAAACGCCTTCTTTGCAGGACTGTTCGCCGTGGGTTCGGGACAAAATTCGCGCCACTTCGCCAACTTCTTCGACCAACTGGGCCAAGTTCGTCATCGGGTCAAAGTATCGAACACCAAGCGTTTGGATCCATTGATCCACCAACGCCTGCGCGTCCTTGATTGTCAGGTCGTTACCGCTTGGTGATGATTCAGATGAGTCTTGCGTCATTTCGCTAGCAACAGATAGGTTCCGCTTTTGCCCGCCACCGCGATATCAACCTTTTGGTCTCCGTCGATGTCTTCGGCAACGATCTGCAATCCGCACCCCACGTGGCCTTCTTCGATCGTAAAGCGTTTGAACTCTTTTGTATCGGGATTCCATTTGTAGTAGTACAGGCAAGGCATTTCCATCCCACCGGCGTCTTTTCCGTTGTGGGCGTAGAAACGTTTGCCCGTGATCAGTTCTTCTGCTCCGTCGCCGTCAAGATCTTTCCAAGCCAACGTGTGGGGCTGGCTGTACGACTTGTCGATTTCGTGTTCGCTGAAATTGATTTTGCCTTCGTCATCACGGCCTTCGTTTTCCCACCAGTACAAACCATAGTCGTGACCGTTGCCGATAATCATGTCGTTGTCTTTGTCACCGTCCAAGTCGACGACGATCATTGGCAAACTGCTGTGAAGTTGCCAGTTGCTACGAAACGTCCACGGTTGGCCCCAAGGATCACTGGCGGGTTGTTCATACCAACCTTGGCCAACCAACAGATCTTTCAGCCCATCGTTGTTGATGTCGCCAACAGCCAAGCCGTGGCCGTTGCCTCTTTCGCCAACTTGGTGACCAACCATTTCGTACTTGGGCGAACCATCACTAGCAGCCTTTTTTCCCTTGGGTTGCTTTTTCTTTGGTGCTGCTTTTTCTTCGGGCTCTTTCTTGTCGACCAACCGGTAGATAAAAGCGGGCGTGTCTTTCACCCAACTATTCACGATCCACTCAGGACGTCCGTCGCCGTCCATGTCTTCCATCAACTGGCCTTCGTTGCGCGATTGCCCGGTGTCCAATAGCAAGTGCTGTGGCCAGTGCTTGCCCAAACGCAATCCCTCTTCGCCGGGGTTCTCGTACCAGTAAACTTCGGTTGGCACGAACGATCCTGCGATCACGTCCAAGCGACCGTCTTTGTTGACGTCAAAAAGATAATCGCCGTTGCTTTGGACGTACCCGTTCCAGTCATCGATGCTGCGTACGGGTCGGGGGATCCATTCGCCACCGCGATACCAATTGCGTCCCGCGACCAAGTCGGTCTTGCCGTCACCATCGACATCTCCCGCCGCGATCCCTTCGTTGCCGTCAACGGCAAGCATTTTTACCGTAAATTTTATGGGTTCGTCCGCTGTGGCCAAACACAAAGGGACAGCGTAAAACAACGTCATCAACGGGAAAATCAGGGGCAGGTTTTTCATGTTTGGCAATTTTTGAAAAGGGGTCTGTATTTCGGGGCAGGATCGTTGCTTTTGCCAGGCTCACGCGGCTATGCTATCGAACTCACTGAGACTAGCGTTTTGCGTTTGGCGGGGCTGGCTTATTAGGGTTGTCCATTGGAATAGCCGTGATTCTAACCCCGTCAATAACGTTTGTGTTGACCTGGACTCCGTGGGTTACCCAGTCATCAGTATTTAGCTAACCAATTCAAGCCGTCCGAAAATCGGCTTTTTGGCTGTCACAACATGGTGTTTGGTCTTTTGGCTCTCACGATTATCCCGCATGATACGGTCTTTACGAGGATGACTCTTTTGCAAGATGTTCTTTCAGGGCTTCAGACGCCCGATTGCCTCGCACCATACGCCGATCGTTGAGCACAAATTCGTTGTCCACAGA